>NZ_MZMO01000001.1:648826-973239 GCF_002240565.1 Clavibacter michiganensis subsp. insidiosus | reverse complement strand
CTTCCCGTCCGCCACCTTGAGGATCGACGCGTTGCCGGTGATGCGCCAGGCGCCCCCGGTCTCCGCCGTGCCCCAGCCGTTCGCGGCGGTGCGGGTGAAGGTGTCCTGCGCGAGGATCCCGGCGGCGGGCGGCGTGACGACCGGCGCGGTCACCGTGACCGTGCCGTCCTTCTTCGCCGACGCCAGCCCCTTGTCGTCCCTCACCGTGAGCGACACCGTGTACGTGCCGGCCTTGGCGTAGGCGTGGTCGACCGTCTTGCCGGTGCCGGTCGTCCCGTCGCCGAACGCCCAGGCGTACGCGGCGACGGTGCCGTCGGCGTCGGCGGACGTGGATCCGTCGAACGAGGCCGTCAGGTCCTTCGCCGTCGACGTGAACGCCGCCGTCGGGGCCTGGTTCACCGGCGCGACGACCGGCGCGGTCACCGTGACCGTGCCGTCCTTCTTCGCCGACGCCAGCCCCTTGTCGTCCGTCACCGTGAGCGACACCGTGTACGTGCCGGCCTTGGCGTAGGCGTGGTCCACCGTCTTGCCGGTGCCGGTCGTCCCGTCGCCGAACGCCCAGGCGTACGAGGCGACCGTGCCGTCGGCGTCCGTCGACGTGGATCCGTCGAACGACGCCGTCAGGTCCTTGGCGGTCGACGTGAACGCCGCCGTCGGCGCCTGGTTCGCCGGAACCGGTGCAGGCGCCTGGCCGTCGCGGCTGACGACCAGGTCGTCGATCCGCGTCGTGACGGGTGCCGTCGCCGACCCCGAGAGGTAGGTCTGGATCCCGACGGAGCCCGCGGCCTGCAGCGCTGCGGTCGAGCTGGTGACGCTCGTCTGCCACGCGGAGGGCTCGGCCTGGCCGGCGACCCACGCCTTCGCCTTGACGGTGGTCGGCGAGGTGCCGGTCGTCAGGACGCGGACGCGGAGCTGCTGGCCGGCCTGGTAGGTCGTGCCGGGGAGGATGTACGACCCGAGGGTCGTCGCCCCCTCCGACTGCACCAGCTGGATCTGCCCGGTCGCCTTGATCCAGACCTGCGTCTGGTAGGACGCCGAGCCCACCTGCCGGGAGTTGACCCGGGTGTAGGAGCCGCCGCCCGTGGGGACGGCGTCGAGCGAGAAGGTCGCGCTGACGTCCGACGACGTGGTGGACACCGCGTCGAGGGTCATCGTGCGGGTCTCGCCCTTCGGCGAGACGACCTGGCCCATGCCGTCCTGCACCTTGACGATGTTCGTTCCGCCGGTGACGCGCCAGGCGCCACCGAGCTCGGCGGTGCCCCAGCCCGTGGCGACCGCGCGGCCGAACGAGTCCTGCGCGAGCACGTTCGACGCGGGTGCCTGGACGGTCACCGGCGAGGTGGTCGTCGTGGCGAGGCCCTTGTCGTCCGTGACCGTGAGCGACACCGCGAAGGTGCCGGCGGCGGCGTAGGCGTGGGTCGTGGTGCGGCCCGTGCCGGTGGTCCCGTCGCCGAAGGCCCAGGACCAGGAGGCCACGGTGCCGTCCGGGTCGCTCGACGGGGAGGCGTCGAGCGAGGCGACGAGGTTCGCCGCGGTGCTCGTGAACGCGGCGACGGGCGCCTGGTTCACGGGCGGGGCGGTGACCGTGACGCTCGCGGTCGTGCGACCGGTCGCGCCCGTGTCGTCCGTCACCGTCAGCGCGACCGGGTACGTGCCGGCCTTCGCGTACGGGTGGGCGATGGACGCCCCGGTGCCGGTCGTGCCGTCGCCGAACTCCCACGCCCAGGACACGATGGTGCCGTCCGGGTCGCTGGAGGCGCGGCCGTCGAGGTTCGCGACGAGGTCCGCGGTGGTCGACGCGATGATCGCGGTGGGCTCGCGGTTGACCGGGGGCGCCACCACCGTCACCTGCGTGGACGCGGTGCCCGTGAGGCCCTTGTCGTCCGTGACCGTCAGCGTCACCGTGTAGGTGCCGCCCGCGGCGTAGGCGTGCGTCGGCGTCGGGCCGGTGCCCGTGCTGCCGTCGCCGAAGTCCCACGCGTGGGAAGCGACGGTGCCGTCGGCGTCCGTCGAGGCGGATCCGTCGAGCTTGGCCGTGAGGTCGGTCGCCGTCGCCGTCACGACGGCGGTCGGCGCGATGTTGGCGGGGGCCGCCTTCACGGTGACGTCCTGCTGCGTGCGGTTCGTCGCGCCGCGGTCGTCCGTCACCGTGAGCGTCACCGGGTAGGTGCCGGCCGCGGCGTAGGTGTGCGACTGTTGCGCGCCCGAGGCCTGGACGCCGTCGCCGAAGTCCCAGGCGTAGCCCGTGATCGTGCCGTCGGCGTCCGTGGATCCGGTCGCGTCGAACGACGCCGTCAGGAAGTCGGCGGTCTGCGTGAACGCGGCCTTCGGGGCCTGGTTCGGCACGCGGCCGGTCGTCCCGAGCGAGAAGTGCGTCGCCACCGTGGACGGGGCGAGCACGGTCGGGTAGACCGCGACCTCGTCCATCCGGCCCTCGAAGGTGCCGCTGGAGGAGCCCCAGGTGTTGTCGCCGCCGATGCGCCAGTAGCCGTCGTAGCCCTGCGCCTGCGTCTGGCCGTTCTGGCCGACGAGGTCGCCGTCCACGTAGAGCTTCAGGCCGTCGGATCCCTGCGACGCGACCATGTGGTGCCACTGGCCGTCGTTGTAGGCGCGCTCGGATCCCGCCAGGTTGGTCTGGCCCGTCCACGTGCCGAACTGCAGGCGTCCGTCGTCCTGCATGTAGACGTGGCGGTCGTAGCTGCCGGAGAAGTTGAACGGGTCCGCGTTGTCGCCGAACCCGATCAGCTTGCCGCCGCGCGTGGTGGTCGTCTGGAACCACATTTCGAGCGAGTAGGAGGTCGGGTTCGAGACTCGCTGCTGGCTCACCGCGATGCTGTCGGAGACCGCCGCCGCCTGGCCGACGGAGCCCGAGAGGGCGCCCGCCTGGCCGAAGCGCACGTTGCGTCCGACGTTGGCGCCGACGTCGTTCTGGCCCGCGTCCTTGAGCGTCGACGCGCCGTCGGCGTCGTCGAGGCGCCAGTAGGACGACGGGTCGGCCGCGTACACGGCCTTGCCGTAGGCGTCCGAGGGCGCCGGCGGGATGGGCGAGGTGCGGCCGGACGCGACCAGGTGGTCGACGACGTCGGCGCGCGTGAGCGCGGTCGGGTAGACCGACACCTGGGCGATGTCGCCGGCCAGGTAGTAGCTCCCGGGCTGGTTGGGCCAGCCGCCGAGGTTGTCGCCGCCGACGCGCCAGTAGCCCGTGTAGTCCTGGCCCTGGGTCGTGTCCGCGCGCTGGCCGGCGAGCTTGCCGTCGACGAACAGCTTCATGCCCTCGGCGCCCATGGTGGCGACGATCTGGTGCCACGTCCCGTCGTTGAAGCCGGGGGCGGAGTTGAGCGTCTGAGTGGCGCCGGTGTACACGCCGAAGAAGACGCGGCCGTCGTCGTCGAGGTAGACCATGCGGTCGTAGTTGCCCGACGTGCCCGTGTTGCTGCCGCCGAAGCCGACGACCTTGCCGCCCGAGGTCGAGGTCGTCTTGACCCACGACTCCACGCTGAAGGTGTTCGGCGCCTGGACGGCCTGGGGCGTGACCGCGAAGGACCCGTCCTGGCCGGAGAAGGTGGTGGCGGTGGATCCGTCGATCGGGCCCTGGGCGCCGCGCGTGGCGTTGTCGACGCGGAGGTCCTCGAACGCGACGTGGTCGAGGCCGGCGGTGCCGTCGTTCTCGTCGAGCGGGTAGTACGCGGTCGCGCCGTCGTCCTTCACGCTCGTCGCGTACGCGTCGCTGCCGGACTGGTCGGTGATGGTGACGGGAGAGGCGCCGTTGCGGTCGGTGGAGTTCCCGGCCGAGTCGGTCACGACCACCTTGTAGGTGTGCGAGCTGCCGGGCACGAGGCCCTTGTCGATGAAGCCCATCGACGGCCGGTTCCAGAAGGTCGAGTCCTGCGTGACCTGGTAGACGGGCGTCGACGTCTTGCCGTCGCGGATCACCTTGTAGGTGAGGCGCGAGTTGTCGCGATCGAAGGTGGCCTGCCAGGAGACGCGGGCCTCGCCCTTCGTGTACGAGATCGACTTCGGGACGAGCTGGTCGTTGCCGTTCGGGCCGACCTTGTTCGTGGCGTCCTTGGCCATCGCGTAGCGGACGAGGCCCTGCTGCGCGGTGGTGTTCACGAACGGGAACTCGCCGCCGACGACGATGTAGTCCTCGTTGCCGTTGACGTTCCAGGCCGCCTGGCCCTGGCCCGTGAACGATCCCGTGACGTACTTCGGGAACCAGTTGAGCAGCGAGGGGGACGGCGTGCCGGCCCAGTTCGCGTAGCCGTACGGGTCGGCCGTGGCCGTGCCCGTCGCGGTCTTCGAGAACGCGAGGCTGTGCTGGAAGGTCCACGGCTCGGTCTGCGGGAAGCCGCCGATGTTGCCGCAGTAGTGCGGGTGGCCGGCGACGTACGCGACCGTGCTCGTGGCGAAGACCGAGTAGGTGTCGCCGTGGCAGTCCTCGACCCAGCTCACGACGCCCGTGTTCGGGTCGGCCGAGAAGGCGCCCTCGAGGTTGCCGCCGGGGCCGAACGTGTAGCCGGATCCGTAGACCCGGTCGTCGGTCGCGTACAGGCTCGTGATCGACGACTCGACGCCGGCGTTCTTGACCTTCTGGTTCGCGGCCCACGGGAGCGAGGCGCCCGTGGCGGGATCCACCGCGCCGAGCCCGTAGGTCGGCGTGCCGCTGAGTTGCGTGAAGCGGCCGCCGACGATGAGCTTGGACGCGTCCTTCGTGAGGGTGAGCGCGTCCACGACGGTGTCCGCATCCGCGACGAAGGCCGTGTTCTGGCCGTTCGTCGCGGACACCGCGGCGAGGTACTTCCGAGCGGCGCCGTTGACGCTCTGGAAGGTGCCGCCGAGGTACACGGTGTCGTTCGAGGCGCTCACCGTGCGGGTCTGGCTGCCCATGATGGGGCGGAAGGTCGGGATGATCTTGCCGGTCGCGGTGCTGAACGCCGCCGCGCGGTAGTAGCCCTGGCCGTCGATGTCGGTGAAGTCGCCGACCACGTAGATCCGGGATCCGTCCGGCGACGCGGTGACGGAGAGCGCCTGCGCGTTGAGCTTCGGCGCGAAGGACGTGATGAGCGCGCCCGTGCGGATGTCGTACGCGAGCAGGTTGCTGCGGGGCGTGAGGTTCGTGCCGGCCGCGGCGCCCGCGGGGCGCGCGTTCTGGAACTTGCCGGCGACGTAGACCGTGTTGCCGACGACGACCTGCGACCAGGCGACGCCGTCGATCTGGGTCGTGGGCAGCGGGTCGGCGGTGACCGTGACGGGCGTCTTCGGGTCGGTCGGGTCGACCGGCGCGGAGTCCGCCATGGCGGGCTGCGCGATCACGACCGCGGAGAGGATGACCGCGGCGGCCGCGGTCATCGCGGCCAGGCGACGTCCCGCGGAGGAGAGGATGCTCATTTCGTCCTTGCTTGGGGTGGGTGGAGCGGGGGTGGGAGGGTGCCGGTGGTCAGCGGTCGCTGGCCGGTCGGGGGCTGCCGACGCGCCTCGTGGGCGTGAGCATCGCGCCCACCGACCGCGCGATGCGCTGCCGGTAGAGCTTGGGTCCGTGCCGGTGCTCGGCGCGGAAGCGGTCGCGGGCGGCCCGGGCGCGGTACGCGTCCCAGTCCGCCGCGATGGACTGGAGGGCGTCCGCGAGGGCGGCCGGATCCGAGGGCGGCACCAGCTGCGCCGACTCGTACCCGCCCGCGGCCTCGCGGAGGCCGGAGGTGTCGCTGACCACCACGGGTCGCGCGGCGAGCAGCGCCTCGACGGCCGTGTTGCCGAACGGCTCGTCCACGCGGGAGGGGACGACGCACGCGTCGGCGGCGGCCACGAAGGGGGTGACGTCGGCGTGGAAGCCGTGCAGCGTGATCCGCTCCACGAGGTCGAGAACGCGGATCGTCGTGCGCAGCTGCTCCTCGTAGGCCTCGTAGCCGGGGAAGACGGCGCCCACGATGTCGAGGCGCGCCGGCACGCCGCGGTCGCGGAGCTCGACGATCGCGTCGACGGCGACGTCCACGCCCTTGCGGTCGGAGAGCCGGCCGACGTAGAGCGCCCGGAGGCCCCCGTCGAGCGCGGCGCGCGCGGGCACGACGTCGACGGGTCCGGGCACGCCGTTGTAGACGACCTCGGCGCGGCGCGCGACCCGCGGGAGGGCGCGGCCGAGCACGTCGACGCTGTAGCGGCTGTTCGCGACCACGCTCGTGGCGAGCGCGAGCGGCAGGGCGAGCGCGGTGCCGACGGCGCGCGACGCGGACCCCTCCGCCTCGTGCACGTGGGCGAGGACCGGGCGGCCGGCGAGGCGGCCGACGAGGATCCAGAGCGGGATCGTCACGGTGTTCACGTACACGGCGTCCGGGCGCTCGCGGCGCACGAGGCCGAGGCCCGCGGACAGGCCGCGGACCGACTGGCCGACGAGGGTCGCGAAGCCGCGCGGGCGCAGCATCGACTTCCGGAGGACGGGCGTGGGCGCGTGGTGCACGCTCGCGCCGACGCCCGTGAGCGCGGCGACGAGCGGGCCGTCGGACGGGAGGGTGACGACCGCGCGGGCGCCCGCGGCGACGAGGCCCGCAACGCTCTCGAGCAGCACGCGGTCGGATCCGTAGAGCTCGGCGCTCGGGTGCGCGACGAGGATCGTGCGGCCGCGGAGGCCGTCGCCCTCGTCGTCCGCCTGCGCGCGCGCCCGCTCCGTGCCGGCGAAGGCGGTCACGCGGTGACCCGCGCGGCGTCGGCACGGCGCGCGTCGAGCGCGCCCATGTCGCGGAACCACTTCACCGACGCGAGGGCGAGGTGCCCGGCGTTGGCGAGCATCATCAGCGCGTAGACCGCGAGGAACACGACGGGGGCGCCGAGCAGCGCGAACACGATGCAGAGGAAGCCGTAGTCGGTGGGGATCACGAGCAGCGAGCGCAGCAGCGTCGAGCGGCCGGCGTCGGGGGCCGCGGCGCCCGAGACCTGGTGCACGCGCTTGAGCTGGTCGTTGAGGATCATCGCGAAGAAGCTCGCGGCGGCCACGATGGCGTAGACGACGGGCACGAGGAGCCACGCGTCGGAGTCCGTGGCGGGCCAGCGGAACATCGACACGAGCACCGCGAGGTGCAGCGACGAGATCTTGATGCAGTCGACGACGTGGTCGAGCCACTCGCCCGAGAGCGAGCCGCCGCCGCGGAGGCGCGCGACCTGGCCGTCGGCCGAGTCGAACGCGTAGCCCACGGCGAGCAGCAGCCACACGGCGATGCCGAGCCAGGCGGCGGGCTGCACGAGCGCGATCAGGGCGATCCCGGTGAACGTGAAGGCGGCGCTGATCGCGGTCACCTGGTTCGGGGTCAGCCCCGCGCGGAACGCCCACGCGGCGAGCAGGCGGCCGGCCGGGCGGTTGACGCGGATCGAGTACGCGGGCGCGCCGCGCGCCGCCTTCTTCTGGGCGGACGCCAGGCGGCGGACGACGTCGGCGTACGACTCGTCGCGCGCGGGCGCCGTGGTGCCGGCGGTGGTGCCGGTCGCGGCGGTCATCGGCTCTCCTCGAGGAGGAAGGAGGTGCGGCCGGCGTCGCTCGCGCGCAGCTCCGGCTCCCAGCGGGTGGCCGAGCGGATCCCGCGGCTCATGCCGTGAGTGGAGTAGCCGCGCGTCATGCGGGCCGCGAGCTCCTCGTAGCCGTCGGCGATGGCGTCCCAGTCGTAGGTCTCCTCGGCCCGCTCCTGCAGGCGGGCGCCGATCGCGACGGCCTCGTCCGCGTTCCCCTCGGCGCCCTCGACGAGCGCGGCGACGCCGGCGGCGTCCGCCCAGAAGCGGCCGTCCTCGCCAAGCACGTCGCGGTTGAAGACGTTGTCGTTGACGAGCGTCGCGGTCGCGGCGCCCATGGCGCGCAGCAGCGACGGGTTCGTGCCGCCGACGGAGTGGCCGTGGATGTAGGTGAGCGCGTGGGCGTAGAGCTGGTCGAGCTGCTCCTGGTCCCACACGCCGCCGAGGCGCTGGATGCGCGGGTCGGCGGAGGCGACCTGCTCGATGCGGTCGGTGTACGCGGCCGAGTACGGCGCGGATCCGACGACGACGAGCGGCAGCTTCGCGCTCGACGCGGTGTACCCGTCGACGATCACGTCGACGTGGTTCTCCGGCTCGAAGCGCGCGACGACGAGGTGGTACTGGCCGGGCTCGAGGCCGAGCTCGGCGAGGCGGTCGCTCGCGGGGTCGCGCAGGATGTTCGCGCCGTACGTGAGCAGCTCCGTGGGGATCCCGAACTCGTGGTCGTAGTAGTCGGCGATGCCCTGCGCGTCCGAGATGAGCGCGTCGGCGTTCTTCACGGCCATCTGCTCGGCCACGCGGTAGTACTTCTTGCCCATGCGGCCCCACTTGCCGCGCTTCCACTCGAGGCCGTCCACGTGCACGGCCGTGGCCACGCCGCGCGAGCGGATGAGGGGGACGAACGGCGCGTTGGCGGCGTTGAACACGAAGGCCGCGTCCTGGCGCTTCCCGAAGGCCAGGTGGATCGCGGACAGCGCGGTGTGGCTGAGCGTCTCGATCGACTTGGTCTTGAGCGCGGGCAGGTGCACGAGCGTCATGCCGAGGTGGGTGCGCGGGCGCGCGCGGTTCGCGGAGCGGCAGTAGACGGTGACGTCGTGGCCCCGGGCGGCGAGGCGCTGCCCGATCTCCTCGATGGCGGTCTCGAATCCGCCGTACGCGGCGGGGACCCCGCGGGTCCCGACCATGGCGATGCGGAGTCGACGCGGTTCGATTGCAGACATCAGTAAGCCCCTACGGGTCGGGTGAGCACACGGAAGGTGCGCCACATGATCATCACGTCGCCGGTCAGGGACCAGTTCTCGACGTAGTACAGGTCGAGCCGGACGCTCTCGTCCCAGCTCAGGTCGCTCCGGCCGTTCACCTGCCACATGCCCGTGAGGCCGGGCTTGATGAACAGACGGCGGTGCACGTGGCTCTCGTAGCCCTGCACCTCGCGGCGCAGCGGCGGGCGGGGGCCCACCAGGCTCATGTCGCCGACGAGGATGTTCCACAGCTGCGGCAGCTCGTCGAGCGAGTAGCGGCGGAGCACGGCGCCGACGCGGGTCACGCGCGGGTCGCTCCGCATCTTGAACAGCGGGCCGGATCCCTCGTTCGCCTCCGCCAGCGCCGCGAGCTCGGCCTCGGCGGTCACCCGCATCGACCGGAACTTGAGCATGCGGAACTCGAGGCCGCTCTTGCCGACGCGCTCCTGGCGGAACAGGGCGCCGCCGGGGCTGTCGATGCGCACGATGCCGGCGATCACGAGCATCACCGGCGCGAGCACCACGAGCGCGAGGCCGGCCACCGCGATGTCGAGGGCCCGCTTCATCACGTGCTTCCCGCCCTCGAACTGCGGGATCTCCACGTGGATGAGCGGGAGGCCCTCGACCGGGCGGAAGTGGATCCGCGGGCCGGCGACGTCCGTGAGGCGCGACGCGAGCACCAGCTCGATCGACGAGCCCTCGAGCTCCCAGCCGAGCGTGCGGACGGCGTTGCTGCCGGCGCGCGGCTGGCTGGCGACGATGACGGCGTCGGCGGCGGTGCGGGTGGCGGCCGCGGCGACGGATCCGAGGTCGGAGACGACGGGGATCGTGCGCCCGGCGACCTCGAGGCCGTCGAGGTGGTCGTCGATCGCGACGCCCACGACCGTGTAGCCGGAAGCGGGACGCAGCAGGATCTGCGCGGCCACGTCCTCGACGTCGGCCCGGGCGCCTACGACCACGACGCGGGAGAGGTGCGCGCCCTGGATCCGGCGCCGGATGAGCCACTGGCGCCAGCTCCACCGGGCGACCAGGAGCGCGACGACGCCGAGCGGGAAGGCGAGCACGACGTAGCCGCGGGCGATGTCGACCTTGAGGAGCAGGAAGCCGATCGCGAGCGCGCCGAACGTGATGGCGGACGCGTTGACGACGCGCTTGTACTCGGCGACGCCGACGCCCACGATGCGCGCGTCGCGGGTGCGGAAGGCGCCGAGCACGGCGATCCAGGCGGCCACCACGATCACCGAGACGATGCCGTAGTCGAGCTGCATCGAGCCGGCGTCGACGGCCGCGTCGCCCGTGCCGAAGCGCGTGAGCTGGGCGGCGAGGACGGTGGCGATGATGATCGCCCCGTCGCTCGCGATGAGGCGGGTGCGGTAGTCGCGGGCCCAGCGGCGGCCCGAGGGGACGACGGGCGCGGCGGGCGCGACGCCGGACCCGATGATCGGGCGGTGCGCCGAGCGGCGCTCGGTGCGCAGGCGGGTGCGCTCGTCCCGGGTCGCGGGACGGTTCCTCGTGGTGCTCATCGCGTGCCGGGCAGCGCGTCGAGCGGTCGAGGGGTGTCGGAGGGGCGGGTGGGCGCGTTCGGGCGCGGACGGCGGGTACTGTCCAGCGCCGATGACGGGTTCATCGGGTGTGTGCCTGCGTTTCGGGTGACAGGTGGGTGGTGCGGGGTGCGTCGAGATCCGGGGGACCTCGTCATGTCCACGGCTCCGGGGAGGACGGGCTGGGTGGGCCTCGTCCAGGAGAGTCCATCGCGGGTACGACGGGTGAACATCGGGTGGTGACGGTGGCAATGCTAAACGCACCCTGTGCCCCGTCGCCCCTCCCCCTTCGGGGGACGGGTGTCCCCCGTCCCCCTCCGACCGCCCTCAGCCGGCCGACGCGCCGATCACGCGGGCGCCGGTCGCGACGCCGCGCAGGGCCGCGACGGCGGCGGGCACCGCGACGGCGACCGTCGCCTGCTGCGCCTGGATCTCGGTCGTGAGCCGCCAGCCGGATCCGAGCACCTTCCGCCCCACGACGTCGAGGCTGGTGCGGTCGTTGCCCGTGGCCCCGGTGAACGCCCCGACGGTGTCGTGGACGGCCGGGTCGCCGGGGCCGCGGGCCCACACGATCGCCCACCGCGGGCTCGAGGCGACGTCGCGCTGGTAGACGTTGCCCGCGGTCGTGATCCCCATCTGCGTGGCGGAGCGCTCGTGCGAGTGGTCCTCCACCGCGAGCAACGCGTTGCCGGTGCTGCCCTGCATCACGTTGTCGGCGACCTGGATGTCGGTGACGATCCACGTGACCGTGGGGTCCGGCAGCGCCTGCCGCGGGTCGTGGCCCGCCTCCCCCAGGTTCGCCGCACGCCGGGTGCCCTGCGCGATGTCGACGTCCCGCTTGTTGGCCGAGAACGTGTTGGCCCAGACCTGCGCGTGCCCGGTGTCGTCGATCCAGAGGCCGGCGGCGCCGTTGCCCGCCGCGACGTTGTCGACGAACGCGAGCTGGGCGGAGAGCTCGAAGACGACGCCGTTGCCCGTGTTCGCGAGCACGTCGTTCCCGGCCACCGTCGCGTCGTGCACCGACTCGTCGAACCAGAGGCCGTTGCCGCTGCTGCGGAGGAACGCGCTGTCGATCACGTCCACGTCGCGGCTGCGGGTGATCTTGAAGCCGCCCGAGACCGGCGCCCGGTTGAAGCCCTCGGTGTTGTCGTCCGCGACCAGGAGCTGGGAGGCGCGGAGCCGGTCGGCGTAGTTGGCGTGGATCCCGAGCATGCCGTTCCGCGCCGAGGTCACCGCCCGCAGGGTCACGTCCGTGGACTGGACCGAGAGGCCCGTGGTCGCGGTGTCGGTGATCGCGACGTCCGCGATGGTCACGTTCCTGCCGGTGACGACGACCGCGCCCATGTCGGGCACCGACGGCGCGTACCGACGGACGCCGATGCCGCGCACCGTGCTGCCGTCGCCGCGGACGGCCAGGGCGCTGACGCGGTCGCTGGCGCGCACCGTCTGGCCGGCCGGATCCGAGCCGAGGTAGAGGCGGTCGGCGGCGGTGTCGACGAAGAACGTGCCCGCGGTCACCTGCGCGAGCGACGCGACCTGCCGCTGCGCCGCCTGGCCGATCCAGACCTGGTCGGGGTGGGCGGCCATCGGGCGGGCGGGGTCCACGAACGCCCAGCCCTCCCGCGTTCCGTCGGGCGCGCCGCGCGTGTAGGTGGGGCTCGCGTCGACGGTCACGTCCCAGCCGGAGGCGTAGCGGGTGGATCCGGATGCGGTCCACGCGGTGAGCGTGCGGCTGCCGTCGAGCCACACCGCCTCGCCCGGGTACGACTGCAGCGTGAGCGCCTTGCCCGCGGGCATCACCACGGCCTCGCGGTAGGTGCCGGCGCGGACGACGATCGTGCGTCCCGACGGCGCCGCGTCGACGGCCTTCTGGATGCTCGCGTACGGGGACGCCTTCGTGCCCGCGCCCGCGTTCGAGCCGGTGGGCGACACGTAGACGCCGTCGGCGGGCGCCGGGTAGGTCGTGGTGCCGACCGGGGCGGCCCCGGATCCCGTGCCGGGCCGCGCGTCGCCGCGGGGCACGGTCTGCTCCGGGTCCGACGAGGTCGGGGCGGGGGCGGTGGGCGTCGGGGTGGGCGTGGGGGTCGTGGTCGGGGTCGGGGTCGGGGTGGGCGTCGGCGTCGGCGTCGGCGTCGGCGTCGGCGTCGACGATGCGGCCCTCGTCAGCGGCCGGACCGTCACGTCGTCGAACGCGACGGCCTGCGTCGGCGACGACGAGGAGAGGTACGACCAGACGCGGGTCGCGGATCCCGACACGAGACGGGCGGCGCTCGCGTCGACCGCGGCCGCTTGCCACGCGGGCACGGCCGCGCCCTGCGGCCAGACCCGGGCGTCCACGGCGACCGCGGACGAGCCCGAGACGCGCGACTGCACGTTGAGCACCTTGCCCGGCAGCACGCCGCGCGCCACCACGACGTCGCCCACCACGGTGGTCTGCGCGGCCGTGGATCCGTTCACCCGCACGACGGAGAGCCGCGCGTCCCCCGCCGGGTCGACGCGGACGCTCGTCTGGTAGTACGACGAGCCGGTCACGCGCTGCTGCAGCCCGGCGTAGACGCCGCCGCCCGCGGCCGGGATCCGCGGCAGCATCACCTTCATCGTCGCCTCCGCGTCCGCGGAGACCGCGGCCGGCAGCGTGGCGGAGACGGAGGCACCCGACCGCGGCAGGTCGACGACGCCCTGCGTCCCGTTGACGCGGAACGCCGACGGCAGGTCGTACGCGTAGGCCGCCGCGCCGGGGGCCGTCCCCCAGCCGCCGCTCGCGCCGCGCGTGAACGCGTCGGAGAAGACGGCGGCGCCCGCGACCAGGTCCTGGCCGCCTGCCGCGGCGGCGGGGCCGGCGGCGACGAGCGCGGCGGGCAGGACGAGCCCGGCGGCGACCGCGAGCGCGATCACGTGGCGGGGGCGGACGGTGGAGCGGAGGGAGCGGAGGGAGCGGGGCGTGCCGTTCATGGGACGGTCCTTGCGTCGGCGAGACGATGGATGGCGGTGGATCGCCCGTCCGGGGACGGGCTCGTGGGTGCTCGTCCCAGGTTCCGTCGCGGCCGCCCGCCGGTCGCGGCGCACGGGCCAGTAGTCGTACTCATCCCGCCGGATGCCGCACTGGTCGCCGCCCTGACGCCGCCTCCCGGCCTACCGGTGCCCCTACCGGCGGTGCGCCTCCGATCGCCCGGAGACACCGGGGACGCGAAGACGGGCCGACCCCCGAGGGGATCGGCCCGTCCTGTCGTGCGCGCGGGATCAGCCCACGTCGGCCCCGAGCTCGCGCGCGCCGGTCAGCCAGCCGAGGAGGCCCGCCACCTGGCCGATGAGCGGCATGGCCACCTGCGTCTCGACGCGGCGCACCTCGTCGGTGAGCCGGAACCCGGATCCCACGACCGGGCGCCCGTCGATCGCGAGCGACGTGCGGTCGTTCCCGGTCGCGGCGCTGAACGCCTGCACGGATCCGTAGACGGCCGGGTCGCCGGCGCCGCGGGACCAGATCACGGCCCAGCCGGGGCGGTTCCCCGCGTCGCGCTGGTAGACGTTGCCGGAGGTCGTGATGCCCATCTGGCCGGCGGAGCGCTGGTGCGAGTGGTCCTCGACGGCCAGCAGGGCGTTGCCGGTGGATCCCTGCATCACGTTGTTCGCGATGTCGACGTCGGTCACCACCCACGTCACGGTGGGGTCCGGCAGCTTCTGGCGGGGGTCGTGGCCGGCCGTCGCGAGGTTCGACGCGCGGCGCGTGCCCTGCGAGATGTCGATGTTCCGGTCGTTGGCGACGAAGGTGTTGTTCCAGATGTCGACGTGGCCGGTGTCGTCGATCCAGACGCCCTCCTCGCCGTTGCGGGCCACCACGTTGTCGACGATCGCGATGGTCGCGGAGAGCTCGAAGGCGACGCCCGATCCCGAGTTGTCCATCAGGTCGTTGCCCGTGACGTTCGCGTCGTAGACCGACTCGTCGAACCACAGGCCGTTGCCGGCGTTGCGGAGGATCGCGCTGTCCTTCACGTCCACGTCGCGGCTGCGCGTGATCTTGAACCCGCCGGACACGGGCGCCCGGTTGAAGCGCTCGGTGTTGTTGTCGGCCACCAGTAGGCGCGAGGCGCGCAGCCCGTCGGCGTAGTTCGCGTGCATCCCGAGCATGCCGTTGCGGGCCACGGTGAGCGCGGTCGCCTTCGCGCCCGTCGCCGTGATCGAGATGCCCGTGGTGGCGTTGTCGGTGATCACGAGGTTCTCGACCGTGACGTTCCGGGCCTGCACGACGACCGCGCCGAGGTCCGGCACCGAGGGCGCGTAGCGGCGGATGCCGATGCCGCGCACCGTGCTGCCGTCGCCGCGCACGCTGAGCGCCTGCACGAGGTCGCTCGAGCGCACCGTCTGGCTGCCCGGGTCGGACCCGAGGTAGAGGCGGTCGGCCGCGGTGTCGACGAAGAACGTGCCGGCGACGACCTTGTCGCGCGAGCCGACCTGCTTCTGCGCCTGCTGGCCGATCCAGACCTGGTCGGGGTGCGCGGCCATCGGGTACGCGGGGTTGACGAACTGCCAGCCGGTCGCGGTGCCGTCGGGCTTGCCACGCGTGTAGGTGGGGCTCGCGTCGAGCGTGACGGTCCAGCCGCTCGCGTAGCGGGCGGATCCGGAGGCCGTCCACGAGGAGGCCTGGCGGCTGCCGTCGAGCCACACCTTCTCGCCCGGGTACGACTGCAGCGTGAGGGCCTTGCCCTGCGGCATCACCACCGACTCGTGGTACGAGCCGGCGCGGACGACGACCGTGCGCCCGGCGGGAGCGGCATCGACGGCCTTCTGGATGGTGGCGTACGGCGACGACTTCGAGCCGGATCCGCCGTTCGAGCCGGTCGGCGCGACGAAGACCGCGTCGGAGGGCACGCCGTAGGAGGAGGATCCGACGGGCGCGGAGCCGGGGCCCGTGCGCGCGTCGCCGAGGGAGACGCCCTGCTCGGCGTCGGACGAGCCGGTGCCCGAGCCGGATCCCGTCCCGGGGGCCGGCGCGGTGGGCGTCGGGGTCGGGGTCGGCGTCGGCGCGGGTGCCGCGGCCGGCGCGGTCAGCGGCCGGATGGCCACGTCGTCGAAGGCCACGGACTGCGGCCCGGAGGACTTCGAGAGGTACGACCACAGGCGCGTGCCCGTGCCCGAGGGGAGACGGGAGGCGCTCGAGTCGACGGCGGCGGCCTGCCAGCCGGGGACGGACTGGCCGTCCAGCCACGCGCGGGCGTCGATGGCGACCGCGGTCGTCCCCGAGACGCGCGACTGCACGTTCACCAGGCGGCCGGGCGCGATGCCCCGGGCCACGACCGTGTCGCCGACGACGGTGGTCTGCGACGCGGTGGATCCGTTGACGCGCACGACCGACAGCCGCGCGTCGCCGGCGCTGTCGACCCGCACGCTCGACTGGTAGTACGAGGAGCCCGTGACGCGCTGCTGGAGCCCGGCGTAGACGCCGTTGCCCTGCGCGGGGACGCGGGGGATCAGCACGCGGACGGTGGCCTCGCTGTCGACCGGGGCCGCCACGGGCACGGCGGCGGACGCGGCGGTGCCGGCCCGGGTGAGGTCGATGACGCCCTGCGCGCCGTTGGCGCGGAACGCCGAGACGCCGTCGTAGGAGTACGCCGCGGTGCCGGCGGCGCCCCATCCCCCGGTCGCGCTGCGGGTGAAGGAGTCGGAGAAGACGGGGGTGCCCGCGGTGAGGTCCTGACCCGTCGCCGCCTGCGCGGACTCGGGGACGACCAGCACGGCCGGGACGGCGAGGCCGACGACGACCGCGAGGGCGACCAGGTGGCGGGCGGCGCGGGGACGGGATGCGGGGGCGGATGCGGCGTGCTCGGCGGTTCGGGTGGGGATTGATCGGGTGGGTGGGGTGCGGTGGCGCATGCGGGCGGGTCCTCGCTCGGATCGGTCCGTCAGACAGGCTGATGAAAACCCAACAGACAGGTGGGGTTCGTTGACCGTAACCCAGCAACAGCCTGTTGTGCCCCCCGAAAGGAGGTCATGGCCCGCGGGGCGGTCGTGCGCCCCCGTATCCAGCGGGATGCCCCCCCGTTCGGGTATCCCGCTTCCGCGGCGAGCCGGGTCGCCCGTAAGATCGCGGGAGGTCCCCCGCTTCCCCGTCGCCCCCACCCAGGGCGGCCGACGTACCCGCGTCGCCGGATCAGCGGGCCCCCGCCCGGCGTACCCGCACCGGGCTGCACCCGATCCCGCCTCCGCGCGCCCCCGCGCCCGGAACGCGGACGACCCGAGACACGTGTGCCATGACCCGAATCGGCTATGCCGCCGGTGCCTTCGACCTCTTCCACGTCGGACACCTCAACATCCTCAAGCACGCCAAGAGCCGGTGCGACTTCCTCATCGCGGGCGTCGTCTCCGACGAGATGCTCGAGCGCAACAAGGGCATCACGCCCGTGGTGCCGCTCGCCGAGCGCCTCGAGATCGTGAGCCACATCAGCTACGTCGACCAGGCCCGCGCGGAGACGCTGCCGGACAAGCTCGACACGTGGCGCGACGTCGGCTTCGACGTCTTCTTCAAGGGCGACGACTGGCGCGGCACCCCGAAGGGCGAGCGCCTGGAGGCCGAGTTCGCGGCCGTCGGCGTGGAGGTCGTGTACTTCCCGTACACGATGCACACCTCCAGCACCCGGCTGCGGCGCGCGCTCGACATCCTGAGCGGCGTCGGCGCGCCCGCCGCGGCCCCCGCGGCGACGCTCGCGCAGCCGGCCGTCCACGGATCCGCCGCGCTGGTCGGCCGCTAGACCGCGCTGCCGCTGGGGCCCCGGCCGGCTAGGCCGTCAGCCGGTCCGCCGCGCGCTCCGTCGCCTCGATCAGCGCGTCGAGGATCCCCGGCTCGTCGAACGCGTGCCCGGCGTCCGGCACCATCGTGAAGCGCGCCTCGGGCAGCGCCCGGTGGAGGTCCCACGCGGTGACGGCCGGGGTGCACATGTCGTAGCGGCCCTGCACGATCTCCGTGGGGATGTCGCGGATGAGGTGCGCGTCGCGGATCAGCTGGCCGTCCTCCATCCAGCCGCCGTGCATGAAGTAGTGGTTCTCGATTCGGGCGAACGCGAGCGCGTAGGTCGGCTCGGCGAACAGGGCGACCACCTCGGGCTTCGGCAGCAGCGTGATGCCCGACGCCTCCCACGTGCTCCACGCGACCGCGGCCGGCCCGTGCACCGCGGGGTCGGGATCCGCGAGGAGATCCGCGTACGCCGCGATGATCCCGCCGCGCTCCACCCCGGGGACGGGTGCCGTGAACGCCTCCCAGCCGTCGGGGTGGACCATGCCGGCTGGCCCCTCGTAGAACCAGTCGAGCTCGGTCGCGCGCAGCGTGAAGATGCCGCGGAGGATGAGGCCCGTCACCCGCGACGGGTGCGTCTCCGCGTAGGCCAGCGCGAGGGTCGAGCCCCAGGATCCGCCGAACACCAGCCAGCGCTCGACCCCCAGGTGCGCACGCAGCCGCTCGAGGTCGGCCACGAGGTGCCAGGTCGTGTTGACGGAGAGGTCCGCCGACGGGTCGGAGACGTGCGGCGTGCTCCGGCCGCAGCCGCGCTGGTCGACGAGCACGATGCGGTAGCGGGCCGGGTCGAACAGGCGCCGGTGGGTCGGGCTCGTGCCGCCGCCGGGCCCGCCGTGCAGGAAGACGACCGGGATCCCGTCCAGGTTCCCCGAGACCTCCCAGTGGAGGAGCTGCCCGTCCCCCACGTCGAGCATGCCGGTGTCGTGCGGGTCGATCTCGGGGAAGAGGCTCTGCATGCGACGAGCCTACGGGCGCCCGAGGTCGACCCGCCCCCGGACGGGGGTCGGTGCACCGGCCTCCGCCGCGTAGCCTTCCAGGGAGCCGACCGCATCCCCACCCGGAGACGAGGACCCATTGCCCTCCCTGCCCCTGAGGCGACCGTCGCCGGGGACCGTCCCCCGCGCGGTGCTGCGGCCGCTGGTGCCCCTGGCCCAGGGCGCCGTGGCCGCCGTGGCGCGGCCCACGCTGCGCCTGCACCTCCTCCTCTACATGCGCGAGATGGAGGCGGGGATCTTCCCGCAGCACGACGACGCCTCGGCCGTCCCGGGCCCGGATCCCGAGCGCGTCCTGTTCGTCGGCGACATCGGCGTGGCCGGGTACGGCGTCCTCCTCGCCGGGATGGCGATGCCCGCGCAGGTCGCCGCCCGGCGCACGGCGGTGACGGGCCGCGGGATGGAGTGGGAGAGGATCGCGTCCTACGACATGACGGCGCGCAAGGCCGCCGCCGCCATCGCCGACCGCGCGGCGGCGCCCCTCGACCTCGCGGTGGTCGCGCTCGGCATCCCCGACGTGCTCGTCGCGACGTCGGTCGAGGAGTGGACCGACCGCCTGACCCGCATCGTCGCGACCCTCCGCGCGCAGGCGGGCGACGGCTGCCGCATCGTCGTCACGGGCATCCCGCCGATGGACCGCTTCCAGCCGATCCCGATGGTCGCCCGGAAGCTGCTGCAGGCCCAGGTCTCCCGGCTGAACCGGGCGACGGCCCTGCTCGACGACCCGGAGCACGGCGTGATCCACGCGCCCTACCCCGACATCTCCGGCACGCGCCTGCACGTCCGCGACCGCTTCTCCTACCGCGTGATGCACGCCCACTGGGCCGAGGCGATCATGCCGTTCATGGGCGACCCGCAGCCCGTCGCCGACTGACGGGGACGACCCGCTCCGGACGGGTTGGGCAGGACACCGCGCGGCAGCGGTATGACCGGTTATACTCCCGTCCATGAAGACCGCCATCTCCGTCCCGGACGCCGACTTCGAGAGATTCGATCGCGTCGCCAAGCGCCACGGGATGACCCGTTCCGAGTTCTACCGCGTCGCGGGGCAGAAGCTCGCCGACGAGCTGGAGGGGGCGGGGAAGGCCGAGCTGACGCGCCTCGCGGACGCGGCCATCGCCGAGGTCGGGCAGCCCACCGCGGGCGAGGCCTTACTGCGCGAGTCGGAGCGCATCGCGCGGACCGGTACGGAGTGGTGATCGCGCGAGGGGATGTCGTGTGGGTCGACTTCGGCGCTCCGCGAGGATCGGAGCCCGCGAAGATCCGGCCGTCCCTCGTCATCCAGGATGACTGGCTCAACGAGAGCGGAGTCGCCACGATCGTGCTCATCCCGTTCACCTCGCAGGTGCGACTCCAGGCCTTCCCGGGGAACGTGTTCATCCCGGCAGCGGCGTCGGGTCTGGGCAGGGACGCCGTGTCCGTGGTCCCCCAGATCGGACCGGTCAGTCGCGAGTTCATCGATCCCTACCCCGTCGGCCGCCTCCCGGGCTACCTCATGGCGGAGGTGTCCGCCGCCGTCCGGCTGCTCCTCGCGGTCTGACGTCCGCCCGCCGCGTACGGTCGTCCCATGAGCGACTCCGCCGCATCCGACCCCGCCCTCGTCGACGTCCCGTGGGCCGACGGCACCTGGACCACCCCGCCTGCGGCCGTGCGGATCCACGACGACGGCATGGACGTGCTCGCCCGCGAGGGCAGCGACGCCTGGCGGATCACCTCCTACGGCTTCGTGCACGACACGGAGCACGCCCTCGTCGCGCCGCTGCCGCAGGGCACGGCGGTCGAGGTCGCGTTCACGCTCGACCTCCGCGAGCAGTTCGACCAGGCCGGGGTCTTCGTGCGAGTAGACGCGGAGACGTGGATCACGGCGGGCGTCGAGCGCAGCGACGGCGAGGACGGCCTCGGCGCGGTCGTCACGCGCGGCGTCTCCGACTGGTCGCTCGCCCCGGTGCCGGGCTGGTCGGGCAGGCACGTCACGATCCGCGCGAGCCGCTCCGGCGACGCCCTCACGGTGCGCGCCCGGGTCGACGACGAGCCCTGGCGGCTCGTGCGCGTCGCGCCGTTGGATCCCGACGCCGCCGTCACCGCCGGCCCCTTCTGCTGCGCGCCCACCCGCGCGGGCTTCACGGCCCGCTTCGCGTCGTGGCGCACCGGCCCGGCGGACACGGCGCTGCACGGCTAGGCGCGCCCGGCGCTACCCCTTCTTCTTCTCGCTCTTCTCCATGCGCGGCGCGGAGCCGTCGGCGATCCGGGCGTCGCGGTAGGCGCGCGCCTCGTCCTGGCGGTCCCGCTCCTCGCCGGAGGCGACGGGCGCGCGGACGTGCCCCGCCGTGTAGCCGAACGCGTCCACGAGGTCCTGCGCCTGCGGGCGCAGGCGGGCGACGAGCCGGTCGATGTAGGCCGTCACGGCACGGGCGCGCGGCGCGCTGAGGCGGCCGCGGATCAGGAACCAGGCCAGGTCCTCCTCGATGAGGCGGAGGCCGAACAGGTCGCGGGTCCAGGTGAGGATGCGGCGCGTGCCGTCGTCCATCGCCCGGCCCGTCTCGGATGCGGGATCGAGCGCCTCGGTGAACGCCTCCCACTGCAGCAGCTGCGCGTGCGCGCGGGCCGCCTCGATGAGCGCGTGCTGGTGCCGGTTGAAGAGCGCCGCCGCCTCGGCCGGCGGCATCTTCCGGGTGGCGCGGAGCGCGGTCGCGATCTCGCCGACCATCGTCTCCACGCGGCCGGTCAGGAGCGCGCGCTGGGTGTCCGGCTCGCGCAGCTGGCCCACGGAGCGGGCGGTGGATCCGCGGTCCGCCAGCGCCTGCCCGAGCGTGCGCAATCCGGTCGAGTGCAGCGTGCGATCCGCGGCCTGCTCCACGGCGTAGCGCGCGAGCACCCCGAAGTCGGCCTTCGCGAAGCGCGTGTTCACGTCGGTGAGCAGGCGCTTGGCGACGAGCTGCAGGAGGACGGTGTTGTCGCCCTCGAAGGTCGCGTAGACGTCGAGGTCGGCGCGGAGCCCGACGAGCCGGTTCTCGGCGAGGAAGCCCTGGCCGCCGCACGCCTCGCGCGCCTCCTGGATGGTGTCGAGCGCGTGCCAGGTGCTGAGCGGCTTGAGGGCCGCGGCGAGCGTCTCGAGGTCCTGGCGGTCCTCGTCGGTGTCCGACGCGCCGGAGAACACCGCGTCGAACTGGCCGAGCAGCTTCTCGTGCGCGAAGGACGCGGCGTAGGTGGTGGCGATCCGCGGGATCAGCCGACGCTGGTGCCGCTGGTAGTCGAGCAGCACCTCCTCGTCGGTGCCGCCCGCGACGAACTGGCGGCGCTGGTTGCCGTAGGTGATCGCGATCTGCAGCGCGATCTTGGCGGCGCTGGTGGCGGCGCCGTCGAGCGAGACGCGGCCCTGCACGAGCGTGCCGAGCATGGTGAAGAAGCGGCGGCCGGGGCTCGAGATCTCCGACGCGTAGGTGCCGTCCTCGGCGACGTCGCCGTAGCGGTTGAGGAGGTTCGCGCGCGGCACGCGCACGTGGTCGAAGTGGAGGCGGCCGTTGTCGATCCCGTTGAGGCCGCCCTTGAGTCCGTCGTCCTCGCCGCCGACGCCGGGCAGGAACGCGCCGGTCTCGTCGCGGAGCGGCACGAAGAAGCAGTGCACGCCGTGGTTGACGCCCTGGGTCACGAGCTGCGCGAACACCGTCGCGGCGCGCCCGTCGACCGCGGCGTTGCCGAGGTAGTCCTTCCACGCCGCGCGGAACGGGGTGTGCAGGTCGAACTCGCCCGTCTCGGGGTCGTAGGTCGCCGTCGTGCCGATGCTCGCGACGTCGGATCCGTGGCCGGTCTCGGTCATCGCGAACGCGCCGGGCGTCGCGAGCGTCATGATGCCCGGCAGCAGCTCGCGGTGGTGGCGCTCGGTGCCGAGGTGCATCACCGCGGAGCCGAACAGGCCCCACTGCACGCCGGCCTTGATCTGGAGCGACGGATCCGCGGCCACGAGCTCCTCAAAGCCCGCGATGTTGCCGCCGTGGTCCTCGAGCCCGCCCACGGACACCGGGTAGGCGCGGTGCACGCCGCCGTGCTCGACGAGGATCTCGAGCTGCTCGCGCACGCGCGCCCGGTGCTGGTGCATGTCGAGCCCCTCGATGCGATGCAGCTCCGGGCGGCTCGTCAGCGCGCGGGACGAGCGGCGGACGTCGGCCCAGCGGCCGAGGAGGAGGCTCCCGAGCGCCTCCACGTCGACCCCCGGACCGGCCCCCGTGTCCGCCGTGCCGTCGGTGCGGTCGAGGTCGCGCGCGACCTCGGCGTCGACATCCCCCGCGACCGGGACACCCGCCTCGCGGAGCGCGCCCTCGGGGGCAGAGCCCTCCGCGGTCGCGCCTCCGCTCTGCGGACCCGCGGCGGGGCCTCGTCCCCTCGTGCCGCGGGTGGTGCGTCCTCGTGCCGCCGTGTCGACCATGGATCCTCCGTGCCGTCGCCTGCACCGGCGTCCCTGCCGGCATCGGCCACGCTATGCACGGATCCTCCACCTGCCGAAAATCACGTCGCGGGCCTCCAACGTGCTCCCGCGGTGGGCGGTCGCGGGTTGTGGGAACCCTCAGCGGCGGGCCCGGCGGCGGGCCGCCCGGGCGTCCCGGGCGACCCGGGCGACCCGCTGGCGGTGGCGCGCGTCAGGCGCGGGCGCCGCGGGCGCTCACCCGCTGCGGCACGCCCCACGGGTTCGCGGTGCGCAGCGGCTCGGGCAGCAGCGCGTCGGGAACGCCCTGGAACGCGACGCCGCGGAGCAGCCGGTCGAGCGACGCGGTGCCGACGCTCGTGCCGCGGTCGAGCGTGGTGGCGGGCCAGGGTCCGCCGTGCTGCTGCGCGTCGGTGACGGAGACGCCCGTGGGCCAGGCGTCGACGAGCACGCGGCCGGCGCGCGCGGCGAGCACGCGGATCAGCTCGGCAGCGGCCGCGTCGGCCTCCTCGGCGCCGAGGTGGACGCTCGCGGTCAGCTCGCCCGTGAAGGTGCGCGCCGCGAGGGCGGCGAGGTCCGTGCCCGCGGGGTACTCGACGAGGAGCGCGAACGGGCCGAACACCTCGTGGCGCAGCACGTCCTCCGCGGCCTCGAAGGCGGCGAGCGCGACGGCGGCGATGGTGGGGGTCACGGATCCGTCGTCGCCCGCGGGCGCGCGGCCCTCCGCGACGAGCCGCACGCCGTCGACCGCGATGGCCGCGGCCCGGCCGCCCGCGTAGCCCTCCGCGATGCGGGAGTTGAGCATGCCGTGCGGCGCGACGGCGCCGGCCTCCTCCGCGAGGACGGCGTCGAGGCCGTGGCCCGCGGGGATCAGCACGATGCCGGGCGCCGTGCAGAGCTGCCCGGCGGATCCGGCGGCGCTCGCCACGAGGGCCGCGGCGATGTCCTCCCCGCGCTCGGCGACGGCGCGCTCGGTGATGACGACGGGGTTGACGCTGCCGAGCTCGCCGAAGAACGGGATCGGGTCGGGGCGGGCGGCGGCGACGTCGGCGAGGAAGCGTCCGGCGCGGAGCGACCCCGTGAAGGTGGCGGCGCGGATCCGCGGATCGCGCAGCATGGCGAGCCCCGCCTCCTCGCCCTCGACGAGCTGCAGCGTGCCCTCGGGGAGACCCGCCTCGACGAGCGCGGCGGACGCGGCCGCCGCGACGCGACGCGACAGCTCGGGGTGCCCCGGGTGCGCCTTGACGACCACGGGGCAGCCCACCGCGAGCGCCGACGCCGTGTCGCCGCCCGCGACGGAGAACGCGAACGGGAAGTTCGACGCCGCGAAGTTGAGGACCGGGCCGACGGGCACGAGGTACCGGCGGATGTCGGGGCGCGGGGCGGGCGCCGCGTCGGGGTCCGCGTGGTCGATGCGCGCGTCGAGGTAGCGGCCGTCGCGCACTGCTGCCGCGAGGATCCGTAGCTGCACGGTCGTGCGCGTCAGCTCGCCGGCGAGGCGGCCGGGCGCGAGCGCGGTCTCCCGCTCGGCGACGGGCAGCAGCTCGGGGCGGATCGCCTCGAGCGCGTCGGCGACGGCGTCGAGCGCGCGGGCGCGGGCCGCCGGGGCGAGGGCCGCGAGCGGGGCGGCGGCCTCGGCGGCGCGCGCGGCGACGGCGTCGACGGTCCGGGCGACGGCGGGGTCCACGGGCTGGTCGGGGGTCGGATCGGTCTCGTGCGGGGTCATGTCTCTCCTCGGTGGGGGCTCGCGGTTCAGAACCGGAAGCCGCTCGGGAACGGGTCGGTGGGATCCAGCAGGTACTGTCCCATGCCGGTGATCCACGCGCGCCCGGTGATGGCGGGGACGATGGCGGGCCAGCCGGCGACGGTGGTCTCGCGCAGGATCCGGCCCGTGAAGCGGCTGCCGATGAACGACTCGTTGACGAACTCGTCGCCCACCGCGAGCTCGCCGCGCGCCCACAGCTCGGCCATGCGCGCGGACGTGCCGGTGCCGCACGGCGAGCGGTCGAACCAGCCGGGGTGGATCGCCATGGCGTGCCGCGAGAGCCGGGCGTCCGATCCGGGGGCCAGGAACTCCACGTGGTGGCAGTGGTCGACGCCGGAGATCTCGGGGTGCGAGGGCGCGTCCTGCCCGTTGATCGCGCCCATGATCGTGAGCCCGGCCTGGAGGATCTCCTGCTGCCGCTCCCGGTCGAACGGCAGCCCCAGCGCGTCGAGCTCCACGACCGCGTAGAAGTTGCCGCCGAACGCGAGGCTGTAGGGGACGGTGCCGTAGCCCGGAACGCCGATGGAGGCGTCGAGCCGCTCCACGTAGGACGGCACGTTCTCGATCGTGACGGACGCGGCCCGCCCGTCCTCCACGGCGACCCGGGCGATCACGAGCCCGGCCGGGGTGTCGAGCCGGATCGTCGTGACCGGCTCCTGCACCTCGACGAGCCCGGTCTCCACCAGCACGGTCGCGACGCCGATGGTGCCGTGGCCGCACATGGGCAAGCAGCCGGACACCTCGATGTAGAGGACGCCCCAGTCGCAGTCGTCCCGAGTCGGCGGCTGCAGGATCGCGCCGCTCATCGCCGCGTGCCCGCGCGGCTCCGTCATGAGCAGGAGCCGCAGGTGGTCGAGGTGCGCGATGAGGTGCAGGCGGCGCTCGTTCATGGTCGCGCCGGGGATCACCCCGAACCCGCTCGTGACGACGCGGGTCGGCATGCCCTCCGTGTGCGAGTCGACGGCGTGGAAGACGCGGGAGGACCTCATCCCTCGATCATCGTCCCGCGAGGTGGTCGAGCGCGCGGCGCGTGTCGCGCGTGACCTCGGCGGCGACGGCGGCGGGCAGCGGCGCACGCGGCGGACGCGTGGGGCCGCCCGTGCTCTCGCCGGCCACGTCGATCGAGAGCTTGATGGCCTGGACGAACTCGGTGCGCGAGTCCCAGCGGAAGACGGGGACGAGGTGGCGGTACAGCTCCTTCGCCTCGTCGATGCGGCCGCTCGTCGCGAGCCCGTAGAGCTCGACGGCCTCGCGCGGGAACGCGTTCGGGTAGCCCGCGAACCAGCCGACGGCGCCCATGATGAGCGACTCGAGCAGCAGGTCGTCGGCGCCCGCGATGACGTCGAGGCCCGTGAGGTCCTGGATCTCCGTCACGCGCCGGATGTCGCCCGAGAATTCCTTGATCGCCACGACGTTCTCGAGCGCGTCGAGGCGCTGGAGGAGCTGCGGCGTGAGGTCGACCTTGGTGTCGAACGGGTTGTTGTAGGCCATGATCGGCAGGCCCACCTCGTCGACGCGCGCGTAGTGCTCGACGACCTCGTCGTCGCTCGCCCGGTAGATGGTGGGCGGGAGCAGCAGCACGCCGTCGGCGCCGTCCTCGGCCGCGATCTCGGCCCACTTCCTCGCCTGGTGCCAGCCGACGCCGTGCACGCCCGCGACGACGATCCCGCGGTCGCCGACGGTCTCGACGGCGACCTGCACGACCTTGCGGCGCTCCTCGTCGGTGAGCGAGGAGTACTCGCCGAGCGATCCGTTCGGGCCGACGCCGCGGCAGCCGTTCGACATGAGCCAGTCGCAGTGCCGGGCGTACGCGTCGTAGTCGACGGCGAGGCCGGCGGGGGCCGACGCGTCCTCGCGGAACGGCAGCGTGGTGGCGACGACGACGCCTCCGAGGTCCAGGGCGGGTGCGGTCATGGCGTGTCCTTCCGGTCGGTGGTGCTCAGGGATGCGGGGGTGGTCGGGGGCGCGTGCTCGCGCGGGTCGTCGGCGCCGGGCGCGGCCGCCGCGAGGGACGGGGGTCCGGCGTCCAGGCGCTCGTAGGCGGCGGCGAGCTCGCCGAGGCGCACGGGCGAGGCGATGGGGCGGCGGTCGGATCCGGGGCCGGGCGCGGCCGGAGCGACCGCGGCGGCGGATCCCCCGCACGCCGGCGCCTCCGCCGCGAGCAGCTGCTCGACGGTCCGCCCGCAGACGCGGCCCTGGCAGATGCCGAGGCCGGCGCGCGTCGCGAGCTTCATGGAGCGGAGGTCGGTGGACGACGCGGCGCGGGCGGTCGCGCGCAGACGCCCGACGGGCACCTCCTCGCAGCGGCAGGCCAGCGTGTCGTCGCGGAGCCAGCCGGTCCAGCCGGGGCGGATCCCGTGCGCGGCCTCGATGCGGCCGGCCACGTCGTGCGCGACGGCCCGGCGGCGGACGGCGGGCGCGACGACGGCGTCGGACGGGGATCCGCCGGCGGCGCAGTGCCCGGCGACCTCGCCCTCCGCGAGGGCCTGGTCCACTCCCCCGATGCCGGTGATCTCGCCCGCCGCGTACACGCCCGCGGGCCCGGCGCCCTGCGACGCGTCGACCTCGACGAAGCGGTCGGATCCGATGCGGCAGCCCGCGGCGATGGGCAGCTCGAGCCGGGGCGTGAACCCGTGGCCGACGCACACGGCGTCCACGGCGATCCGCCGCTCGGTGCCGGGGATCGGCGCCCACGACGCGTCGAGGCGCTGCACGGTGACGGCCTCGACGCGGTCGGTGCCGTGCGCGGCGACGACGGCGCTGCCGGTCGCGTAGCCGATGCGCTCGCGCGCCAGCACGGAGACGTAGCCGGCGAGCTCGGCGGCCTTGTGCGGCGCGCGGGCGAGGCCCGCCGGACGCCGCAGCCAGCCGCGGGCGAGCCCCGGCACGCGCGCGGCCTCGTGGATCCCGACCACGCGCGCCCCCGCCTGCACGAGCGACACCGCGACGGGCAGGAGGAACGGGCCGGCGCCCGCGACGACCACGCGGTCGCCGATCGCGACCCGCTCGCCCTTCGCGAGGGCCTGCGCGGCGCCCGCGGTGAAGACGCCCGGCAGGTCCCAGCCGGGGAAGGGCAGCGTGCGGTCGTGCGCGCCGGTCGCGAGCACGAGCGCGTCCGGCCGGAGCGTCAGGGGCTCGCGGCGGGATCCGTCGACCTGGCCGACGAGCACGTGGACGACCGCGACCGGCTGCCCGGGCGCGGGCGCGGGCGCCGCATCGGCGTCCGGCGCCGGCCGCTCGATGGCCCACACCTGCGCGCCCGTGACGATCGCGCAGCCATCGTCGGCCGCGAGCCGGGAGCGGAGCGCGGTGAACGCGTCCCAGCCGTGGTGCAGGATCCGCTCGCGCGCCGCCGGCCGCGACTCCGGCAGGTGCCGCCAGTACTGGCCGCCGAGCTCGTCGGACGCGTCGAGCAGCGTGACCCGCGCCCCGCGGCCACGGGCGGCGACCGCGGCCGCGAGTCCCGCGGGTCCCGCGCCGATGACGACGACGTGCCGCCGGTCGTCCGCGCCGCTCACGACGCCTCCCCCGCGCGCGCGTCGGGCACGGTCGCGCCCGGCCCGGTCTCGACCACGTCGCCGTCGATCACGCGGCGCTGGCAGGCGCGCACGTCCGGCAGCCCGTTGACGGTGACGGTGCAGTCGAAGCACACGCCGATCCCGCAGAAGACGCCGCGCGGCCGCCCCGCGCTCGCGGTCGTGCGCCAGGCGAGGGTGCCGGAGGCGAGCAGCGCGCCCGCGATGGTCTGGCCGCGCACGCCCTCGACGGGATCCCCGTCCACGGTGAAGCGCACGGCCGCGGCCGGCTCCGGGCGGATGGGGTCGCGCGCCGGATCCACGCGCCGCGGCGTCATGCGCGCACCCCGGCGACGTCGGTCGGCATCGCGAGCCCGAGCGAGGCGCGCGCGACGGAGAAGGGCCGCACGTCGAGCGGGGTCGCCTCGCCCGTCATCTGCGCGGTGATCAGGTCGGCCGTCGCGATCGACAGCCCGATGCCGGCGCCCTCGTGCCCGCTCGCGTGCCAGAGGCCCGGCAGCCGCGGATCCGGCCCGACGACGGGCAGGTGGTCGGGCAGGTACGGGCGGAAGCCGCCGTAGGAGCGCATCGCGTTCGCGTCCACGAGGAAAGGGAAGAGCCGCACGGCCTTCGCGGCGAGCTCCTCCAGCACGGCGACGCGCAGCGACGCGTCGAAGCCCACGCGCTCGCGGCTGGATCCGATGAGCACGGTCCCCGACGGCGTCGACTCCACGACGCCCGAGGTCTGCAGCGCGCCGTCGCCCGATCCGACCGCGCCCACGTAGTCGCCGTCGTAGACCTTGTGCCGGATGCGGTGCGGCATGCGCGTCGTGACGAGCACGACCCCGCGCCGCGGCAGCACGGGCAGCTCGACTCCGAGGGCGCGCGCCACCTCGCCCGACCAGGGGCCGGCGGCGACCAGCACGTCGTCGGCGGCGATGTCGCCCACGGTCGTGCGCACGCCGCGGAGGGCGCCGTCCGCGTCGAGGATCGGGCCGGTCACCTCGACGCCCGTGCGCACGACCGCGCCCGCGCGCCGGGCCGACGCGGCGAGCGCCTCGGTCGCGATCGCGGGCTGGACCTGCGCGTCCTCGGGGTAGTGCACGGCCGCGGTGATCGCGGGGTTCAGCCACGGCTCCAGCTCGAGCGCGCGGCGCACGTCCACGGGGATCGCGTCGACGCCCGCGGAGCGCTGGCCGGCCGCGAAGGCGAGGAGCGGATCCGCGCCCTCGTCGGTGGTCGTGACGACGAGCCCGCCCTTGGGCTCGTACTCGATGGACGGGAGCGCGTCGCCCAGCTCGTCCGCGAGCTCGGCGGCGACCTCGGGCCAGCGGCGGGCGGCCAGCTGCGCGAGCTCGAGCTCCGCGCCCGGTCCCTTGTCGGAGACGAGGATGTTGCCCTCGCCCTGCGCGCTCGTGCCCGACGCGACGGCGGCGCGCTCGACGACCGTGACGCGGATCCCGGCCCGGGCGAGCGCGCGGGCGCACGCCGCGCCGACGATCCCCCCGCCGACGACGACCACGTGACGCGTCATGGTGTCCCTGCTCTCACGGGTGGATGCGCCTCGGGGAGGCGGGATGGCGGTCAGCGGTGACAGTAATATGTCACACATCGTGCGAGAGGAAAAGCCCGGCCCTCGCGGACGGATCAGGCGACGGGTTCCGCGTGCTCGGGATCCGCGACGCCCGTGCCCTCGTCCTCGCCGCGCCCGGCCCACCACCCCGACGCGTGCCGGATGTGGCGCACCATCAGCGCGTACGCCCCGGGGCCGTCGCCGGCGACCAACGCCCGCAGCAGCTCGTGGTGCTCGGCCGCCGAGGCGTCGAGGAGGCTGCTCTCCTTCATGGACGCGAGGCCGACGAGGCGCGTGCGCGAGCGGAGGTCGGCGATGGCGGCCGTGAGAACGGGGTTGCCGAGCATGCGCGTGAGGGAGAGGTGCAGCTCCTGGTCGGCCTCGAGGTACGCGCGGAGGTCCCCCTCGCGCGCGCCCTGCTCGATGCGGTCGGCGAGCGCCTCGAGGCCCGGGAGCGCGCCGTCGGGCAGCCTGCCCGCGAGCCGCTCCATGGCCGGCGCCTCGAGCAGCTGGCGCACCTGCACCAGGTGCCCCAGCTCCTCGTCGCTCACCGCGGTCACGCGGAAGCCCTTGTTGCGGACCGTCTCCACGAAGCCGCGCTTCTCGAGCTCGAGCACCGCCTCGCGGACGGGCGTGGCCGAGACGTCGAAGCGCACGGCGAGCGTGGGCACCGTGATGAGCGTTCCCGGCTCCAGCTCGCCGGAGACGATCGCCGCGGACAGGGCCTGGTGCACGTGCTCGCGCAGGCTCGCGCGGGGCGGTGCGGGACGCAGTGCGGAGAGGCTCACGCGGATCCTCCTCCTCGGGTCAGGACGGGGATCGCTGCGCCCGCATCCAGGACTCCAGGCCCCGGGCGTCGATCGGCAGCGCGTCCGAGATGACATCGGACCCCGTCTGCGTCACCACGATATCGTCTTCGATCCGCACGCCGATGCCGCGGAGCTCGGGCGGCACCATCCCGTCGTCCGGCGGGAAGTACAGGCCGGGCTCGACCGTCAGCACCATGCCCGCCTCGACCGCGCGGTCGTAGCCGGCGAGGCCGGCGCCCGAGCAGTCGTGCACGTCGAGCCCGAGGTGGTGCCCGATCCCGCAGACGAGCCAGCGCCGGTGGTGCTGCCCGGCGGGCGAGAGCGCCTCGTCGACGGAGACCGGCAGGAGCCCCATGTCGTGCAGGCCCTGGGCGATGACCTCCATGGACGCGTGGTGGAAGTCGACGAGCGGCCGACCGGGCGCGACGGCCTCGAGGCCCGCGCGGTGGCTGCGCTCCACGATGTCGTGCACGAGCCGCTGCTCGGGCGTGAACGTGCCGTCGACGGGGATCGTGCGGGTGACGTCGGCCGTGTAGAGGCTGCGCGCCTCCACGCCCATGTCGAGCAGCACGAGCTCGCCGTCGCGGATCGGCCCGTCGCACCGCACCCAGTGCAGCGTCGTCGCGTGCCCGCCGCCGCCCACGATGGTGGCGTAGCCCGGGCCGGTGCCGACCGTGCGCGCGTGCCGGTCGAACGTGCCCTGCAGCCAGCGCTCGCCGCCCTGGGCCCGAGCCCGCGGGATCTCCCGCACGACCTCCGCGAAGCCCTCGACGGTGTCGTCGACCGCGCGGCGCAGCTCCTCGATCTCCCACGCGTCCTTGATCACGCGCAGCTCGCCGAGCGTCGCCACGACCGCGGGGTCGCGCGGCACGTCGGCGAGCGCCGACGGCACGCCGGTGACGGCCCCCGCGCGGCGCACGTCGCGGACGCCGGAGAGGTCGGGCGCCACGCGGCTTGGGTCGCGCACGGGGATCCCGAGCACGCGCTGCCAGTCGGCGTGCGCGGGCGCGGGGCCGACCCAGAGCTCGCCGTGGTCGGCGTCGGAGAAGAAGCGCGGATCCCCGGGGTGGGCGGGCGCGGGCACGTGCAGCACGGCGTCGTGGCCGCCCGGCACCGCGTGCATCACGAGCACGGCGCCCTCGATCTGCACGCCGGTCAGCCACACGAAGTCGCTGTCGGCGCGGAACGCGTAGCGGCAGTCGTCGTTGCGCGTGGGCGCGGAGCCGCTCACGACGACGAGGGTGGCTCCGGGCATCGCGGCGCTCAGGCGGGCGCGGTGCGCGGCCGCCGCCTCGACCGCGCCGGGCACGGTGGTCGGCGTGCGGTCGGGCGTGATCCAGCCGCGCGCCATGAGGTCGCGGAACGCGGGCACCTCCGCGAGGCGCGGCGGGCGGCGCTCCTCGGGGGTGACGGACGCGGGGGTCGTGCGGGGCGTCGTGTCGTGGCTCGTGTCGGTCATCGGGGCAGGCCTCCTCCATCGCGGGCGATCGTGTCCATCAGCCGTCCGAGCACGCCGGGCGCTCCGAGGCCGTCGTGCTCGTGCTCGTTCGTGATCCACGCGCGGACGTTGCCCACGCGCGCGACCGTGTCCTGCTGCAGGCCCGCGTCCACGTACATGTCGTCGTGGTAGATCGCGGCGGCCACGGGCACCTCGTTGGCGGCGAGGCGGGCCGGGTCGTAGAGCTCCGGCCAGTCGTCCCGGCGGGCCATGACCTCGACCGCGCCGCGGAACGGGCGCAGCAGCCGGATCTCCTCGAACATCCAGGGGTACATCATCTCGCCGGTGAGCAGCAGCGGCCGGGCGGTCGGCGCGAACGCCGGGTGCCGGCCGCGCTCCCGCTCGGCGGCCCACGCGGTCGCGGGCCTCGTGCCCGACGCGTAGATGCTCTCCTGCATCGCCGCGAACAGCGGGTTCGCGGCGTAGGAGGTGAGGCGCAGCGCCTCGGCGAGCAGCACGTCGGTGGGCTCGCCGCGGTCGTCGAGCGCCTCGTCGAGGAGGGCGTGGATCCGCTCGCGCCCCGGCCCCATGCCGAGGTCGATGCCGATGGTCTGCAGGCGCCGGACGGTGAGCACGTCGCCGTCGGGCAGCGTCACGTCGCCGACCTGGAGCCGGTCCGCGAGGCGGGACAGGATCCCCACGTCGGCCGGGTAGCGCGCGTGGAAGCCGGCGTTCTTCCGGACCGTGCGCGGGTAGGTCCGGCGGTAGACCTCCTCGGCGTCGGGGTCGAGCGAGGCGAGCCCGCCCGTCACGTAGCAGGCCGACAGCGCCTCGGGCGCGCGCGACAGGTACGTGAGCGTGAGGAAGCCGCCGTAGCTCTGGCCGAGCGTCGACCAGCGGCGCCCGCCCTCGAGGTGCTGCCGGAGCGCCTCGGCGTCCTGCACGATCGAGTCGGCGCGGAACAGCGCGAGGTGCCGGGCGGCGGATGCGTGGTCGTCACCGAACCGGATCATGGTGCGCGCCGTGACGGGCGTGCTCCGACCGGTGCCGCGCTGGTCGAGGAGCACGACGCGGTGGGTGCGGAGGGCGTGGCCGATCCAGCCGCCGTCGTCCAGCACGCGCGGCGACCTCCCGCCCGGGCCGCCCTGGAGGTAGAGGAGCGCGGGCAGGTCGTCGCCGCGGCGGTCGGGCGCGACGAGCTCGCGGGCGAAGACCGTGATGGCGGCGGTGGGCTCGCCGTCGCGGGCTGCGGCCCAGTCGAGCGGGACCTCGATCTCGTGCTCGGTGACGTGGACGCCGGGGATCGTCGCGGATCCGACGATCACGCGGCCGACCCGCCCGCCGTCTCGATGGCCGTGGTGTCGAGCCCGGCCGCGGCGCGCGCGGCCTGCCGCTTGCGATCCCACTCGGGGTCGATGCGCGGCACGGCGTCGAGCAGCGACCGCGTGTACGGGTGCTGCGGCCGCTCGAACACGTCGTCGCGCGTGCCCTCCTCCACGACCCTGCCCGAGCTCATCACGGCGACCCGGTCGGAGAGCTGCCGCACGACGGCGAGGTCGTGCGCGATGAACACGTAGCTGAGCCCGCGCTCGCGCTGGAGGTCGCGGAGCAGCGCGATCACGCGCGCCTGCACCGTCACGTCGAGCGCGGACACCGCCTCGTCGCACACGATGAGGCCCGGGCTCACGGCGAGCGCCCGCGCGATCCCGATGCGCTGGCACTGCCCGCCCGAGAACTGCGCCGGGTAGCGCTGCGCGTGGTCGGGGTTCAGGCCCACCCGGTCGAGCAGGTCGCGGACGAGCTGGCCGTGCCCGCCCGGCGTCGTGATGCCCTGGTACCGCAGGGGCGCGCTGATGATCTGCTCCACCGTGTGCCGCGGGTTGAGCGACGACGCCGGATCCTGGAACACCACCTGCACCTGCCGCCGGAACTCGCGGAGGGCCGCGCCCGTCGCGTGCGTCACGTCCTCGCCCTTCAGCGCGAACGTGCCGGAGGTCGGGTCGAGCAGGTGCGCGATGATGCGCGCGGTCGTCGACTTGCCGGATCCGGACTCCCCCACGATCGAGAGGGTCTGCCCGGTCGGCACGTCGAGGCTCACGCCGTCGACCGCGAGGAAGCGGCGCACAGGCGGTCGGAGCCCGCGACCGCCGCGCGTCACGTACTCCTTCGTGAGGTCGCGCGCGGAGAGGAACGGCTCGGGCGTCGCCGCGGCGGGCGCGGTCGAGGCGGATGCGGGCGCGGAGGCGTCGCGGCGGCTCATGAGGCGGATCCCGTCGTCAGGCGGTCGTAGGCGGCGTCGATGCGGGGGACCGCCTCGAGCAGGGCGTGCGTGTACGGATCCTCCGGCGCGGTGAACACGCGCTCGGTGGTGCCGCTCTCGACGCGGTGCCCGCCCTGCATGACGAGCACCTCGTCGGCGAGGGAGGACACGACGGCGAGGTCGTGGGTGATGACGAGCATCCCCATCCCCGTCTCCGCGCGGATGGAGCGCATGAGGTCGAGGATCTGCGCCTGCACCGTCACGTCGAGCGCGGTGGTCGGCTCGTCGGCGATGAGCAGCTCGGGCTCGAGGCACAGCGCCATCGCGATCATGATGCGCTGGCGCATGCCGCCCGAGAACTGGTGCGGGTAGTGGTCGACGCGCGTCGCGGCCTCCTTGATCCCGACCCGGTCGAGCGCCGCGACCACGGTCGACCGCACGGCCCTCCGGGATCCGGGGCGATGCGACCGGTAGGCCTCCTCGATCTGCAGCCCCACCGTGTAGTAGGGGTTGAGCGAGGAGAGCGGATCCTGGAAGACCATCGCCATGCGGTCGCCGCGCATGGCCCGCAGCTCCTTGTCGCTCCGGCCGACGAGCTCCTCGCCCGCCAGCTTGATGGATCCGGTGACCTTCCCGCCGCGCGGCACGAGGCCCATCACGGCGAGCGAGGTCATCGACTTGCCGGAGCCCGACTCCCCCACGATGCCGAGGGTGCTGTCCGGCTCCACGCGGAAGGAGAGGTCCTTCACCACCTCCACCGGCCCCCGGGAGGTGGGGAACGCGATGGTGAGGTGGTCGACCTCGAGCAGCGGCGTCCCGGGGACGGCGCGGGCGGGCGGCAGGTGCGGTGCGGTGGCGGTCACGAGGTGATCCTCACTCGGGGGTCGAGCACGGTGTACAGCACGTCGACGACCACGTTCCCGACGACCACGAAGGCCGCGGCGAGGAGCGTGACGCCCATGATGACGGGCTGGTCGTTCTTGGCGATGGAGTCGGCCGCGAGCTTGCCGACGCCGTTGAGGCCGAAGATCTTCTCGGCGATCACAGCCCCTCCGAGCAGCCCGGCGAAGTCCATGCCGAACAGCGTCACGACGGGCGTGAGCGACGGCCGGAGGGCGTGGCGGCGGATCACGAGCGACGACGACAGGCCCTTGGCCCGCGCGGTCCGCAGGTAGTCCTCCTGCAGGGTGTCGATCACGTTGGCCCGGACGATGCGCGCGTAGATCGCCGCGTAGCCGAGGGCGAGCACCATCCACGGCATGAGGTACGAGTCGAACCACATGACGGGGTCGTCGGAGAACGCGACGGACTCCGGGAACGGCAGCACCTGCAGCTGCACGACGAGCACGTACTGCAGGAGCAGCGCCGCGAAGGTGATCGGCACGCTGATCCCGGTGAGCGCCGCCGCCATCGCGGTCCGGTCCCACACGCTGCCCTGCCGGATGGCGCTGACGAGGCCGCCGGCGACGCCGAACACGACCCAGAGGACCGCCGCGCCGACCGCGATGGTGATGCTCACGGGGAGGCGGGACAGCATCAGGTCGAGCACGGACTGCTGCGTCTGGAAGCTGAAGCCCAGGCAGGGCGCGGAGCACTGGATCGCGGTCGGGCCGTCCCCGTAGGTGCGGCCCGTGAAGATGCCCGTCACGAAGTCGCCATACTGCGCCCAGAACGGCCGGTCGAGGCCGAGGAGCTGGCGGATGGAGTCGATCTTGTCCGGCGTGCAGGTCTTGCCGCAGATGGTGACGGCGGGGTCCGGCTGGAGCAGGAAGAAGATCATGTACGTGAACAGGCTGATGAGCGCGAGCACGATCAGCGCGGATCCGGCGCGGCGGAGGAGATAGCCGATCATGCCGCCTCCCCCTGCTCGAGCGCGGTGCGGAGGTGGTCGCCGAAGACCGTGAACGCCAGCACCGTGAGGAAGAGGAACGAGCCGGGGACGACGAAGTACGCGGGGTCGACCGTGTACCAGTTCACCGAGTCGGCGATCATCTGACCCCACGACGGCGTCGGCGGCAGCACGCCCACCCCGAGGAAGGACAGGCTCGCCTCGGTGCCGATGTAGGTCGGCACCGCGAGCGTGGCCAGCACGATGACGGTTCCGCGCAGGTTCGGCAGCACCTCCCGGAAGATCACGCCCATGGAGGAGGCGCCGGACGCCCGGGCCGCCTCCACGAAGTCGCGCGTGCGGATCGTCATGGTCTGGCCGCGCACGATGCGCGCCGTGTACGGCCAGCCGAAGACGCTGAGCGTGAGGACGAGCAGCGCCGGCCGGTTGCCCGCGGGCAGCGCCGAGAGGATGGCGATCATGAAGATCAGCGCCGGGAAGGCCATGAGGAAGTCCATGACCCGGGACACGACCTGGTCGACGATCCCGCCGAAGTAGCCGGCGACCATGCCCGCGACCACGCCGATCGCCGTGGTGACGACCGTGGCGGAGACCGCGATGAGCAGGGACACCCGGGCGCCGTACGCGATGCGGGCGAAGATGTCGCGCCCGTTCTGCGGCTCCACGCCGAACCAGTGCGAGGCGCTGACGCCGCCGAACGGGCCGATGGGGAGGCCGCCGAGGGTGGGGTCCACGGCCGTCGCGTCGAAGGCCGTGGGACCCCAGCCGGTGATCCCGGACAGGAGCGGCGCGAACACCGCGAGGATCACCACGAGCACCACGAACGCGGTGCTGGCGATGACGGACGGCTTCGACCGGAGGGCCGCGACCACGCGCTTGGCCGGCGTGACGGCGGGCGGCCGTCCCGTCGGGTACGGGGAGGCGGAGTCGGGCGCCGAGGCGCCCTGCAGGGTGGCGGTCACCGCCTACTTCCCCGTGTGGAGGCCGATGGTGGCGAAGTCCGGGCCTCCGTCGTAGATGGGGCTCGAGTACGCGTTGCGCACGTTCTGCCCCAGCACGAGCACGGCCTGGCCGTAGAGGAGCGGCACCACGGGTGCCAGCTGCTGCACCTGCTCGTCCAGGTCGCCCCAGGCGGTGTCCGCGGCCTGGAGGTCGGTCATGGCCGAGACCTCGTCGATCTTCGCGTTGATGGCGGGGTCGTTGATCTGCGACAGGTTGCTGTTGCCCTTCTCGGGGATCTGGCGTCCGTCGAAGAGGATCGGCAGCACCGTGCTGGCGGAGTTCCAGTCCGGGCACCAGCCGGCCTCGGCCGCGTCGTGCTGCTGCGACGGCGTGCCGATGGTCTCGTTGTAGGTCGCCGTGTCGAGGAGGTTGATCACCACGGTGATGCCGACGCGGGCGAGGGACTGCTGGAGCGCCTCCGCGGCCTTCTGCGACGTCGGCACGCTGGCCACGTCGAGGGTGATCGAGAAGCCGTCCTGCAGGCCCGCCTCGGCGAGGAGCGCCTTCGCCTTGTCGACGTCACCCGAGCTGTCGGTGCTGGGGTAGAGGTCGAAGTCCTTGTGACCGGGGACGCTGCGGGTGAGGATCGTCGACGCGGGCTCCGCGATCATGGGGCCGCCCGCCACGTCGGCGAGCGACTTCTTGTCCACGGCGTAGGCGATGGCCTGGCGCACGCGCACGTCGCCGAGGTGCGGCTTCGTCGTGTTGAGCGCGAGATACGTGGTGCAGCCGCTGTCGCCCGAGACGGTGCGCGCCTTGATCTGCGGCGTCTGGATGCGGGACACCGACGCCGCGGTGATCCCGTAGGCGATCGCGTTCGCGTCGTCGCCCTGGCCGGCGATCATGCGCTCGTCGATGGTGGCCTGGTCGAGCCCCATCGTGAAGTCCCACTCGTCGGGCTTCGCGGTCCGGACCGCGTCGGTGGACGCGTCCCACTCGGGGTTGCGCACGAGCGTGAGCGACTGGCCGGGCGTCCGGGCGCTCACCTTGTACGGGCCGGAGGAGATGGGCTGCTGATCCATGTTCGTGACGGTGACCCGGTCCTTGTCCACGGGGAACGGCACGAACGTGCTCTGCGCGGTGACGCTCGCGAACTCGGGCACGGAGCGGTTGAGGTGGAAGACGATGGTCTTCTCGTCGGGCGTCTCGATGGAGGACAGGTCGCCTGAGACGTAGGGGCCCTGGTAGCTGTCGCCGCCCTGGAGGTACATGCGGGCGTACGGCGAGCCGATCGCGAGCGCCTTGTCGAACGAGCGCTCCACGCCGAACTTCATCGACTGGCTCGTGATCGGGGAGCCGTCCTCGAACTTCAGGCCGTCCTTGAGCGTGAACGTCCAGACGGTGTCGTCGTCGTTGGGGGTGCCGGTGTCTGTGGCGAGGTCGGGCGCGATCGTGGCGCCGTCCTTGCCCGTGGTCGTGGTGAGCGTGCGGTAGATGAGCCGGTAGACGTCCGCGAGGTCGGTCTCGTAGCCCATCGCGGGATCCAGGTGCGGGAAGTCCGACACCTGCAGGACGTGCATGGTGCCGCCCGTGTCGGCGGGGCCGGTGATGTCGGCGGCGGCCTTGCCGCTTGCGCCGGCGCAGGACGTGAGGGCGAGGCTGGCGGCGAGGGCCAGCCCGACTGCGGTGATTCGTCTGTTCATCGGACTCTCGTTTCGTGGATGGCGGCCGAGGCGCACCGGGTGGGGAGTGACGGACGGGGTCGTACGAGGAGGGGAAGGGGGCGGGGAGGTACGCGGGTCCGCCCCGGGTCGGGGGGATCCGGGTGCGTCAGCGCAGGAGGGCGGGTCAGCCGGTGTCGGCGGCGCGGATCCAGACCCGCATGGCGCCGGGCGCGCGGTTGCCCCAGAGGGCGTACGGCACGAGCACGGCGTCGACGGGCTCGGCCGACGCGGCGGGGGCGGTGGTGCCGGGGACGACCTCGGGGTAGAGCTCGTCCGCCGCGGGGAGCGCACGGCGGAGGCGCACGGCGACCGCGACGCCCGGTCCGGTCTCCGCGTTCGCGTCCGACGCGGGGCCCCACGGGTCGGCGACGGGGAGCGGCGCGGGTCGCGCCGCCGCCAGGTCGCGCGGGTCGAGGAGCAGGTCGTCGACGGGTGCGCCGGCGTCCTCCTGCTCGACCGCGTACACGACCGGTCCGCGCGCCACCGCGAGGGTCCCCCGGGTGGCGTCGAGGTGCGGGTGGGATCCGAGGGCGCGCACGGGCATGTCCAGCTCGACCACGAGCGCGTCGCCGGCGGCCCAGGCGCGCGTGGCGCGGATCCACCGGTCGTCGGCCTCCGCGTCGACCTGGACCTCGGACCCGTCGGCGCCCAGCACGACCGCGGTCGCCGAGCGGCACCAGCCCGGGCGGCGGAGCACGATGCCGGTCGCCGCGCCGGATGCGCGCAGCACCTCGACGCGCACGGCGCCGTCCCATGGGTACGCGGTCGTCACGCGGACGTCGACGGCGTCGGTGCGGATCACGCACGCCGCCGGGTGCGCGATCACGAGGTCGTCCCCGTCCTCGACCGCGACGTGGTCCTGCAGCTCGCTCATCCAGCGCACGATGTTCGGCGGGCAGCACGGGCAGGTGAACCACGGGCGTCGCATCAGCTCGCCCTCGGTCTCGGCGCCCGACTGCGCGTGGTGGTCCGGGCGGCGCTGGAGCGGGTTGTCGTAGAAGAAGCCCGTGCCGTCGGCGGAGAGGCCCACCGCGTAGGCGTTGAGCAGGACGGTCTCGAACGTGTCGAGGAAGCGCGGCTCGCCGGTGGCGAGGAAGAGGCGCCACGCCCACTGCATGACGGCGATCGCCGCGCAGGTCTCGCTGTAGGAGCGCTCGCTCGGCAGCTCGTATGCGTCGCCGATGGCCTCGTCCGAGTGGCGGCTGCCGAGCCCGCCCGTCACGTAGAGGCGGGTGCGCACCGCGTCGTCGAACAGGCGGACGGATGCGGCGAGCAGCTCGGCGTCGCCCGTCTCCGTCGCCACGTCCGTCGCGCCCGCGGCGAGGTACGCCATGCGGACGGCGTGACCCGTGACGGCCGGCATCTCGCGGAAGGGGTGCGCGTCCTGGAAGTACTCGGCGGGGAAGATCCGCGTCGCCACCGTGCCGCGCCCGCGCCGGTCGACGAACGCGGCGGCGAGGTCGAGGTACGCGCGCTCCCCCGTCTCGCGGTGCAGCTCGACGAGCGCCATCTCGACCTCGGGGTGGCCGCAGACCTCCACGCGTCCGCCGGGGCCGAACTCCCGCACCGCGGCGTCGGCGAAGCGGCGGGCCACGGCGAGGAGCTGGCCGTCGCCGCCCTGACGGGAGTCGGCGACGGCGGCCTGGATCAGGTGCCCGAGGTTGTAGAGCTCGTGGCCCCAGGCGAGGTCGGACCAGGGCTCGCGGTCGGATCCGGGCCGCTGCACGTACGAGCCGATGTAGCCGTCGTCCGCCTGCACGCGCTCGAGCACGTCCGTGGCCTCGTCGAGGAAGGCGCGCATCTCCGGGCTCGCGGCGCCGCGGCCGACCTCGTAGGCGATGCCCTCGAGGGTCTTGTAGACGTCGGTGTCGAGGAACGGATAGCGCGGCACGGGCCTTTCGCCGGGCCCGTCGACGGCCGCGCGGAGGTCGTCGAGGTTGCCGGCGGAGGTCATGGACGCGATGGCGTGGGGGATGGTGCGAGCCCGGTTGCGCTCCTGCCACGCCCCGAGCAGGCCGCCCTCGAAGGTGACGGCGTCGGCGCCCAGCGGTCGTCGCGATCCGGTGGTGGGGAGGACGGCAGCGCGGCCGGGCCCTGTGCGGATAGCGTTCGCATCCGCTCCTGTCACTGCCATGGCGCTCCCTCGTCCGGCCTCGGGCAGCCGGTGGTAGGTGACATATTACAAATACGCCATACGGTGTTGGCAATGCCGATGAAGCGTCTGCGACCTCCCGTTACACGCTGTTTACATGCGGCGCCCTCGAGGCCCCTCGCGTGAGGGCGCGCGCGTTACCACGCCTCACCCGCTCCCCACAGCCCGCGTGGAGCCCGCGGCCGGACCAGTACGATCGTGGGCAACGGCGACAGCTCTTCGGGTGAGCTGTCCCGCCAGCGCCGGGCCGGTCTTCGGGTAAAAGTCGGCCGTGTGCGCGGCTCGGTCCCGCAGCCCTCGAGGCTCGGGACCGGGTCCCTCTCCCCCGCCGGCGCCCCGGTCGGCACGCGCCCTCGTCGGCACGCGCCGGCTCGACGGGCGCCCTGGTCGGCGGCGCCCTACTCGGCGGCGGATCCGGCGGCGACGACCGCGAGCAGCCCCGCGCCGTAGGTGTCGAGCTTCTTCTGGCCGACGCCGGTGATCCCGGCGAGCTGGCCGAGGTCCTCCGGGCGCACGGTCGCGACCTCGCGCAGAGTGACGTCGGCGAACACGACGTACGCGGGGACGCCCTGCTCCTTGGCCTGCTCCGAGCGCCAGGCGCGGAGCGCCTCGAAGAGCCCCTGCGCCTCCTCGGGGAGGTCGACCACCTGGCCGCCCTTCGCGCGCGTGGTGCGGGTGCCGCGGCCGCGCACGATGCGCTCGGGCTCCTGCCGCATGGGCACCTGGCGGGATCCGCTGAGCACGTCGCCGCTGCCCGCGGTGATGACGAGCGTGCCGTAGACGTCGTCGCTCACGCCGAGGAGGCCCTGCGCGAGGAGCTGGCGGACGACGCCGCGCCACTGCACGTCGGTGAGCTCGCCGCCGATGCCGAAGGTGGCGAGCTGGTCGTGCCCCTGCTGGCGGACGCGGTCGGTCTCGTTGCCGAGCAGGATGTCGATGAGGTGCGCCGCCCCGAAGCGCTGGTTCCGCTCGCGCTGCAGCCGCACGATCGTGGACAGCAGCTTCTGCGACGGCACCGTGGCGTCCCACGTCTCGACGGGCTCGAGGCACGTGTCGCAGTTGCCGCACGGTCCCGTCTCCTCCCCGAAGTAGCGCAGGAGCTGCACGCGTCGGCAGCCGACCGTCTCGCACAGCGCGAGCATCGCGTCGAGGTGCTGGGAGAGCCGGCGGCGGTGCTGCGCATCGCCCTCGGACTGGTCGATCATGCGGCGCTGCTGCACCACGTCCTGCAGGCCGTAGGCCAGCCAGGCGGTGGAAGGGAGGCCGTCGCGGCCCGCGCGCCCGGTCTCCTGGTAGTAGCCCTCGATGGACTTCGGCAGGTCGATGTGGGCGACGAAGCGCACGTCGGGCTTGTCGATGCCCATGCCGAACGCGATGGTGGCGCACATCACGATGCCGTCCTCGCGGAGGAAGCGCGCCTGGTTGCGCTGGCGGACGGCCGCGTCGAGGCCCGCGTGGTACGGCAGCGCGGTGATGCCCTGCTTGTTCAGCGCCTCGGCCGTCTGCTCGACGGTCTTGCGGCTCAGGCAGTAGACGATGCCGGCGTCGCCCGCGTGCTCGTTGCGGATGAGGTCGACCAGCTGCTTGCGCGGCTCGGCCTTGGGGACGATGCGGTAGCGGATGTTCGGGCGGTCGAACGAGGAGACGAAGTGGCGCGCGTCCTGGAGGCCCAGGCGCGCGGTGATGTCGGCGTGCGTGGCCTCGTTGGCCGTGGCGGTGAGCGCGATGCGCGGGACCTCCGGCCAGCGCTCCTGCAGCATCGACAGCGCGAGGTAGTCCTTGCGGAAGTCGTGGCCCCACTGGGAGACGCAGTGCGCCTCGTCGATGGCGAAGAGGGCGATGCGGGCCTCGTCGAGGAGGCGGCCCATCCGGTCGAGGATGAGGCGCTCGGGCGCGAGGTAGAGCAGGTCGAGGTCGCCGTCGAGGAGCGCGCGCTCGACCTCGCGGCTCGTCTCGAGGTCCTGCGTGGAGTTGAGGAACGCGGCCCGGACGCCGACGGCGCGGAGGGCGTCGACCTGGTCCTGCATCAGGGCGATGAGCGGGGAGATGACGACGCCGGTGCCCTCGCGGACGAGGCTCGGGATCTGGTAGCAGAGCGACTTGCCGCCGCCCGTGGGCATGAGCACGAGCGCGTCGCCGCCGCCGATGACGTGCTCGACGATCTCCTGCTGGTCGCCGCGGAAGGCGTCGTACCCGAACACCGTGCCGAGGCGCTCGAGGGCGGGTGCCAGGGCGGTGCCGGACGCGACGGATCCGGCGGGGGCGGGAGGGGTGGAGGTCATCGGGGCAATCGTATCCGGGGGCCGGTCGGCGGGCGGCGGGGAGGAGGACCGTGGGGACGCGTACGGCCCCTCCTTGATGGGGAGGGGCCGCACGGCGCGGATCAGGCGCGGGTCAGATCGCGGTGGGGTCGGCGCTCGCGCCGGGCGTGGCCTGCGCGGCCTCGGCGGCGGCCTGCTCCTTGAGGGCGGCCACGTCGACGGCGCGCACCTCCTCGATGAGCGACTCCAGCGCCGGGGCGGGCAGCGCGCCGGCCTGGCTGAAGATCAGCGTCTGGTCCTTGAAGATCATGAGCGTCGGGATGGCGGAGATGTTCGCCTGCTGCGCCAGGAACTGCTGCGCCTCGGTGTCGACCTTGCCGTGGACGATGTCGGCGTGCTTCTCGCTCGACTTGTCGAAGACGGGCGCGAACTGCTTGCAGGGGCCGCACCAGTCGGCCCAGAAGTCGACGACGACGATGCCGTTGGAGTCGACGATGCTCTCGAAGTTCTCGGCGGTCAGCTCGGTGGTGGCCATGGTGCGTCCTCTTCTCGTGCTCGGTTCGTGCGGTCTCGGGGTGCAACCGGGCGCGCGGCCCGTGCATTCCGCGTGCGGCGGGCGGCTACCAGACGAGGACGATCGACGGCCAGACGGTGCTCGACGCCGTCGCCCCGGAGTCGCCCGCGTAGCTCGCGGTGATGAGGTGGATCCCGCGGGAGAGCCGCGGCAGCGTGACGGTCGCGCGGCCGGCGTCGTCCGCCGTGACGTCGACGGAGGTGATCGCGCGACCCCGGTCGAGGACCTGCACGCGGCCGGTGACGGGAGCGCCGCCCGCCTGCAGCCGCACGGAGTACTCCACGCCCTGCCCGCTGCGGACGAGCAGGCGGTCGGCGTACCCGACGAGGGTCGACGCGTCGCGGATCGTGTCGAGGCCCACCTTGACGGGGTCGTGGTCGCTGGAGCGGAAGGCGCTGGATCCGTCGGTCGCGGCCCCGCCGTACTCGCGCGCCGCCCACTCGGGCGCGTTGATGTCCCACACCCCGACGCCCGTGACACGCGCGGCTCCGGCGCGGGTCGCGAGCACGTGGTCGAGGGATCCGACCTCGCCGTCGAAGGAGTAGGTGCGCTCGCCGGGCGCCTTCGCGGCCACGAGGTCGACGAAGCCGGCGTCGCGGAGGGCCTGGATCGGGTCCTCCTCGGAGTAGGCGTTGAAGTCGCCGAGCAGGTAGAGGAGGTCGGATCCGCTCGACGCCTGCAGCTCCGACGCGAAGCGCGCGACGGCCTTCGCCTGCGCGACCCGGTCGGCGTTGAAGAAGCCCTGGCCGTCGGCCGGCTGCGTGCCGGATCCCGACTTCGACTTGAGGTGGTTCGCGACCACCGTGAACGTCCGGTCGCCGCCGCGGAACGACTGCGCGATGGGCTCGCGGGCGTTGCCCCACACCGTCTCGTCGCTCTGCGTGGCCGCCGCCCCGACCGGCGTGACGGCGTCGGTGCGGTAGATGATCGCGTTCTGGATCTCGTCGGTCGGGGTCGACGCGAGCGCGGCGGGCGTGCGCACGTAGTCCCAGACCCGCTTCCCGGCGGCGTCGTTGAGGCCGCGCACGAGGTCGGCCGTGGCGGTGTCCGCGGGCTCGCCGAAGCGGGTCGAGTTCTCGATCTCCATGAGCGTCACGACCTGCGCGTCGAGGCCGGTGATGGCGGTGACGATCTTGGCGCGCTGCTTCCGGAACTCGTCCGCGGTGGCGGCGCCGCGCTCCCCGAGCGTCGTGAAGTAGTTGAGGACGTTGAACCCGGCGATGCGGACGTCGCCGCCGACCTCGGGCGAGGACGCGGGGCGCGGGTTCCCGCTCGTGAAGGTCGGCACGCGGCCAGCGGCGTCGAGCGACGTGACGGGCGTCGTGGGCTGGAGGCGCCAGTCGTCGAAGCCGTAGGCGAGCACGTAGGGCGTGGTCGGGAAGACGGGGACGTCGCCGTTGCGCACCACGCGGTCGGCCGAGTAGTACGGCTGCGTCGCGCCCGCGGGGTAGGCGGCGTTGGTGAGCTGGATGTCGTAGCCGTCGTCGAGGAGGAGCCGGCGCGCGCGGTTGTCGGCGGCGATCCGGTCGGCCTCGGCGCCCGGGCGCACGACGTCGGTGGCCTTCACGGGCAGGTCGGCGCCGGCGCTCAGCCAGAGCGTGCCGTACGTGTCGAGCTGGTGCGCGGATCCGACGCGATAGTCGCCCGTGGGCGTGACGAGCATGCTCTCGAGCGACTCGCGGTCGGCGCCGCGGAGGGTGTCGGGCAGCGGGGTGGCGTCGGGCACGCCGACGCCCGCCTCGACGAGGTCGGTCGCGGTCGCGGCGAGCTGGGTCTGGCCCTGGCGCTCCGACGCGGTGCCGGTGACGCGGACGAGGTCGCCGATCGCCACGGACGGGTCGGCGCTCGCGAGGTAGACGAAGATCCCGTCGGAGGCGCCCGGCGTCGCGTCGGTGGCGCCGCCCGAGCCCCGGGTCTGGATCACGATCCCCGCGTAGCCGCTCGCCCCGCGGTAGTCGGCGGTGACGACGCCCTCGACCGTGACGACGCGGCCGGCGAACGGCGTCGCGCTGCCGGTGCCCTGCACGTCGGCGATCGCGACGGTCGCGGCCTCGGCGGGCGACGCGACGAGCGCGGAGAGGCCGAGGGCCAGGGCGGTCCCGACGGCGAGCGGGCGGGCGACGCGGCGAAGCGATCCCGGTGCGCGCCCCCGGGATGCGGATGCGGTGTCGGTCTCGGTCATGGCGTCGTCCCCCTCGGCGTCGCGGGTTCCCCCGCACGGGGGATCTCCCGTCGAGCGTAGGCCGGGCGCGGCCGCGGGCGGCGGGCCGCAACCGGATCGTCACCGGCTCGTCATGCGCTCGACGCGGAACGACGCATCGGGGCGTCGGGGACCGTGGCGGAGGACCGCTGCCACGTACTGTCGTCAGGACAAATATCCGCCCGTCGGCTACGAGGAGCGGTGCGACGACGCATGGTCCAGACCCGCACCACCCCCGCTCCCCGCGCTGCCGTGACGGCCCACCCGACGGGATCCGCCGCGTGAGGGTGACCGTCGCCGGCGCCCCCGTGCGCTTCGGGGTGTTCGAGCTGACGCCCGAGGGCGCCGAGGTCGTCACGCCCGACGACATGGTGGAGGCGCTGGTCGAGACCGGGTACGCGGGGATCGACCTGGGGCCCGTCGGCTACCTCGGGCGCGGCCGCGAGCTGCGCGACCGGCTCGCGGGCGCGGGCCTCGAGCTCGCCGGCGGCTGGATCCAGCTGCCCCTCTCCGACGACGATGCCTTCGCGGCGACCCTGCCCGAGCTCGAGGCGCCGCTGCGCGTCTTCCCGAAGGCGGCCGAGGCCGGACCCGCGCGCCTGCCGCTGCCGACGCTCGCCGACGCCGGATCCACGACCCGCGCCGCCGCCCCCGGCCGCGGCGCCGAGGCCGACCCGCTCGACGACGCCGCGTGGTCGCGCCTCGTCCGCAACACCGCGCGGGCCGCGGAGATCACGCGCGCCGCGGGCTTCGAGCCGACCTTCCACCACCACGCGGGCACGTTCGTGGAGTCGCCCGCGGAGATCGACCGCTTCCTCGACGCCGTCGACGTGGGGCTCACGCTCGCAGGCGACCGGATCCACCGCGTTCGACCCCGGCGCCCGCGAGCACGGCGACTTCGACACCGCGGTCGTGACGCTCCGCGCGTCCACCGGCGCGCTCGTGGTCATCACGAGCTCACGGCACAGGGCCGTGGGCTACGACCAGCAGATCGAGACGTTCGGCTCGCGCGGATCCCTGCAGGTGGCGAACGCGCTCACGAGCCTCGTGAGCGTCTCGACCGCCGCGAGCGTCGAGGGCAAGCCGCCCTACCAGGACTTCTTCCTGGAGCGCTACGCCGCCGCGTACGTCGCCGAGCTGCGCGCCTTCATCCGCCTGGCCCGGGGCGAGGCCTCCGACAGCCCGACGTTCGCCGACGGCCGCGCGGCGCTCGTGCTCGCCGACGCGCGCGCAGAGCGCCCCGGGGAGGCGGCAGACTGGAGGGTCGGATCCGTCGGGAAGGCCGCCGGACGACGACGGGTCACGCTAGCGATCCGTCTTGTCAGCATGTGTTGACAAGGAATGTCGGGCGGGACGAAGATCGCCCCGACGACGACGTCCAGGACCCCCGCGCGGGCGTCCGCCCGACAAGGAGCATTCGATGAAGAACGGATTCCTCACCCCCCTCGGCCTCGCGGTCGCCGCCGGGTTCCTCCTCACCTCGTGCGCGGGCACCGGCCAGGAGGCCGCGCCCACCGCGCGCGGCGCGAACGGCGGCGGCGACCTCACCTTCGCGGTGGTCACGCACTCCGGCACGGGCGACGCCTTCTGGGACCGCGTGAAGTCGGGCGCCGAGACCGCGGGCGGCCAGTACGGCGCCACCGTCACGTACAACGCGGACCCGGATCCCGCCAAGCAGTCCCAGCTCATCGACAACGCGGTGGCGCAGAAGGTCAACGGCATCGTGGTGTCGATGGCGAACCCCGACGGCGTGAAGGACAGCGTCGAGAAGGCCGTGGCCGCGGGCATCCCCGTGGTCACCATCAACTCCGGGATCGAGCGCTCGGCCGAGTTCGGCGCCCTCACCCACATCGGCCAGAGCGAGACGGTCGCGGGCGAGGCCGTCGGCAAGCGCCTCGGCGACGCGGGGCTGAAGAACGCGCTCTGCGTGATCCAGGAGGCCGGCAACGTCGGCCTCGAGGAGCGCTGCTCCTCCGCGGCGAGCGCCTTCCCCGGCCAGATGGCGAACCTCCAGGTCGACGGCACGAACGACGCCGACGTGAAGGCGACCATCAAGTCGAAGCTGCAGGCGGATCCCTCCATCGACGGCGTGCTCACGCTCGGCGGCCAGTACGCCATCGACGCGGTCGGCGCGATCGAGGAGTCGGGCAGCGAGGCGCAGATCGGCACGTTCGACCTCTCGGAGGACGTCGTGAGCGCGGTCGAGGCGGGCACGGTCCTGTTCGCGGTCGACCAGCAGCCGTACGTGCAGGGCTTCCTCGGGATCACCGCGCTCGACCTCTACGCCACCAACGGCAACGTCATCGGCGGCGGCCAGCCCGTCTACTCCGGACCCGCGTTCGTGACGAAGGACAACGCGGCGCAGGTCGCCGAGTTCGCGAGGAACGGCACCCGCTAGCCGGCCGGGCCGGACGCGCCCGGCCCGCCGCCTACCGCCCGCCCCAACCCCCACCGCACCGCACCGCACTCCCCCGACGCTCACCGAAGGAGCCCCGCGTTGACCACGACGGACATCGTGACGATCGCCACGAGGCCGCGCCTCGAGAACAGGCCGATCCGCAAGATCCTCGCCCGCCCGGAGATCGGCGCCCTCGTGGCCGCCCTCGCCGTGCTGGTGTTCTTCTCCCTCTACACGCCGCAGTTCCTCACCCTCGCCGGCGCGGGCGTGTGGCTCGAGTCGGCATCGACCTTCGGGATCATGGCGGTCGCCGTGGCGATGCTCATGATCGGCGGCGAGTTCGACCTCTCCGCCGGCGTCATGACGGGCTTCTCGGCGCTCGTGGTCGGCATCCTCACGTCGCACTACGGCCTCAGCATCTGGGTCGCGGTGCTCGTCTCGCTCGCGGCGGCCCTGGCGATCGGCGCGCTCAACGGGTTCCTCGTGATGAAGACGGGCCTGCCGAGCTTCATCGTGACGCTCGGCACGTTCTTCGCGCTCGCGGGCATCGACCTCGCCGTCACCAAGCTCATCACCGGCCAGGTCGCGATCCAGGGCATGACGAAGGTGCCGTCGTACGACCAGATCCAGCCGGTCTTCGGCTCCTCGCTCGAGATCGGCGGCGGCAACTTCTACGTCTCGGTGCTGTGGTGGTTCCTGGTCGCGGCCGTCGCCACCTGGATCCTCCTGCGCACCCGCGCCGGCAACTGGATCTTCGCGGTCGGCGGCGCGAAGGAGTCCGCCCGGCAGGTGGGCGTCCCCGTCCTCAAGACGAAGGTGGGCCTCTTCATGGGGACCGCGGGCGCCGCCTGGCTCGTCGGAATGATCTCCCTGTTCCGCACCTCCACGGTGCAGGCGAACACGGGCGTCGGCCAGGAGTTCATCTACATCATCTGCGCGGTCGTCGGCGGGTGCCTGCTCACGGGCGGCTTCGGCTCCGCCATCGGCGCGGCGCTCGGCGCGCTGATCTACGGCATGGTCTTCCAGGGGATCACGTTCGCCCAGTGGGATACGAACTGGCTGCGCACGATCCTCGGGGTGATGCTCCTCGCGGCGGTGCTCCTCAACGACCTGGTGCGCACGCGGGCGGGAGGCGGACGATGAGCGCCGAGACGAGCGCGAGCGCCGCGTCCGAGCCCCGGGCCGGCGAGCCCCTGGCCGGCGCGATCCCCGGAGCCGCCGAGGAGGCCGACGGACGGACCGCTCCCCCGCTGCCTCCCGTCGGCACGACCATCCTCGAGGTCCGCGACATCGGCAAGAGCTACGGCGCCGTCAACGCGCTCACGGGCGTCTCGACCGTGGTCGCGGCGGGCCAGGTCACGTGCGTGCTCGGCGACAACGGCGCCGGCAAGTCGACCTTCATCAAGATGCTCGCGGGCGTGCACGCGCCGAGCGAGGGCACGATGCTCCTCGACGGCGAGCCGGTGACGCTCGGATCCCCCCGCGCCGCGCTCCAGGCCGGCATCGCGACCGTCTACCAGGACCTCGCGGTCGTACCCCTCATGCCCGTGTGGCGGAACTTCTTCCTCGGCTCCGAGATCACGAAGGGGAAGGGGCCGTTCCGCCGGCTGGACGTGAAGGCCATGAAGGCGATCACGCACGAGCAGCTCGCGCAGATGGGCATCGACCTCCGCGACGTCGACCAGCCCATCGGCACGCTGTCCGGCGGCGAGCGCCAGTGCGTGGCCATCGCCCGGGCCGTCCACTTCGGCGCCCGCGTGCTGATCCTCGACGAGCCCACCGCGGCGCTCGGCGTCAAGCAGTCCGGCGTCGTGCTGCGGTACATCGCGCGCTCGCGCGACCGGGGGCTCGGCGTGGTCTTCATCACGCACAACCCGCACCACGCGTTCCCGGTGGGCGACCGGTTCCTGCTGCTCAACCGCGGATCCAGCCTCGGCACGTTCGAGAAGGACGAGATCACGCTCGGCGAGCTGACGAGCCTCATGGCCGGCGGCGCCGAGCTCGACTCGCTGGCGCACGAGCTCGCGCGCGACCCGGGCCCGGAGGGAGCCGCACCGGCGCGCCGCTGACGGGCCGCATGCCAGGATGAGGCGTTGACCTGACCTACGAGGGAGCGATCAACATGACGCAACCGGAGCAGATCCTGCCCCCCGACCTGTTCCTCGCGCTCGACCGCTCGGGCCCGGTGCCCCTCTACTACCAGGTGGCCAACCTGCTGGAGACGGCGATCCACGACGGCACGCTGCCGGCCGGCGCCCGGCTCGAGAACGAGATCGCGCTCGGCGCCCGGCTCGGCCTCTCGCGCCCCACCATCCGCCGGGCGATCCAGGACCTCGTCGACAAGGGCCTGCTCGTGCGCCGCCGCGGCATCGGCACGCAGGTCGTGCACGGTCGCGTGACGCGCAACGTCGAGCTCACGAGCCTCTACGAGGACCTCGAGCGGCAGGGGCAGGCTCCTGCCACGCAGATGCTGTCGTCGTCGCGCGGCGAGGCCGACGAGAAGGCCGCCGAGGCGCTCGGCGTCGCGGTCGGCAGCCCCGTGCTGCACCTCACCCGGCTGCGCACGGCCGACGGCGTGCCGCTCGCCATCCTCGACAACGTGCTCCCCGAGCCGTTCGTCGACCTCGATCCGGACGCCCTCGCGACCCACGGGCTGTACCAGCTGCTGCGCGGCCGCGGCGTGATCATGCGCGTCGCCAAGCAGCGCATCGGCGCCCGCGCGGCCACGGCATCCGAGGCGCGCCTGCTCGACCTGCCGCGCGGCGGCGCCGTGCTCACCATGTCGCGCACGGCCTTCGACAGCTCGGGCCGCGCGGTGGAGTACGGCCAGCACTGCTACCGGCCGGACCTGTACTCGTTCGAGATCACGCTCGTCGACCGGTAGCGGGCGGCGGAGCGCACGGGCGCTGCCACGATGGGCGGATGACCTCCGACGACGCCCCGACCGCCGCCGCCCCGCTCGACCGGATCGCCGGGAGCGGTGCCATGCTCCGCGACCAGCTCGTGCTCGAGCTCGACGGCCGCGTCGTGGGCGACATCCTGGTGCGGGTCGAGGGCGCGTGGGCGCAGCGCGAGGTCGCGCACCTCGCCGTCGGCACGCAGGCGGAGCTCGGCTGGACCCTGGATCCGGCCGTCGGCGGGCGCGGCCTCGCGACCGAGGCGGTGCGGGCGGCGCTGCGGATCGCGTTCGAGGGGCTCGGCGTCCGCCGCGTGGTCGCGAGCGCCTTCGCCGACAACGCGCCGTCGCTCCGGCTGGCCGAGCGCGTCGGGGTGCGACGGGAGTCGTACGCGGTGGCCGACTCACTGCACCGCGACCTCGGCTGGATGGACGGGGTCGGCTACGCGCTGCTCGCCGAGGAGTGGGCCGCGCGCGCCTGATCGACGGCGTCCGCGACGCCTGTCCCACGGGATCCAATATCCTCTAGGATCTCCTCACGTGCTCGATGAGGAGGACACACGGATGACCCGGCTCTGGAACGACCCCGCCGACTTCGCCGACGACATGACGGCGGGCTTCGTCCGCGCCAACGGCCGCTGGGTGCGGTGGGTGCACGGCGGGGTCTCCCGCTCCACCCGCGCGGCCGAGCCCGAGGTGGCGGTCGTCATCGGCGGCGGATCCGGCCACTACCCCGCGTTCGGCGGGCTCGTCGGCCCCGGACTCGCGCACGGCGCCGCGATGGGCAACCTGTTCGCGTCGCCCTCCGCGCACCAGGTCGAGTCGGTGATCCGCTCGAGCGAGCAGGGCCGCGGCGCGCTCCTCCTCTACGGCAACTACGCGGGCGACGTGCTGCACTTCGACGACGCGCAGGAGCGCGTGCGCGGCGACGGCATCGACTGCCGCACCGTCGTCGTGACGGACGACATCTTCAGCGCCTCCCCCGACGAGCAGGCCAAGCGCCGCGGCATCGCGGGCGACCTCACCGTGTTCAAGGCGGCGGGCGCCGCGTCCGCCGCGGGCTACGACCTCGACGACACCGAGCGCGTCGCCCGGCTCGCCAACGCGCGCACGCGCTCGATGGGCGTCGCCTTCACGGGCTGCACGCTGCCGGGCGCGGACGAGCCGCTGTTCTCGGTGCCGGAGGGGCGCATGGCGATCGGGCTCGGGATCCACGGCGAGCCCGGCATCGACGAGACCGACATCCCGTCCGCCGACGGCCTGGCGGAGCTGTTCGTGCGGCAGCTGCTCGCCGACGCGGAGATCCCGGACGGCGTCACCGTGCGCGGCGCCCGCGTCGTGCCCGTGCTCAACGGCCTCGGATCCGTGAAGACCGAGGAGCTGTTCGTCGTCTTCACGCGCGTCGCGGACCTGCTCGAGGACGCCGGGATCACGCTCGTGGATCCGCAGGTCGGCGAGTTCTGCACCAGCTTCGACATGGCGGGCGCCTCCCTCACGCTGTTCTGGCTCGACGAGGAGCTCGAGCGGCTCTGGACCGCACCTGCGGACACCCCGGCGTTCCGCAGCGGGGCGTTCGACGGATCCGCGCTCCAGCCGGTCGACGCGCGCGAGGACGACGAGGTCGACGCCGCGATCCCCGACGCGAGCGACGCGTCGCGGGAGGCCGCCGGGCGCATCGCCGCCGCCCTCGACGCGGTGCACGCGGTCGTCGCGGAGCACGCCGACGAGCTCGGCCGCCTCGATGCGGTCGCGGGCGACGGCGACCACGGCATCGGCATGCTGCGCGGATCCCGTGCCGCATCCGCGCGGGCGACCGCGGCGGTGGAGCAGGGCGCCGGCGCGCGCACCGCGCTCCGGCTCGCGGGCGACGCCTGGTCGGACAAGGGCGGCGGCACCTCGGGCGCGCTCTGGGGCCTCATCCTGCAGGCGGTCGGCGACGCGCTCGACGACGAGGGCGCGGATCCCGTGACCGCCGACCGGGTGGTCCGCGGCGTGGGCGCCGCGCGCGACGCCGTCATGTCGCACGGCAAGGCCGCGCTCGGCGACAAGACCATGGTCGACGCGCTCGTGCCGTTCGCCGACGCGCTCGCCGAGCGGGCCGGATCCGGCGCACCGCTCGCCGAGGCGTGGGCCGCCGCGAGCGACGCCGCCCGCGAGGCCGCCGACGCGACCGCCGCCATGAAGCCGGGCATCGGACGCGCCCGCTCCCACGGCGAGCGGTCCGTCGGCACCCCCGACCCGGGCGCGATCTCGCTCGCGCTCATCACCGCGGCCGTCGGCCGCGCCCTCGCCGACCGGTGAGGCCCGGCGACGCCATCAGCACCACCATCAGCACCACCATGAGGAGGACCGGATGACCAGGACCTGGCGCATCGTCGTCGGCGCAGACGACGCGGGATACGACCACAAGGAGGCGATCAAGGCCGACCTCGAGGCGAGCGGCCTCGTCGTGTCGGTGGTGGACGTGGGCGTCGACGCCGACGGCCACACCGCGTACCCGACCGTCGCGATCACGGCGGCCGAGATGGTCGCGCGCGGCGAGGCCGACCGGGCCGTGCTGATCTGCGGCACGGGCCTCGGCATGGCCATCGCGGCGAACAAGGTGCCCGGCGTCCGCGCCGTCACCGCGCACGACGGCTTCTCGGTGGAGCGCAGCGTGCTGTCGAACGACGCGCAGGTGCTCTGCATGGGGCAGCGCGTGGTCGGCCTGGAGCTGGCGCGGCGGAACGTGCGCGAGTGGCTGACGTACGAGTTCGACACCTCCAGCCCGTCGAACGACAAGGTCGACGAGATCCGCGCGTACGAGGCGAAGTAGGGCCGTGCCCGTGCATCCGCCCGCGCGGCCGGCGTTCGTCGGCGTGAGCCTGAAGATGTACCTCGGGCACGCGGAGACGGTCGCGTGGTGCCGGGCCGTCGCGGACGTCGCGCGCGCCCACCCGGTGACCCGGGCCGGCGAGGCGGAGCTCGTGGTGCTGCCGTCGTACCTGTCGGTGCCGGCCGCCGTCGGGATCCTCGACGGGCTCGCGGCCGTCGGCGCGCAGGACCTCGCGACCGAGGACGTCGGCGCGTTCACGGGCGAGGTGTCGGGCGGGCAGATCCGGGAGCTGGGCGGCGCGTTCGTCGAGGTCGGCCACGCCGAGCGGCGGCGCCTGTTCGGCGAGACCGACGAGGTCGTGCGGCGGAAGGCCGACGCCGCGCTGCGGGCGGGGCTCGTGCCGCTGATCTGCCTCGGCGAGGAGGCGCGCGGGGATCCGGCCGACGCCGCGCGCGCGTGCGCCCGGCAGCTCGACGACGCGCTCGCCCTCGCGGCGGAGCGCGGCCACGGCGGGCGGATCGTGGTCGCGTACGAGCCGCAGTGGGCGATCGGCGCGACCGAGCCCGCCTCGGACGCGCACATCCGCGGCGTGTGCCGGGAGCTGCGGGCGCACGTGCGGGCGCTCGACGCGCACCCGGGATCCGCGGTCGTCTACGGCGGCAGCGCCGGCCCCGGCCTCCTCACCCGCATCGGCGACGACGTCGACGGCCTCTTCCTCGGCCGGTTCGCGCACGACCCGCGGGCGGTCGCCGCCATCCTCGACGAGGTGCACGCCCGCGCGGCCCGGCCGGCGTCCGACGCCTCCCGCTGACGGCAGACTGTCCTGGTGACCACCGGCCTCCCGCTCGACGCGACCGCGATGCCCGCCCGGCAGGGCCTGCGCGACCGCGTCTACGACCTCGTGCTCGACATGCTCATGGGATCCGCGATGGAGCCCGGCTCCCGCCTCGCCATCGACCAGATCGCGCGCGACCTGCACGTCTCCCCCACGCCGGTGCGCGAGGCGCTCGTGCAGCTGGAGCGCACCGGGCTCGTCGCCCGCGAGGCGCACAAGGGCTACCGCGTCGCGCCGCCCATCGCCGGCGAGCAGCTGGAGGCGCTGTTCGACGCGCGGATCGTGCTCGAGGGCGGGGCGACTACCCTGGCGGCGGCGGATCCGAGCCGGCTCGTGCCCGCGCTCGAGGACGCCCTCGCCGCGCACCGCGCCACGACGAAGCGCGTGCGGGCCGCGACGCGGAACGGCGAGATGCCGGTCGACCTCATCCGCGAGTACTTCGTCGTCGACTGGGACTTCCACCACCGGATCTTCGAGGCGACCGGCAACCCGTTCCTCCTCGACATGTCGGAGGCGATCTCGACCCGCGTGCACCGCATGCGCCAGACGATGCGCACGGGCGTCCACGACGCGGACGACGCCGTGCACGAGCACCGGGCGATCATCGACGCGGTCGCCGAGGGCCCGGAGGCCGCGGCCGCCGCGATGCGGGAGCACATCGAGCGCGTGCGCGAGCGGTCCCGCCGGGACGCGGACGCACCCTCCACCTAGGCGCGCTCCCGCTCCGGCCGAGATCGGGGCTAGCTGTACCCGGCCATGACGTTGGTGACACTTCGGGGCGTGTGAGGAGGCCTCCTGGCTTGATGGAGCTGTCTAGTTCTGCCACTGCCAGGAGGCCTCGATGTCCCACGCTAATGCTCGTCTGACGGTTCACGGGAGGGTTCTCCTCGTGCGGCGGGTGGTCGAGGATCGTCGGCCGGTCTCGCATGTCGCGCGCGAACTCGGTGTGTCGCGTCAGTGCGCGCATCGGTGGGTGAATCGGTTCCGGTCCGAGGGCTTCGAAGGCTTGTCGGACCGGTCCTCGAGGCCGAGACGGGTGCCGACGAGGACGAGCCCGGAACGAGAACGAGCCGTCGTGGAAGCGAGGACCCGATTGCGATCAGGTCCTGCCCGGTTGGCGCCGGTGACCGGTGTTCCAGCCCGCACGATCTCCCGCATCCTGCGGCGGCACGGGGCACCGCCGTTGGCATGGTTGGACCCCGTCACCGGGGCCGTGATCCGGGCATCCCGGTCGACGGCAAACCGGTACGAGCATGAGCATCCCGGCGACCTGATCCACGTCGACGTGAAGAAGCTCGGCCGGATCCCGGACGGCGGCGGCTGGCGGGCGCATGGCCGCAGCGAACAGGTTCGTGGTCGTGGGATCGGGTTCGATTACGTCCACGCCGTGGTCGATGACCACACCCGCCTCGCCTACGCGGAGATCCACCCGGACGAGAAGGGCGTGACCGCGGCAGGGTTCCTGACCCGGGCCGCGGCGTACTTCGCCGAGCACGGCATCACCCGCATCGAACGGGTCCTGACGGACAACGCGTTCGCCTACCGGCACTCGGCCGCGTTCCAGAACGCGGTCACGCAGCTCGGTGCGAGGCAGAAGTTCATCCGCCCGCACTGCCCCTGGCAGAACGGCAAGGTCGAACGCTTCAACCGCACCCTCGCGACCGAGTGGGCCTACCGGCAACCCTTCACCAGCAACCAAGCCAGAACCGACGCCCTTGATCCGTGGATCCAGCACTACAACACTGAACGAATCCACTCGAGCCACGGGCTGACGCCCGCGGCCCGAGTGTCACCAACGTGATGACTCAGTACAACTAGCGCCACCCGCCAGGCGCGCGACCCGCGCGGATCCGGATGACGGTCCCCTCCTCCCCGGAGGGGGCCGTCATCCGCTTCCGGGCCTGTTGAGGCACCCGGGTCGTGCCGCGGGCGACGCGTCGGGTCGACGGCACCCGAAGCCGTCGTCCTCCCGTGCGTCGCACGCATCGTGCGCCGGAGCGCACCGTCCGGAGCATCCCCATGCCCGGACATGAAGGACACGCTAGGAGCGCCCGGACGTGTCCCCCACAGTGCCGACTACTTATTTCCGGGAGCGAGGGGATAAGTATCAGCCGGTGTCCCTGGTCGGCGCGCCGGGGACCGCGCAAGATGGAGGCACAACGACCGCGCAGCCTCGGGGGATGCGGCGCGGGATACCGCTTTGACGCGACGGGGGTCACATGAAGCAGATGACGCACACCTACATCCGGTCGAGCGGACGCATGGAGAGCCCAGCCCTCGGGCGGGGCGGCCGCGCCCGCGACCTCGAGACGCTCGAGCGCTGGCTCGCGGCCGGCACGAGCGCCGTCGTCACCGGCAGCGTCGGCTCGGGTCGCAGCCACGTGGCGGGCCGCGTGGCCGACGCGCTCACGCGCAACGGCCTCACTGTGATCCGCGCCCACGCCTCCACCCCGGACCTCGCGGACGTGCTCCGCCGCGTCATCGACCAGGTCCCCGGGATCCGCTCCGCGCGTCCGCTCCCCGCCGCGCGGCCCGTCGTGGTCATCGACGACGGGCACCTCATGGCGCCCGACCTGCGCGCCGCCCTGGCCGACGCACGCGCGAGCGAGCGCTGCACGCTGCTCGTGACGGTCGACGACACGGGCGGCGACGCCCGCCACCTCCGCGCCCGGGACCTCGAGACCGGCGGCGACCAGGCCGCGCGCACGGCGCAGGCGGCCCACGAGATCCTCGGCCTCTGGCGGAACGGCTACGCCGAGCGGCTCGACCTCTCCCCGCTCGACCCGGCCGAGGTCGACGCGATGATCGACTCGATCGCGGGCCAGGTGGCGCTCGACCAGGCGACGCGCGTGCAGATCCAGCGGCGCAGCGGCGGCCGCCCGTTCCTCGTCCGCGAGCTGACCTTCGAGGCGCTCGAGTCGGACGGCGCCGAGCGGACCGTCACGGGGTACGCCTTCCCGAGCCCGCACGCGCCGCGCGCCCGGATCCTCGAGCTGGTCTCCTCGCGCGTGTCGATGCTCGACGACGACGAGCGCAGCACGCTCGTGCTCCTCGCCCGGCTCGACGGCGTCCCCTACCAGCGCGCGGCCCGCCTCTTCGGCGAGACGATCCTGCGGGTGCTCGGCGCCCGCGGCCTCGCGCGCGTGCAGGGCCAGGGCGACCGGATCCTCCGCGCCGACCTTCTCGAGGCCGAGGCCGCCCTCGCCCGCACCGACCCGGACGCCGTCGACGCCCTCACGCGCCGCGTCGTCGGGTCGCTGCTCCAGGAGGCGGCGCACGGCGTCCCTCTCAACCCCAAGGAGAGCCTGCTGATCGCGCGCACGCTCACCGACCACGGGCGCCGCGACGCCGTCGAGCGCTTCGGCGCCAGCACCCTCGCGGCCGTGCACCTCGTCGCCGCGCGGCTGGCGAACGACGTCGGCATGACGCACGACGCGCTCGCCTTCGCGGAGATCGCGGGACGCGGCGGCTCCGACGCGTACGCGGCCTGCGAGCGGGGACGCGCCCTCACCGTCCTCGGCAACCCGGCGCGCGCCATGGAGGTGCTGGAGGCGCTGGACACCGCCGACCTCACGCCGGCCGAGCGCGTCGAGACGCTCCACTGGCGCGTCCTCTCGACGCACGCCGCGATGCCGGGCACCGACCGCGTGCACCGGCTGCTCGAGGGGATCGCGCACGGCGAGGACGCGGATCCCGACGAGCGCGCGCAGGCGGCCGTCATCGGCGCCGCCATGTCGCTCGGGCTGATGGAGTGGGAGTCCGCGCTCCGCGCCGCCCGGGCCGCCTCCGCCCTCACGGCCAGCCCGCTCGTGCGCCTCCGGGCCCAGCGCGCCGTGGTCCTCGCGCTCGGCCACCTCGGGCGCGGCGCCGAGCTCGGCGACGCCATCGACGAGGGGCTCGGCCTCGTCTCCCGCCGCTCCGACCCCCGCGGGACCTACGACGACATCCTCCTCGAGGAGGCGCGCCTCGAGCTCCTCTCAGCGAGCGCGTTCAGCCGCCGCCTGTGCCGCCTCGACCTGCCCGACCTCGAGCGCGAGCTCGACGCGTGGGTGGAGTCGGCGATCGCGCAGGACGCGCAGTGGTTCATCCCCGTCCTCGGGGCCATCACGGGCGGCGTCGCCCTCGACCTCGGCCGGCTCGACCGCGCGGAGGCTGAGCTGACCCTCGCGGACGACCGCCTGATCGGCCCGGACATCGGCACGTGGCGGCTCTGGATCGGCATGCAGCGCGCCCGCGTGCTCGCGCTCCGCGGCCGCACCGAGGAGGCCGAGCGCATCGCGACGGAGATCGCGCACCGCGCCGACCCGCGCTACCCGTACCAGCGCATGCTCGCCGAGGGCGTGCGCGTGGAGATCCTCGCGTCCCGCGGCCGGCCGGAGGAGGCGGCGACGCTGCTCCTCGACGTGGGCGACCTGAGCGGCGACGCGCACGCGCTGCGGGCGGGCATGCTGTTCCGGGCGTGGACGCTCGGATCCACCGACCCTCGCCTCGTCGAGGGATCCCGCCTGGTGCGCGAGCGCACCGACGTCCCGGCGCTGCACGGCATGGCCGAGGTCGTGGAGGGATCCATGACGGCGGACGCGGCGCTCGTCGCGCAGGGCGTGCGCACGCTCGAGGAGTCCGGCCTGCACCAGCAGGCCCTCACCGCCTGCGAGGACCTCCTCCGCATGCTGGCGGGCGGCGAGCCCGGGCCCGCCCTCACCGAGGCGCGGGCGACGCTCGGGCGGATCCAGGCGCGCATCGACCGCGGTGCGCCCGCGGCGGAGGCGTCCACGGTCACGCCCGTCCTCGACGTGAGCATGCTGACCCGCCGGGAGCTCGAGATCGGCGTGCTCGCGGCGCAGGGGCTGAGCAACCGGGAGATCGCCGGGCGCCTGTTCCTGTCCGTGCGCACGGTCGAGTCGCACCTCTACCAGGCGCGCGCGAAGCTCGGCGCGCCCTCCCGTCGAGCGCTCGCGGGGCTGCTCGACACCCCTGGTGCATCGAGCCTCGTCGCGGGCAGGTAGTATCGACGGGTGCCGCCGCGTTCCTGACGCCGCGGCACGCGTCATGGAGGATTCGCCTAGTGGCCTATGGCGCACGCTTGGAAAGCGTGTTGGGTGAAAGCCCTCAGGGGTTCGAATCCCCTATCCTCCGCCAGACCGCACGAGAGCCCCGACGGACCAGTGGTCCGGCGGGGCTCTCGTGGTGCAGGCGCCTCCTCGATGTCCTGCAGCTGCTCGACCGGCTATGGCTGGCCGTCCCTCCGCGCCCGACGCTTGCGTCGCGCGAACCAGGCCACCCACGACGCGGCCAGCACCACCTGCACGAAGAAGAGCACGGGAGCGTCGCCGGTGGTGGACGCGAGCGGGACGAACACGGCGACCGGCAGGATCACCAGCACCGCGAGCCCGATCCGGAAGATCCACGCATCGCGCGTCATCTTGTCATCGGCCATCGCCTAATCCACCTTCCAAGTCAATTGCACTGTTCACCGTCGTAGACGAACGGATTGAATGTACCGAAGTTCGAGAACAGGAATCCGACGCACTGGTTGTGATTGTCCGCGTACACAGCGGTCGCACCGATGGCCGCTGCTGCGACACCGCAGGCAGCGATGGCCTCGGGCCCCGCGAGACCGCAGGCGCCCGTTGCGCCTCCGAGAGCGATGATTCCCGCCGTCGCGAGGTCATGGGTCTCGCTGTGGTTGAAGTAGATGGAGCAGTACCCGATGCCGCAACCGGTTGACGGGTCCGCGACCACCGGGAACATCGCGTCGCCGGTATCGACATGCTGGATCAGCACGTTGCCCGTGATCGAGTAGGAGGTCTTGAGCGACCTTCCGGAGGTATCTCGACCCCAAGGCGCCTCCAGGAAGTTCAGGAAACGACCGGATGCGTCGGTGACGGCCACCCCTCCGTCGGGCTGGATCGTGAGCCGATCGCCCGCCCACCGATCTGAAAAGCATAATCCTGGGGTGCTGACGCGTCGCCTATGGCGATGAAGGCTGCCGCCGTACCTCGCGTGATCGCGCCGACGACCACTCCGAAGTCGCCTGCGTCGTAGGCCTTCGCGTCGTCACGCCCCGCAGAGGGGGCGCTCAGGGCCTCCATCTCGGGCACTATCGCGATGGGCTCCGCGCCCGCGGTCATCCGTCCGGGCTGGCCTTGAACGTCCCTAGCGTGAAGTTCCTCGGAAGAGTGACCGAGTAGCCCGCGCCCGTCCACCACGGAGAATGCGTCGAATCTATTTTCCGCGTGTGCAGGAATACTTCCGGCACGGAACATGGCTATCGTCGCGACGATCACGAGGGCCGCCCTCGATCGCCTGGTCACCAATGAGTTCACAGATCCTCCTGAGAGTGAGAATGAAAGCTGCTGCCTTCGTTCGGCAACCATCCGCTTCGTGCGATGTTCGCGCATGTCCCCTTCTCAGGGGGCTTGCGCATAGGCGAACAGGATGTTGGGGACGCCTTTGTCGCCCTATGAACGCGCAGGGAGACGTAGCCTTCGCGCGGCCGTACCCCCTGACCTCCGCGAGATGCCCGGGAGCCCCGCCGGATCCACCATCGTGTCGCCCACGCCCGCCCGCGCTGAGTGCCTCCGGTCCCGGTACCTTCGAACAGCCCGAGCCGACGGACGGCTCGCGCCCTTGGGCTGACAAGCACGTCCTGTCCGCGCGGTCGCGGTCGCGGTCGCGGTCCACCACGGAGCGGCATACCGGCCGATAGGCGGACGGCGGTGGCGTCGAACCCGGAACGAAGACGACCGGCAGCGGCGCGGGAAGGACGACGGCAGTGCGCACGAGCGCGCAGGCGAACGCCGATGCGCACGACGATCCGACAGAGATGCGCCCTGCTCCTGCATCTCGGCACGGCTCGGCTCCCTCCGCCAGACCGCACGAGAGCCCCGACGGACCCCGGTCCGCCGGGGCTCTCGTGTACCCCGGCGGGCTCCCCGTGTCCCCCATAGCGCCCCTGCCCGCCGGGCCGGCACCCGCCTAGGCTGGACCGGTCGTCCTGCCCGCACCCGCGGGTGCCGCCCGTCCCGAGATGCGCGCGGCGCACCTGGCGACGACAGACGCGACGACGGCGTCGGACGACCGGAGGCGACGTGCAGCACGACGGCGACGCGCCCGACGACGGCGCGAGCACGCTCATCCGCCCTCGCGCGGCGCTGCTCCGGCAGCTCGGCCTCGCCGCGCTCGCACTCGTCGTCCCCCTGGGCGCGGCGCTCCTCGTGCTCGCCGTCCCCACAGGGAACGCGGCGGCCGTGCTCCTCGGCGTGGTCGTGATCGTGCTGCTGGGCGCCGTGCTCGCCGGCCTGTACCTCACCTCCTACGTGCGGATCACGCATGCGACGGGCGACGTGGAGTCCCGGTTCCTCGGGCGTCGCACGCGCATCCGCGGGAGCACCGTCCACGACCTCCTGGTGGTGCACGTCTACCAGGGCCTCACGCTCGACACGCAGCCGCGCCTGTTCGTCATGGACGTCGACGGCCGGCTCCTCCTCCGCCTCAGCGGCCACGTGTACGACCTCTGGACCATGCGCTCCATGGCGGCCGACCTCGACCTGCCGCTCACGGAGCAGGCGAAGGTGCTCACGATGGCGGAGCTGCGCGGGGCCCGCCGCGGGATCCTGCCCTGGTACGAGCGGTCCCGGCTCGCGCTGGCCGGGGCGCTCGTCCTCCTGGGCGTGGCCGTGATCGGCGGCGTCGTCGGCATGATGGCGCTCACGGGCGTGCCCGTGTCGATCCGGCTGTGACGGACGCGGACGCAGCGCTCGAGCGGCTGCTCGAGCGCTGGCGGCTGGATCCGGACGGCCCGTCCGTCCGCACCGCCAGCAGCGTGATCGCCCCGGTCCGCCGCGACGGCGCGCCCCTGATGCTCAAGGTGCCGCTCGTGGAGGAGGAGCGGCGCGGCGGACGCCTGATGGCCGCGTGGGCCGGCCGCGGCGCCGCGCCCGTGCTCGCGTCGGACGCCGACGGCACCGTGCTCATGGCGCGCGCGGACGACCCGGGGATCCTCGTGCGGGAGGCCTCGGCCGACGGCCCGGACGCGGACGCGCGCGACGATGGGGCTACCCGGATCCTCGCCCGCGCCGCCGCCCGGCTGCACCGCGTGCCGCCGGAGCCGCGGGTCGTCGCCGAGGCCGTCCCCCTCGAGGTCTGGTTCCGCGAGCTGGTCGCGCCCGAGCGGCCGCTCCCCCGGTCCCTCGACCGCGGCGCGGCGGTCGCGCGCGAGCTGCTCGCCGGGCCAGGGCCGACCGCGGTGCTGCACGGCGACATCCACCACGGCAACGTCCTGCACTTCGGCGGCGGCAGCAGCGACGGGGGCGACGACGACGACAGCGACGACGCCTGGCGCGCCATCGACCCGAAGGCCCTCGTGGGCGCCCCCGGCTTCGACACGGCGAACGTGTTCGCGAACCCGACCCCCGCGATCGCGCTGCGCCCGGGTCGCCTGGCCCGCCGGGCACGCGTGGTCGCCGAGGAGACGGGCGCCGACCTCGACGCCGTGCTCGCGTGGGCCGAGGCGTGGTGCGCGCTGTCGGCGGCGTGGGACGTGGAGGACGTGGCCAGCAGGCCCCGGGTGGAGGCCCTCGGCCGGCTCGGCGCGTCCGCGCGCGACGCCCGCCCCGGCCTCGGACGCCTCCTCTAGAGGGCGTCCACCGATGCGCGCCCACGGGATCCGCGCGGCGCGGGATCCGACGCGCGCCCCGCGACCGCGCCGAGCACCCGCTCGAGCGGCCCGCGCCCGAGGATCCGGGTCCAGAGCGCGCAGAGCACGACCGTCACGACGACGAACGCCACGTACGCGCCGTCGTCCGCGATGAGGTCGCCCTCCGGCGCGACGAGGTCGATCACCACGATGTGCACCGCGTACACGGTGAGCGCGAGCTGCCCCACCGCCTCGAGCGGCACGAGCACCGCCGGCAGCAGGGCGGCGATGCGCAGGCACAGGCCGATCACGGCGATGGCGAACCCGCCGGATCCCACGACCTCGAACGGCGACCCCTCGTGCGGCGTGGTCGAGAGGATGAACTCCCACCCGGGCGGCGGCGCCGCCACGGCTGCCTCCAGGAGCGCCGACCCGCCGTACGCGAGCACGGCGAGCCCGGCTCCCACCGTGATGAGCAGCAGCTGCACGCGCGCGGAGCCGAGCGCGAGCCGCCCGATCCCCAGGCCCGCGATCGCGAACGCCACCCAGGTGAGCGCCGGGTAGTGGCCGGTGACGACGAGCACCACGAACGGATCCGGTCTCATGAGCGCGCCGTCGAAGTGGATGGCGAGCGCCGTCGTGGCGACGGGCAGCGCGACGGCGGCGACCGCGGCGAGCGCGAGCAGCCGCGACGCGCGCCAGCGCAGCAGCGGCAGCACGGCCACGAAGAGCACGGCGTAGACCTCGAGGATGACCGCGACATAAGTCTGCAGCGACGCGAGCAGCCCGCCGAGGAGGAACAGGCACGCGGCGCGCACGAGGATCCGCAGCCGCACGCGCGCGAGGTCGCTCCCGTCGACCGGCCGATCGCGCCCGGACATCAGCGCGATGGAGAGCCCCGCGAGCGTCGCGAACAGGATGGAGGACCGGCCGTCGGTGATCGCGAGCCACGACGCCGGGTCGTCCAGCTCGAGGGTGCGCGGCACCGCGACGTGCGCCGCCATCATCCCGAGGACCGCGAGGCCGCGCGCCGCGTCGACGCCCCGGAGGCGGGCCGGGTCGCGGGCGGGGCTCATGGCCTCACCCTACCCAGCGCTCCCGCGCGGACCACGGCCGTCAGTTGGTGAGGGCCGGCACCGTCCGCGGCTGGACGATGAGCCACATCGAGAGGATCGAGACGACCGCGCACGCGCCCATCACGGCCGCCATCGGCACGCCCGAGGTGATGCCGATCACGCCGACGATGGGCGAGATCGCGCCCGCGAGGCCGAAGTTCACGGCGCCCAGCAGCGACGCCGCCGTGCCCGCCTCGTGCCCGTGGTTCACGAGGCCGAGCACCTGCACGCAGGGGAAGCCGAAGCCGCACGCGAGGATGAAGAAGAACAGCGGGATCAGCGTGCCGAGGAGACCGGCGTCGGTGAAGGTGCCGAGCAGCACGATCGTCGCCGACGCCAGAAACTGCACCGTGACGACGCCCGCGAGGATCCACTGCGGCCCGATGACCTTCGTGAGCCGGGCCGCGATCTGGTTGCCGATCACGACGCCCAGCGAGTTGATCCCGAACAGGATCCCGAACTGCTGCGCGTCGAACCCGTACACGTCCTGGAACAGGAAGGACGAGCTGGAGAGGTACGAGAAGAGGCCGGCGAACTGCATCCCGCCGATGAGGGCGACGCCGACGAACACGCGGTCGCCGAGCACCGAGCGGTAGCGGCGCAGCAGCGTGCCCTTCTCCTCGATGCGCACCCGGTCCTTGGGCAGCGTCTCGACGATGAAGAAGGTCACGGCGATCACCACGAGGATCGCGTAGGCGGTGAGCGCGTAGAACACGCCGCGCCAGTCGACGAAGCGCAGCAGCTGCGAGCCGATGACGGGCGCGAGGATCGGCGCGAGCCCGGTCACGAGGGCGAGGCGCGAGAGCATGCGCACGAGCGGGCGGCCGCCGAACAGATCGCGCACCATGGCCATGGCGACGACCGCGCCGCCCGCGGCGCCGGCGCCCTGGAGGATGCGGAAGACGAGCAGCACCGTGACGTCGGGCGCGAGCGCCGCCCCGAGCGACGCGAGGATGTGCAGGCTCGTCGCGACGATGAGCGGCAGCCGGCGTCCGACCCGGTCGCTCCACGGCCCGACCACGAGCTGGCCGAGCGCGAACCCGATCGTCGTGCCCGTGAGGGTCAGCTGCACGGCCGCGTCCGAGACGCCGAACTGCTCCTTGATCACCGGGAAGGCCGGCAGGTACAGGTCGATCGTGAACGGGCCGAGGCCGACGAGGGCGCCCAGCACGATGATGTAGATGATGCGCTCCCGGCGGGAGAGCGCGTCGCCGGGATGGATGGCGGCAGACGACACGGAGCGTTCCTTCGGGATGAGGGGGCGCGGGGCGCCGGAGGAGGGAGGGCGTGCGCGTGCACCGCCTCGATGTCCAACGGGCCTGCGCCCGGCTTATTCCCAGCCCAAGGAATCGCCGCGCGGCCGCCCCTCAGCGCCGGAGCGTGCGCACGACCCGCTCCACGTCGTCCTCGTCGTTCCAGAGGTGGAAGGCGATGCGCGCGCGGCCCGCCCGACCCGACGCGACGATCCCCGCGGCACCGAGCCGGGCGAGGTCGGTCCCGTCCGCGTCCGGCCAGGTGACGATCGCCTGCCCGCGCGGCTCGATGCCGAGGCCCGCGCTCACGAGGTCGCCGAGCTCGACGTTCCTCCGGTGCACGGCGTCGAGGTCGAGGCGCGCGAAGAGGGCGATCGCCGGGGCCGCCCCCACCCACGCGCCGAACGCGGGCGACACGTCGAACGCGCGCGCGTCCTCGGCGAGCGCCATCGCGGGTCCGTAGCAGGAGGCCCACACGTCGGCGCCCGCGTACCAGTTCGCCTGCACGGGCACGAGGGTCCGGCGGTAGCGGTCGGAGAGCGTGAGGAACGCCGCTCCACGCGGGGCGCAGAGCCACTTGTAGGCGTGGCAGGCGGTGGCGTCGAACAGGCTCGCGTCGATCGGCATGGCGCCGGCCGCCTGCGTGGTGTCGCACAGCGTGAAGGCGTCGTGGATCCGCGCGGCCTCCCGGATCGCGGCGACGTCGGCGACCCGGCCGTCGGCGGACTGCACGAGGGAGAACGCGACGAGGTGCGTGCGCGGGCCGATCTCGGCCGCGAGCTCCTCGAGCGGCACGTGCCGCACCACGACCCCGCGCGCCTCCGCCACCACGAACGGGTACGTGAGCGAGCTGAAGTCGCCCGTCACGCACAGCACCTCCGCGCCCGCGGGCACGGCGGCGGCGAGCACGCTCACGAAGGAGGCGGTCTGCGAGCCCACGGCGACGGATCCGACCGGCACGCCCACGAGGGACGCGTACGACGCGCGCACGCCCTCGACGACGCCGCCGTAGCCGTGCGCGGTGGATCCGCCGGCCGACCACGTCGTGAGGTCGGCCCGCAGGCGCTCGACCGTCGCGCGCGTGGGCAGCCCCATGGTGCACGCGGAGAGGTAGCCGGGCCCGGCCTCGAACAGGTCGCGGAGGTCGGCGGGCAGGGGCGCGGTCGTCATGCGTCCAGCGTGACGAGGGCGGATCCATCGAGCAAGACCCCGCCCGGCATGCGTCCCATAAGCACGCGTTATGCTCCGCGCATGACCGACGCTCCCCCGACCGCCCGCGACCTCGATTCGGCCGCGCTCGCGGCGGTGCACGCCCTGGCCGTCCGCGGCTCGATCACCGCGGCCGCCGCGTCCCTCGGTGTCAGCCAGCCGGCCCTGTCGCAGACCCTCCGGCGCCTCGAGGCGCGCATCGGCGTGCCCGTCACCGCGCGCGCCGGGCGGGGCGTCGTCCTCACGGAGGCCGGCCGGGTCCTCGCCCGGCACGCGGAGACCGTGGTGCACGCCATCGACCGGGCCGCCGACGAGCTCGACGACCTGCGCGGCCTCCGCGCGGGCACCGTCCGCGTCGCGGCGTTCCCGTCCGCGTCCTCGACCGTCGTCCCGCGGCTCCTCGGCGGCCTCGCGCAGGCGCATCCGGGCCTGGGGTTCGGCTACCTCGAGGCCGAGCCGCCCGAGGCCGTCGCGGCCGTCCGCGCCCGCGAGGCCGACGTGGCCGTGACCTTCGCCTACCCGGACGATCCCGACGCGCGCGCCCTCGACGGCCTCGAGGTCCGGCCGCTCTGGCGGGAGACGCTGTGGGCCGTGCTGCCGGAGGCGCGTGCGCTGCGGCACCGCGGCCCGCTCGCGCTCCGCGACCTCGCCGACGACCGGTGGATCGCCGGCTGCGTCCGGTGCCGCCGCCACCTCGTCAGCGCGTGCGCCCGGAGCGGCTTCGCGCCCGCGACGTCCTTCGAGACCGACAACGCGGCCGCCGCCGTGGGGATGGTGCAGGCGGGGCTCGGGGTCGCGCTCCTGCCGTCGCTGGCCCTCGCGACCGCGCCGCTCCCCCGCGGCGTCGTCCGGCGCCGCATCTCCGGCGTCGGCGAGCGCGTGGTCCACGTCGTCACGGCGCCGGGCGGATCCGCCTCCCCGGCCGTGCACGCCTCCGTCCAGGCGCTCGCCCGGCTGCGCGTGGGCGACTGGGAGCTCCGCCGGGCCTGAGCGCCCGCATCCCGTGCGCTGTCGGAGCGCCGCTCCTGGCGGATTGTCGGGGGTGCTCCGTAGTGTCTGAGGGGTCTGCCTCCGGTGTCCGCCGTGGGCCCGTGACGCGCGAGGGACGAGGACGCATGTCGGACGAGCACGGCGACGAGCTGCAGGACGAGGTCCAGGCCTCGGGCGGATCCACCGAGCGGCAGAACCGCCACCTGCAGCGCAGCCACTCCGAGCAGGCCAGGTACCTGTCCGCCTACTTCGGCTGGAGCCTGCACGGCGACCTCATCCGCTCCCACGGCACGACGGTGTCCATGTTCGTGGAGGATCTGGCCGACACCATGCTCGCGCTGGGCTGGCTCGACGGCTCCGGGATCATCTGGGAGGCCGTGCCGGTCGACGCGGACCGGGCGGTCGAACAGGTGCGCCGCCACCAGATGGAGCAGGGGTGGATGCCGCCGGCCACGGAGTGATGACGCGCGCCTCCGCGCGGGCTGTGCGTGGGGCAGCCGGTCGCGCCGCTGCTCGATCTCGGGAGTAGCGTCCGAAGGGATCAGGCCGTCGGGGGACGTGTCCCGCAGACGGCCAGGAGGACACATGACGGACCACGCTGGAGCGCTGCTCGACCGCGACATGGGACTGCTGCTGGCCGCGGCATCCCGAGCGGTGATCTCGCTCTACCGGCCGTTGCTCAAGCCGTACCACCTCACGCACCCGCAGTACCTCGTCATGCTCGCCCTGCACGAGAAGGACCCCCGCCGCGCGGGCGACCTGAGCGAGGCCGTGCAGCTGACGCCGGGCACGCTGTCCCCGCTGTTCAAGCGCCTCGAGCTCCTCGGCTACATCACGCGCCAGCGCGACCAGGCCGACGAGCGACGCCTCCTCATCGCCCTCACGGAGCGCGGGCGCGGCATCCTTCCCGACCTCCTGCGGGTCGCCGAGAAGGTGCACGACGACGTCGTCCACCGCAGCGGCGCCGACTCCAGCGCCCAGGCGCGCCTGCGGAGCATGACCGAGCTGCTGCTCGACGCCTGAGCCCCGCCGCCGACGGCCGCGATCCGGGTCAGCGCGCGCCGTCGACCACGCGCTGCCAGAGCGTGTGGTCGCTCCATGCGCCGTCGATCCGCAGGTACGCCGGCGCGATCCCGATGGGGTCGAACCCGGCTCGCGTCAGCACCTCCTCGGATCCGCCGTTCCCCACCAGCGTCGACGCCTCCAGCCGGTGCAGCCCGGCGGCGCGCGCGATGCGGACGGCCTCGCGCGCCGCGGCCGTCGCGAGGCCGGCGCCCTGCCTCTCCCGGTCGATCCAGTAGCCGAGGCTCGCGCTCTGGGCCGCGCCCCGCTTCACCGCGAACAGGTCGCAGCGGCCGATGACGCGGTCGCCCTCCGCGATGAGGTACGGCAGGCCGGATCCGGCCGCCCGCTCGGCGATGCGCCCCGCGAGCTGCGCCCGCTGCCCCGCCGCCGTGAAGAAGGCGTCCGTGCGCGCGGGCTCGAACGGCCGGAGGTGCTCCCGGTTGGCGCGGTACGCCGCGGCGAGCGCGGCGGCGTCGGTGATCCGCGCGGGCCGCATCACGACGCCGTCCGCGAGCACGGCGCGCTCGTCGATGCCGGGCGGAGGCCCGCTCACGCCCCGGGGCGCACGTGGCGCTCGGGACGCGCGTCGATGGCGGGGATGGCGCGGTCGGCGATGAGCCGCGCGTACCAGAGCGCGCTGTCCTTCGGCGTCCGCTCCTGCGTGTCGTAGTCGACGTGCACGATGCCGAAGCGCTTCGAGTACCCGAAGGCCCACTCGAAGTTGTCGAGGAGCGACCACACCTGGTAGCCGCGGAGGTCGACGCCGCGCTCGATGGCGCGGTGGGCCGCGGCGAAGTGCCGGGACAGGTAGTCGATGCGCTCCGCGTCGTGCACGGCGCGAACGCCGTCGCGGCCCACGGTCACCTTGTCGTCGAACGCGGCGCCGTTCTCCGTCACCATGAGCGGCAGGTCGGGGAACTCCCCGTGCAGCGACACGAGGAGGTCCTCGAGGCCCTGGGGCTCGATGTTCCAGCCCATCGCCGTGTACGGGCCGGGCTGCTCGAGGAACTCGACGTCGTCGGTGCCGGGGAACGGCGTCGCGGCGACGTCGCCGTGGATGGACGTGCCGCCGCCCGTGGACGAGCCGTCCCGCATCCGCACCCGGCTGGTGTTGTAGTAGTTGACGCCCAGCAGGTGCAGCGGCTGCCGGATGAGCTCGGTGTCCCCGGGCAGCACGAATGACCAGTCGGTGATCGAGGAGGTGTCCGCGAGCACGTCGGCCGGGTAGCGGCCGTGCAGCAGCGGGTCGAGGAAGACGCGGTTGCCGACGCCGTCGACGCGCCGCACGGCCTCGGCGCCCGTGTCGCCCTCGCCGCGGATCACGTGCAGGTTCAGCGTGATGGAGAAGCGGGCATCCGCCGGCACGACCTCCCGGAGCGCGGCGACCGCGAGGCCGTGCGCGAGGTTCAGGTGGTGCACGGCGCGGAACGAGTCCTCCGCGTCCGTGCGGCCCGGCGCGTGCACGCCCGCCGCGTAGCCGAGGTACGCCGAGCACCACGGCTCGTTGAGCGTGGTCCAGGTGCCGACCCGGTCGCCGAGCGCCTCGCCCATGATCCGCGCGTAGTCGGCGAACGCGTACGCGGTCTCCCGGTTCGCCCAGCCGCCCTCGTCCTCGAGCGCCTGCGGGAGGTCCCAGTGGTAGAGCGTCGCGATGGGCGTGATGCCCCGCGCGACGAGCCCGTCGACGAGCCGCCCGTAGAAGGCGAGCCCCTCCGCGTTCGCGGCTCCGCGCCCGGTCGGCTGGATGCGCGGCCACGCGATCGAGAAGCGGTACGCCTCGAGGCCGAGCGCCTGCATCATGTCGAGGTCGGACTCGAGCCGGTGGTAGTGGTCGTCGGCGACGTCGCCGGTGTCGCCGCCGAGGACCTTCCCGGGCGTGCGGCTGAACGTGTCCCAGATGGAGGCGCCGCGCCCGCCCTCGTCGACCGCGCCCTCGATCTGGTACGCGGCGGTCGCGGATCCGAACAGGAACCCGGGCGGGAACGCGAGCCCCTCCCCCCGGTCGTCGGCGGGGTCCCGGGGCGTCCCGGCTGCGGCGGGCGATGCGTCGGTCATGGCGTTCGGGGACCTCTCCGTCGGGGCGATGGCGGGCCGGCGGATGCGCACGCGCGCGGTCGACGACGACCTGCTGCCATCCTGCCCGGACCCCCGCGACGCGTCCAGCCGCCCCGCCCCCGCGCCGTGTCGACGTTGTGCCGCGGGCCCGCTCCGGTTAGGTTGTAGTCAGCAACAAATCACCGACGACGCTGACAGGAGACACCATGGCGCTCACCCCCACCCGCGAGGACAAGTTCTCGTTCGGACTCTGGACCATCGGATACACGGGGGCCGATCCCTTCGGCGGCCCCACCCGCTCCGACCTCGACGTGGTCGAGGGCGTCGAGCGCATCTCGGAGCTGGGCGCCTACGGCCTCACCTTCCACGACGACGACCTCTTCGCCTTCGGATCCACCGACGCCGAGCGCCAGACGCAGATCGACCGCCTCAAGGGCGCGCTCAGCGACACCGGCATCGTCGTGCCGATGGTCACCACGAACCTCTTCTCGGCCCCCGTCTTCAAGGACGGCGGCTTCACCTCCAACGACCGCGCCGTCCGCCGGTTCGCGATCCGCAAGGTGCTCCGCAACATCGACCTCGCCGCCGAGCTCGGCGCGCAGACGTTCGTGATGTGGGGCGGCCGCGAGGGCGCCGAGTACGACTCCGCCAAGGACGTCCGCGGCGCGCTCGAGCGCTACCGCGAGGCCGTCAACCTCCTCGGCGACTACGTCACCGACAAGGGCTACGACATCCGCTTCGCGATCGAGCCCAAGCCCAACGAGCCCCGCGGCGACATCCTGCTGCCGACCCTCGGCCACGCGCTCGCCTTCATCGAGACCCTCGAGCGCCCCGAGCTCGTCGGCGTGAACCCCGAGGTCGGCCACGAGCAGATGGCGGGCCTCAACTTCACCGCCGGCATCATGCAGGCGCTGTACCAGGGCAAGCTCTTCCACATCGACCTCAACGGCCAGCGCGGCATCAAGTACGACCAGGACCTCGTCTTCGGCCACGGCGACCTGCAGAACGCGTTCTCGCTCGTCGACCTGCTGGAGAACGGCGGCGTGGGCGGCGGCCGCTCCTACGACGGCCCCCGCCACTTCGACTACAAGCCGAGCCGCACCGAGGACATCACGGGCGTGTGGGACTCCGCCGCCGCGAACATGCGCATGTACCTGCTCCTCAAGGAGCGCGCGCAGGCGTTCCGTGCCGACCCCGAGGTCCAGGAGGCGCTCGCCGCCGCCAAGGTGAACGAGATCTACACGCCGACCCTCAACGAGGGCGAGTCGTACGACGACATCCTCGCCGACCGCTCCTCCTACGAGGACTTCGACGCCCCGTCGTACTTCGACGCGAAGGGCTTCGGCTTCGTCCGCCTCAACCAGCTCGCGCTCGAGCACCTGATGGGCGCACGCTCCTAGCACGCACCCCCGTACCCCGCACGACGAAGGGCCCGGCATCCAATCGGATGCCGGGCCCTTCCGTCGTGCGAGTTGACGGACACGCGTCTCTTGCTAGCCCACGTCTTCCGCGAAGAGAGCGTCGACGCTCTCGCCGAAAACTGCCGCCAAGCGAAAAGCCAAGCTCAAGCTCGGCTCATGTCGCCCAGTTTCGATGGAGATGATTGTCCTTCGACTTACGCCCACCTTCTCGGCGAGCCGCTGCTGCGTGAGCCCCAGCGCCGACCGAGCTTCATGCACTCGCTCGCCGCGCTTCATAGAGATGCAGCCCGGCGCACGCCAACGAAGTAACGGCAAGCGCAGTCGATCAGGACGAGCACTAAGAGGACGATGGCGACCACGGCGAGAGAAGCGCGAGGACTGACGACGCCGAGCAGCAGCGCTAACGGCAGGGCTACGAGGAGATCCCGGAAGGCCCCTGCCTGAGCTTCCGTCAGCACTTGCCTCTCGAGGCTGTCCTCTTCGCCCGCCCCCGTCGTCCGGTCGCGACGCACCTTGAAGATGCGCGCCATCCGGCCTACGACGAGAATGCCCCATCCGGCCACAAGCGCCGGTGCTACATCGACGTTGTCATGGACGGAGCTCCACACCGCATACGCGCCTACGATCACGAACGCCGTGAACCAGGCGAAGGCTTCTTTGGACATGGGACCCTCCGATAGCTAGTGAAGTATTCTTCACCAAGGCTAGGGACTGCGGCTTCCGATGGAGCGGTCTGTGCACAGGTCGCGTGAGCAAGCCGTCCACACAGGCGTCAAGCGTCAAGCGTCAAGCGCCAAGCGCCAAGCGCCAAGCGCCAAGCGCACTGTGGTTCGAAATGCGCGAGATAGAGCCTCAGCTCGCCGTCTCCGCCGCAGATGCCGTTGTTCTGAAGATAGATCTCCACCACGGCGATGACGGTCCCGGCGACGACACACGCGGCAGCCCCGCCCAGAACGCATATGGTCCCTTCAAGGGCAGCCCCTCCTCCCGCGCTGATCGCCTGCTGATCCAGTTTGTTGAAAGAGATGTAGGGTCCCTGCGAGTCGTCTATTCCTGCACCGATCAGCGAGGCCCCGACACCGTCTTCCTCATGCGCTTCGACGGGGAAATTGAACACAATGCCGTTCGGTAGCTCGTACATCTCGGTGCGGCGGCCGTGATCGTCGCGAGTCTTTGGCGTGATGGCACTAGAACGAAGCTCGCGATGCAATTGAGCGACCTCGTCGGGGGCGATAGCTGCGCTTGGGCTCGCGGACGGATTTCCGTCCATCAGCAGACCAGCCACTACGGGCCCTTCTGCCGCATGCGCAGGGGTGACACCTGCCACGAACAGAACCGCGACGGTGAGGGCCAATATGAGGAAGGAATGCTGCGGACGCCGACGTGTGAGCCGGGAAATGACGCGAGAGCTGATGAGGGTCTTCTGCATGGGAGTGAACGTATGGCAGGTATCGGATGCGCGAGTCCACAGCAGACAGAGGCGGACCGTCGTCTCGACGGGCCTCGAGGGGCGCCGGCGCCCATTCGCGCCAGAGGGCGAGGGCTACGACGGCATCCTTACGGACCGCTCCTCCTACGAGGACTTCGACGCCAAGGGCCTCGGCTTCGTCCGCCTCAACCAGTTGGCGCTCGAGCACCTGATGGGGGCGCGCTCGTAGAGTCCGCACCCTGCACGACGAAGGGTCCGGCATCCACTCGGATGCCGGACCCTTCGTCTGCGCGTCAGTGCGGGTGGATCAGGTCGCGGACTTGGATCCGCGGCTCTTGTTGAACACGTCGAACGCGACGGCCAGCAGGAGCACGAGGCCCTTGATGAGCTGCTGGTACTCCGTGCCGAGGCCGAGCAGCGACATGCCGTTGTTGAGCACGCCCATGATCAGACCACCGATCATGGCGCCGGTCACGGTGCCGATGCCGCCGGTGACGGCCGCGCCGCCGATGAACACCGCGGCGATCGCGTCGAGTTCGAAGCCGTTGCCGGCACCGGGGAGCGCCGAGTTGCTGCGGGCCGTGAAGGCGATGCCCGCGAGCGCGGCCAGGAAGCCCATGTTCACGAACAGCAGGAAGTCCACGCGCTTCGTGTTGATGCCGGACAGCTGCGCCGCGTTGAGGTTGCCGCCTCGGGCGTAGATGTGGCGACCGAAGATGCTGCGCCCCATGACCGCCGTGTACACGAGCACGAGGACCGCGAGGATGACCAGCACGATCGGCGTGCCCTGGTAGCTGGCGAGCAGGTACGTGATGCCGAGCACGAGGATCGCGATGGTCGCGAGCTTCGTGATGAACCAGGCGAAGGGCTCGTCCTCGAGGTTGAGCTTGACGCGGGCACGACGCTCGCGGAGCTGCTGCGCGACGAGGAAGACCGCGGCCAGCACGCCCAGCGTGACGGTGACCCACTCGAGGTAGGACGTGCCGCCCGAGGGGTCGGGCAGGAAGCCGGCTCCGACCGAGACGTACTCGTCCGGGAACGGCGTGATGGGGCGGTTCTCCAGGACGATCTGCGCGAGGCCGCGGAAGGTGAGCATGCCGGCGAGGGTCACGATGAACGCGGGGATGCCGACGTACGCCACCCAGAAGCCCTGCCAGGCGCCGATGAGGCCGCCGATCACGAGGCTCGCGATGATGGAGACGTACCAGGGCCAGCCCCAGTTGACCGCGAACACGCCCGAGACGGCGCCGATGAGCGCCACCACGGAACCGACCGACAGGTCGATGTGGCCGGCGATGATGATCATCACCATGCCGATCGCGAGGATCAGGATGTAGGCGTTCTGGACGACGATGCTCGTGACGTTGCGGGGCTCGAGGAGCGTCCCGTCGGTGAGGATCTGGAACAGCACCACGATCGCGATCAGCGCGATGAAGATGCCGATCTGCCTGAGGCGACTGACGAGGAAACCCGCCACACTGCTGAGACTGGACATGCTTGCTATTCCTTTTCCTTGGTCATGTAGGTCATGAGGCTCTCGGGGGTCGCCTCGGCGATCGGCAGCTGGCCCGTGATGCGCCCGGCGGAGAGGGCGTAGATCCGGTCGCAGATGCCGAGCAGCTCGGGCAGCTCGCTGGAGATGACGATGACGGCCTTCCCCTGCGCGGCGAGCGCGTTGATGATCGTGTAGATCTCGTACTTGGCGCCGACGTCGATGCCGCGCGTGGGCTCGTCGAGGATGAGCACGTCCGGGTCGGAGAACATCCACTTCGAGAGGACGACCTTCTGCTGGTTGCCGCCGGAGAGCTTGCCGGTGATGGCGCCCACGCTCGGGGCCTTGATGTTCATCGACTTCCGGTAGCCGTCGGCCACCACGTACTCCTGGTTGGCGTCGACCCAGCCGGCCTTCGCGAGCTTCTCGAGCGCGGCGCCGGAGACGTTGCGCTTGATGTCGTCGATGAGGTTGAGACCGTAGTGCTTGCGGTCCTCGGTGGCGTACGCGAGGCCGTTCTTGATGGCCTCGCCGACCGTCTTGGCCTGGATCTCCTTGCCGCGCTTGTAGAGCTTGCCGGAGATGTTCGCGCCGTAGGAGCGGCCGAAGACGCTCATCGCGAGCTCGGTGCGGCCCGCGCCCATCAGGCCGGCGATGCCGACGACCTCGCCCGCGCGGACGTTGAGGTTGGCGTGGTCGACGATGACGCGCGAGTGCTCCTGGGGGTGGTGCACCGTCCAGTCCTCGATGCGCAGGATCTCCTCGCCGATGTCCGGCGTGCGGTCGGGGTAGCGGCTCTGCAGGTCGCGGCCGACCATGCCCTTGATGATGCGCTCCTCGCTGATCGAGTCGCGCTCGAGGTCGAGGGTCTCGATCGTCTTGCCGTCGCGGATGATCGTCACCGCGTCGGCGATCGCCTTGATCTCGTTCAGCTTGTGGCTGATGATGATGCTCGTGATGCCCTGGCCCTTGAGGTGCTTGATCAGGTCGAGCAGGTGGGCGGAGTCCTCGTCGTTGAGCGCCGCGGTGGGCTCGTCGAGGATGAGGAGCTTCACCTCCTTGGAGAGGGCCTTCGCGATCTCCACGAGCTGCTGCTTGCCCACGCCGATGTCGGCGATCTTGGTGGCCGGATTGTCGCTCAGCCCGACGCGGGCGAGGAGCTTCGCGGCCTCCACGTTGGTGGCGTTCCAGTCGATGAAGCCGCCCTTGGAGATCTCGTTGCCGAGGAAGATGTTCTCCGCGATGGAGAGGAAGGGGCTCAGCGCGAGCTCCTGGTGGATGATCACCACGCCCGACTTCTCGCTGTCGCGGATGCTGGAGAACTTGACGACCTCGTTCTCGAGGACGATGTCGCCGTCGTAGGAGCCGGCGGGGTAGACGCCGGACAGGACCTTCATCAGGGTCGACTTGCCCGCGCCGTTCTCGCCGCAGATCGCGTGGCACGTGCCGCGCGTGACCTCGAGAGTGACGTCCTGCAGCGCCTTGACGCCGGGGAACGTCTTGGTGATGCCGCGCATCTCGAGAATGTGGTTGGCCATGGCCTGCCTCACTTGTGTGGATGGTGGTGCCGGGTTCCCGGCGGTGGTGCTGCGGGCGACGGGTGACCGCCGCCCGGGGGCGGGCCGGCCGTGGTGCGCGGCCGGCCCGACCCGATGGAGGCCGGTCGACGCGAGCGTCGACCGGCCGGGTGCGCCGCCGGGGCGGTGCGGGTGGGTGCTACTCGCCCTTGTCGATCTCGTCCTGCGTGTAGTAGCCGCTGTCCACGATGACCTCGACGAGGTTGTCCTTCGTCACGGTCACGGGGGCGAACTGCTTGGTCGGGACGTCCTTCACCTTGTTGTTGTAGGAGTCGGGAGCGTCGGGCGTGCCGCCGGTCAGCAGGTCGTCGACCATCGTGACGGCCTCCTTGCCGAGCAGGCGCGTGTCCTTGAAGATCGTCGAGTACTGGACGCCGTCGAGGATGAGCTTGTCGGACGCCTTCTCGCCGTCCTGGCCGGTGATGATCGGCATGGCGTCGTTGGCGACGCCGGCCGAGGTCAGGGCCTGGATGATGCCGCGCGACAGGCCGTCGTAGGGCGACAGGACGCCGTCGGGCTTGGCGCCGCCGGGGTACGAGCCCGAGAGCAGGTTCTCCATGCGGGCCTGGGCGCCCTCCTGCTTCCACTGCTGGATCGCGACCTGGCTGAAGTCCGACTGGCCGGAGCCGATCGTGATCTGGCCGGAGTCGAGGAACGGCTTGAGGACGCTCATCGCGCCGTCGTAGAAGAACTGCGCGTTGTTGTCGTCCGGGCTGCCGGCGAAGACCTCGATGGTCTTCTTCTCGGTGCTGCCGGTGGCCTTGCCGTCGGCGTCCACGAGGCCGAGGCCCTGCAGGAGGGAGTTGCCCTGGAGCACGCCGACCTGCTGGTTGTCGAACGTCGTGTAGTAGTCGACGTCCTCGGTGCCGTTGATCAGGCGGTCGTACGCGATGACCTTGACGCCGTCGTCGGCCGCGGTCTTGAGGACCTGGGTCAGCGCGGTGCCGTCGATCGACGCGACGATGAGCGCCTTGGCGCCCTTGTTGAGCATGGTCTCGATCTGCGAGATCTGGTCCTGCACCTTGTCGTTCGCGTACTGCAGGTCGACCTTGTAGCCGAGCTTGGTGAGCTGGTCATTGACGTTGTTGCCGTCGTCGACCCAGCGCTCGCTCGTCTTGGTGGGCATGGCGACGCCGACGAGGGCACCCTTGTTGTCCTCGGAGCCGCCGGCGCTGCCGCCGCGGCCGCCGCCGCCGCTGGAGCAGGCGGCGAGGGAGAGGGCGATGCTCGTGGCGGCGATGCCGACGAGGACCTTCTTCATCTTCACGGTCGTGTCCTTTCGTACTGCTGCTGTGAGGCGCCCGCCCGGCATCTGCGCCGGACCAGCACCCCTGGTGTGGGTGTTACAGGCCCTGGGCCAGGCGGTGGTACGCCTGGTTCCAGCGGACTTCCTTGGTGAAACCCTTGAGGGTCGTGTCCTCGTCGATGACGAGGAGCTCGGTGCGCGCGATCTCGGCGAAGTCCTCGAAGACCTCGACGCCGACCTGCGTGCTCATGACCGTGTGGTGGGCGGCCCCGGCGGTGAGCCAGGCCGCGGCGCTCGTCGCGAGGTCCGGTGCGGGCTTCCACACGGCGCGGGCGACGGGCAGGTTCGGGAGCGGCTCGTCGAGCGGCACGACCTCCACGACGTTCGCGACGATGCGGAACCGGTCGCGCATGTCCGACATGGCGACGACGACGGCGGGGCCGGGGTCGGTGTCGAAGACGAGGCGCACGGGGTCCTCGCGCCCGCCGATGCCGAGCGGGTGGATCTCGAGGCTCGGTCGGCCGGTCGTGAGCGTGGGGCAGATCTCGAGCATGTGCGCGCCCAGGATCTTCTCCTCGCCGGGGACGAGGTGGTACGTGTAGTCCTCCATGAGGCTCGCGCCCCCGGGGAGCCCTGAGCCCATGACCTTCGCCGCGCGGATCAGCACCGCCGTCTTCCAGTCGCCCTCGGCGCCGAAGCCGTAGCCCTCGGCCATGAGCCGCTGGACGGCCAGGCCGGGGAGCTGGCGGAGGCCGCCGAGGTCCTCGAAGCTCGTGGTGAAGGCGCCGAAGCCGCCCTCCTCGAGGAACGAGCGGAGCCCGACCTCGATGGCCGCGCCGTAGCGGAGCGACTCGTGGCGCTCGCCGCCGCGCCGCAGCTCGGGCTGGATGTCGTAGAGACGCTCGTACTCGTCGACCCGCGCGTCGATCTCGGCGTCGGTCGCCGCGTCCACGCGCTCGACGAGGTCGTTGACGCCCCACGTGTTCACGGAGACGCCGAACTTGAGCTCGGCCTCCGTCTTGTCGCCCTCGGTGACCGCGACGTTGCGCATGTTGTCGCCGAAGCGGGCGACCTTGAGCTCGTGCACGGCGGCCCAGCCGGCGGCGGCGCGCATCCAGGTGCCGATGCTCTGGCGGACCGACTCGGTGCTCACGTGGCCGACGACCGTCTTGCGGACGACGCCGAGGCGCGACTGGATGTAGCCGAACTCGCGGTCGCCGTGCGCCGCCTGGTTGAGGTTCATGAAGTCCATGTCGATGCTGCTCCACGGCAGCGCGACGTTGGCCTGCGTGTGGAGGTGCAGGAAGGGCTTCTGCAGCGCGTCGAGGCCCTGGATCCACATCTTCGCGGGGCTGAACGTGTGCATCCACGCGATGAGGCCGATGGTGCGGTCGCTCGCGTTGGCCTCGAGGGCCATGCGGCGGATGCTGTCGGAGTCCTTGAGGACGGGCTTCCACACGACGCGGACGGGGATGTCCGACGCCTCCTCGAGCTGCCGGGCGATCTCCTGCGACTGCTCGGCGACCTGCTGGAGCGTCTCCTCGCCGTAGAGGTTCTGGCTGCCCGTGAGGAACCAGACCTCGTAGTGGTCGAGGGACGTGGTGATGCGGCTCACTTCAGGGCTCCTTGGGGTGCTTGTCCGTAGACGTTCTGGTAGCGGTCGAACAGGGAGTCGACGGCGTCGGCGGGCAGGGGCGTCGGCTCGCCGAGCTGGCGGGAGATGTGCACGGTGCGCGCCACGTCCTCGACCATGACGGCCGCCTTCACGGCGTCCTTCGCGTCCTTGCCGATGGTGAAGGGGCCGTGGCCGGCCATGAGGACGGCGCGCGAGCGGTGCCCGGTGAGGGTCTCGACGATGCCGCGGCCGATGGAGTCGTCGCCGATGATCGCGAACGGGCCGACCGGGATCTCGCCGCCGAACTCGTCCGCCATCGCCGTGATGACGCACGGGATGGGCTCGCGCCGGGCCGCCCAGGCCACCGCGTAGGTGGAGTGCGTATGGACCACGCCGCCCACCTCGGGCATGTTGCGGTAGACGTACGCGTGCGCCGCCGTGTCGCTCGAGGGGGCGTTGCGCGAGCCGGGGGTGTCCGGGATCACGTTGCCGTCGAGGTCGCAGAGGATCATGTTCTCGGGGCTCAGGTCGTCGTAGGCGACGCCCGAGGGCTTGATGACGAAGAGGTCGGCGCCGGGGACGCGGCCGGAGACGTTGCCGCCGGTCCAGACCACGAGGCCGTAGCGCACGAGCTCGCCGTGCAGGCGGGAGACCTCGGAGCGGACGCGGGCGACCGCGACCTCGATCTCGGGTGCGTAGGTGCTCACGCGCGGGCCTCCCTCTTGAGCGACTTGAGCCGCTTCATGACGTCGTTGGCGCCGCGGCCGAAGTGGTCGTGCAGCGTCGAGTACTCCTCGTACAGGCGGTCGTAGGCGAGCGCGCGCTCCTCGCTGGGCTGGTACCTGCCGCGCTCGACCTTGCCCATCGCGTCGCCCGCGACGCGCACGTCTGGGTAGGCGCCCGCGGCGACCGCGGCGTGGATGGCGGATCCGAGCGCCGGGCCCTGCTCGCTCGTGATGACCGAGATGGGGAGCCGGAGGATGTCGCTGTACGCCTGCATGAGGAACGCGTTCTTGAGCAGGCCGCCCGCGACGATGAACTCGGTGACGGGGACGCCCGACGCGGCGAACGTCTCGACGATCTTGCGGGTGCCGAACGCGGTGGCCTCGAGCAGCGCCCGGTAGACCTCCTCCGTGCGGGTGGTGAGCGTGGTGCCGATGACGAGGCCCGACAGCTCGTGGTCGACGAGCACCGAGCGGTTGCCGGAGTGCCAGTCGAGCGCGACGAGGCCGTGGCCGCCGACGGGCTGGTCGGCCGCGAGGTCGGTGAGGTGCTGGTGGACGCTCTTGCCGGCGGCCTGGGCCTCCTCGGCGTAGCGCGCGGGCACCTGGTTCTTGACGTACCAGGCGAAGATGTCGCCGACGCCGGACTGGCCGGCCTCGTAGCCGTAGAGCCCCGCGACGATGCCGCCGTCGACGACGCCGCACATGCCGGGGACCTCGGTGAGCACGTCGCTGTTCATGACGTGGCAGGTGCTCGTGCCCATGATCGCGACCATCTGGCCGGGCTCGACGGCGCGGGCGACGGGGGCGGTGACGTGCGCGTCGACGTTGCCGACCGCGACGGCGATGCCCTCGGGCAGGCCCGTCCAGGCGGCGGCCTCGGCGGAGAGCGTGCCGGCGGCGGATCCGAGCTGGCCGATCTCGTGCGCGACCTTGTCCTCGGCGAACGACGCGAAGTCGGGGTTCAGGGCGCCGAGGAACTCGCGGGTCGGGTACTCGCCGTCCTGGAGGATCCCCTTGTAGCCGGCGGTGCAGGCGTTGCGGACGTAGCTGCCGGTGAGCTGCCAGACGATCCAGTCGGCCGCCTCGACCCAGTGCTCCATGAGGCCGTACAGCTCCGGGTCCTCCTCGAGCAGCTGGAGGCCCTTGGCGAACTCCCACTCGCTGGAGATGAGGCCGCCGTAGCGGGCCAGCCACTTCTCGCCGCGCTCCTCGGCCAGCGCGTTGATGCGGTCGGCGTGCGACTGCGCGGCGTGGTGCTTCCAGAGCTTGACGTAGGCGTGCGGGCGGTCGGCGTATCCCTCGACCTCGTTGAGCGGCGTGCCGTCGGCGAGGGTGGGGACCATCGTGCAGGCGGTGAAGTCGGTGCCGATGCCGATGACCCGCGCCGGATCGATGCCAGCCTCGCGGATGGCGGCGGGGACGGCCTGCTTGAGCACGTCCACGTAGTCGCTCGGGACCTGCAGGGCCCACTCGGGCGGCAGCTGCGCGCCGGTCGCGGCGAGCGTGTCGTCCATCACCGCGTGCGGGTAGTCGAGGACGCCGGAGCCGAGCTCGACGCCGTCCGAGACGCGCACCACGACGGCGCGGCCGGAGAGGGTGCCGTAGTCGACCCCGATGACGTAGCTCTCGGCCTCCGGGCCGGACTGGGCCTCGGCGGCGGTGCTCACGGGGGCGCTGGGCACGGGATCGACTCCTTCGTCTGATGCTGGCGATCCGGGAAGACCGCCTGCGATGTGAACGGTCACATCAGCGGATGTCACTCTACACACGCGCGGGATCGACCTGTCAACCCAGGAGCGCCCACCCCCTCGAAGTGGGGTGTCGGCGGCTGGGGAGGACCCTTCCGCCCGACCGGCCGACCGGCCGACCGGGTCAGTACGAGGGCGGTCCGGTGGACGCGCGGACGACCAGCTCCGGCGTGATGGTGCCGCGGTACCGGTCCCCCGTGCCGCCCATGCCGTCGAGCAGCAGCGCGACGCAGCGACGGCCGACCTCGGCGAAGTCCTGGCGGACGGTCGTGAGCGGGGGCCAGAAGTGCGCGGCCTCCGGGATGTCGTCGAAGCCGACGATGCTGACGTCGCCCGGGACGTCGAGGCCCGCGTCGCGGACGGCGTGGATGAGGCCCAGGGCCATCTGGTCGTTGCTGGAGAAGATCGCCGTGAAGTCGCGGAGGCGCAGCATCTCGCGGCCCGCGTAGAACCCGAACTCGGCCGTCCAGTCGCCGAGGATGGGCGCGGTGGTGGGCGCGTCTGCCGCCGACATGGCGTCGAGGAAGCCCCGCATCCGCGCCTCCGCCTCGATCCAGTCCTGCGGGCCGGCGAGGTGGTAGATGTCGCGGTGGCCGAGGTCGAGCAGGTGCCGCGTGGCCAGGCGCGCGCCCGCGATCTGGTCGACCGAGAGGTCGTGCGCGTCGCCGCGCCCGTCGCTCTGCATGGTCACGTAGGGGACGTCGAGCGACATGCTCGCGATGACCTCGCGCACGCGCACCTGCGGCGCCACGACCACGAGCCCCTCCACGGCCTGGTCGACGAGGTGGCCGAGCGCGACCTGGATCGCGGCCTCGTCGGACGAGGGCAGGTTCGTGGTCGTGACGAGGTAGCCGGCCTCGCGGGCGGCCGCCTCGATCGCCGCGATGGACGACGCGGGGCCGTACTGAGAGCTCTGGGCGGTGAGCACTCCTATGGTGCGGGAGCGGCTGGTGACGAGGGCGCGGGCCGCGCGGTTCGGCCGGTACTGGATCTGCTCCATCACGTCGAGCACGCGCTGACGCGTCTCCGCGCGGAGCGAGGGCGAGTCGTTGAGCACGCGCGAGACCGTCTGGTGCGAGACCCCGGCGAGGCGTGCGACGTCGCGGATGCTGGGCGCCCTGCCGCGCGGCGTCTCCGTCGTCATCATCGACCCCGTCTCCGTCCGGGCGTCCGCCCGGCTACGCCTCCTGGCGCAGGTGTCACATTGTCACATGTGACTGTCACATGCCGCATGGGCGCGGGATCGATCGAGGGCGGGAGGGCGGGCACCTGGGGTCGGACGGCTGCGGCAGACTGGTCGTCCACCCGACGAGAGGCACCACCTGTGACGATCACCGCCGCGGCAGACGGATCCGCGCTCGGCAACCCCGGACCCGCCGGCTGGGCCTGGTACGTCGACGACGAGCACTGGGCGGCGGGCGGCTGGGCGCACGCGACCAACAACCAGGGCGAGCTGAAGGCCGTGCTCGAGCTGTTCCGGGCCACCGCGCACCTCGACGACGACCTGCTCGTGCTGTGCGACAGTCAGTACGTCATCAACTCGGTGACCAAGTGGATGCCCGGCTGGAAGCGCAAGGGCTGGCGGAAGGGCGACGGCAAGCCGGTGCTCAACGTGGAGCTACTCAAGGAGATCGACGCCGAGATCCAGGGCCGCCACTACCGCTTCGAGTGGGTCAAGGGGCACGCGAACCACCCGCTGAACGAGGCCGCGGACGTGCGGGCCCGCGCGGTCGCCACCGCGTTCCAGGGACGCGGCGCGATCCCCGCCGGCCCCGGCTGGGCGGGCCACGGCGCCGACGAGGCCACCGGCTCCCCCGACGCGGCGACGGAGACGGCCGCCGTCGAGGCCGACGCGGAGCTGGCGGCGGATCCCGTCACCGCCGCGGCCGAGGAGCTGGAGGCCGAGGCGCCCGCGCAGCCAGGCCTGTTCGACTTCGACGCGTTCGACGAGGAGATCGCGCCCGAGCCCGGCGACACGACCCTCACCATCACCCTCGACCGGGACACCATGGCGCGCCTCAGCGCCCACGCGCGCGAGCGCGGCGTCAGCGTCGACGAGGCCGTGCGCGGGCTGCTGCCCTGAGCCCCGCGCGACCCCGTCGGCTCGGCGGGGTCGACCGCGCCTAGTGCTTGCCCTGCTTGAGCGCCTTGCCGAGCGCGCGCTCGAGGTCGACGACGAGGTCCTCGACGGCCTCGATGCCCACCGAGAGGCGCACCAGGTCGTCCGGCACCTCGAGCGGCGTGCCCTTGACGGACGCGTGCGTCATCTCGGACGGGTAGCTGATGAGCGACTCGACGCCGCCGAGCGACTCCGCGAGCTGGAAGACGCGCGTGCCCTCGACCACGCGGCGCGCGGCGTTCGCTCCCCCGCGCACCTGGAACGAGATCATGCCGCCGAAGCCCGTCATCTGCGCCTTCGCGATGTCGTGGCCCGGGTGCTCCGGGAGGCCCGGGTAGTGCACGGCCGTGACGTCGGGATGCTGCTGCAGGAACGCGGCGATCTCCTCGGCGTTGGCGGAGTGGCGCTCCATGCGGACGGCGAGGGTCTTGATCCCGCGCGTGGTGAGCCAGGCGTCCATGGGGCCGGAGACCGCGCCGATCGCGAACTGGAGGAAGCCGACCTTCTCAGCCAGTTCGTCGTCGTGGAGGATCACGGCGCCGCCGAGCACGTCGGAGTGCCCGCCCAGGTACTTGGTGGTCGAGTGGACGACCACGTCGGCGCCGAGCGTGAGCGGCTGCTGCAGGTACGGCGAGGCGAAGGTGTTGTCGACGACGACCGTGGCGCCGACGGCGTGGCCGAGGTCGGCGAGCGCGCGGATGTCGCTGATCTTCATCAGCGGGTTGCTCGGCGTCTCGACCCAGAGGACCTTCGCGGGGCCGGATCCGAGGACCCGCTCGACCTCGGCGAGGTCGCTCATGTCGACGGTCTCGACGACGATCCCCCAGTCGCCGAGCACGCGCGTGATGAGGCGGTAGGTGCCGCCGTACACGTCGTCGCTCAGCACGATGCGGTCGCCGGGGCGCGTGATCGCACGCAGCAGCGTGTCCTCGGCGGCGAGACCCGAGGCGAACGAGAACGCGTGCGTCCCCTTCTCGAGCGACGCGAGCAGCTCCTGCAGGCCGGTGCGCGTCGGGTTAGCGCTCCGCGCGTACTCGTAGCCCTCGCGGAGGCCGCCGATGCCGTCCTGCACGAAGGTGCTCGTGAGGTACAGGGGCGGGATGACGGCACCCGTCGTGGGATCCGGGTCCTGGCCGGCGTGGATGGCGCGGGTGTCGAAGTCGTGCTTGTCGCTCACGGGGGCTCGTCTCTGTGGTCGGGGGATGCGCGGGCCGGAGGGCGGGCGGATCAGTCGGTGAGGTAGGTGAGGAGGTCGTGGCGCGTGAGCACGCCGACGGGCTTGCCGCCGTCGCTCACCATGAGGGCGTCGGCGGATCCGAGCGCGCTCCACGCGTCGGGCACGGTCTCGTTCACGCCGATGAGGCCGAACGCCGCGCCCGCGAAGGGGCCGACCTGGTCGGACAGCTGCGCGCGGCCGCTGAAGACGAGCTCGAGCAGGCTGCGCTCGTCGACGGCGCCCGCGACCTCGCCCATGACCACGGGCGGCTCGGCCGAGAGGACGGGCAGCTGCGAGACGTCGTACTCGGTCATGATGCGGATCGCGTCGCGGATGGTGTCGTTCGGGTGCGCGTGCACGAGGTCGGGCAGGCTGCCCGTCTTGGCGCTCATCACGTCGGCGACCGTGCGCTGGCCGTTGACGCGCGCGAAGCCGTAGGACTGCATCCACTTCTCGTTGAAGATCTTGCCGAGGTAGCCGCGGCCGCCGTCGGGCAGCAGGATCACCATCACGTCGTCGGGGCCCAGGTGCTTCGCGGCCTTGAGCGCGGAGACGACGGCCATGCCGCTGGATCCTCCCACCAGCAGACCCTCCTCGCGGGCGAGCCGGAGGGTCATGTCGAACGACTCCTGGTCGCTCGAGGCGATGACCTCGTCGACCACGTCGGGGTCGTAGGCCGCCGGCCAGAAGTCCTCGCCCACGCCCTCGACGAGGTACGGGCGGCCGGTGCCGCCGGAGTAGACCGAGCCCTCGGGGTCGGCGCCGACGATGCGCACGCGCCCCTCCGACACCTCCTTGAGGTAGCGGCCGACGCCGCTGATGGTGCCGCCGGTGCCGACGCCCGCGACGAAGTGGGTGATCTCCCCCTCGGTGTCGCGCCAGATCTCGGGACCCGTGGTCTCGTAGTGGCTGAGCGGCCCGTTGGGGTTGGAGTACTGGTCGGGCTTGAAGGCGCCGGGGATCTCGCGCGCGAGCCGGTCGCTCACCGAGTAGTAGGAGTCGGGGTGGTCGGGCGCGACCGAGGTGGGCGTGACCACGATCTCGGCGCCGTAGGCCGTCAGCACGTTGCGCTTGTCCTCGCCGACCTTGTCCGGGAGGACGAAGACGCAGCGGTAGCCGCGCTGCTGCGCGACGAGGGCGAGGCCGACGCCGGTGTTGCCGGAGGTGGGCTCGACGATGGTGCCGCCCGGCTTCAGCTTCCCATCGCGCTCGGCGGCGTCGATGATGCGCGTCGCGATGCGGTCCTTGGCGCTGCCGCCGGGGTTCAGGTACTCGACCTTCACGAGGACGGTCGCCGAGATCCCCTCGACCACCTTGTTCAGCTTCACGAGCGGGGTGTTCCCGATCAGGTCGAGGATCGTGTCGGCGTACTTCACGTGAGGTGGCGCTCCCGGCTATGAGGTGTGCGGTCCGGTGGGCCCCGCCCGTCCAGTGTAGGCGCGTGCCTCCGCCGTGTTACGGGGCATCGGGCGCGGCCGCGAGCAGGGTCCGCCCAGGACGGGCCGGTACCCTGGATGCACATTCCCCCAGCAGAGAAGGACCCTCCGTGGCGCGACGCGACGACACCACGCCCTCCGGCGACGAGAGCGGACGGCCCGTCCCGCCGACCGCCAAGCAGGCCCAGAAGGACCTCACGGTCAAGCAGCAGCGCGAGGCCCGCCGCGCCGAGAAGGTAGCGGCGCTCAAGAAGCAGCAGGACCGCGCGCGCCGCAACCGCCTCATCGGCATCATCACGGGATCCGTGGCCGCCGTCGCGGTCGTCGCCGTCGTGATCGGCGTGGTCGTCTCGAGCGGCACGCCGAAGCAGGATCCGGCCGACATCTCGATCGAGGGCCTCCGCACCTGGGACTCGCTGCCCAGCACGCACGTCCAGACCCCGGTCGACTACGCCGGTCTGTACGACGGCATGAGCCCGCCCGTCGGCGGCGAGCACAACCCCATGTGGCTGAACTGCGGCGTCTACGACCAGCCGCAGCCCAACGAGAACGCGGTGCACGACCTCGAGCACGGGGCCGTGTGGATCACGTACGACGCCGCGAAGATCACGGGCGACGACCTGTCGAACCTGCAGAAGTACGCGGAGTCGTTCGGCGGCTACGTCACGATGTCGCCGTACGAGGGCCTCGACACCCCCATCGCGCTGTCCGCGTGGGGCGCGCAGGTCAAGGTCGACTCGGTCGACGACCAGCGCATCAAGGACTTCATGGCCAAGTACTGGAAGAGCCCGAACGCCCCCGAGGCCGGCGCCGCGTGCACCGGCGCCCTCGAGGGCGAGGGCCGGGTCGGCTGACCGTGACCGACCGCGGCACCGACGGATCCGACCGCCCCGACGAGGGCGACGTCGTCGTGGACCACGTCCCGGACGACGACATCCGCGAGGAGGAGCTCGAGGGCCTCGTCGCGCACGGCGAGGAGTCGCGCGCCCGGGGGCGCCGGATCCGCATCGGCCTCGCCGCGGGCATCGTGGCGGTGGCCCTCGTGGTCGCCGGGCTGCTCGTCGGCCGCGTCACCGCTCCCGTGTCGGCGCTCACGCCCAGCACGAACAGCGCGGAGGCCGGCTTCTCCCGCGACATGCAGGTGCACCACGAGCAGGCCGTGCAGATGTCGCTCATGATCATCGACCGCACGGACGACCCCGAGGTCAAGCTCATCGCGCAGGACATCGCGCAGGCGCAGGCCCAGCAGGCGGGCCAGATGTACGCGTTCCTCACGTCGTGGGGCCTCGACCAGGCGCCGTCGCAGCCGCGCATGACCTGGATGACGCTGCCGACGCTGGACGGGAAGACCGACCACTCGTCGATGGACATGACCCCCGGCGCGACGATGCCGGGCCTCGCCTCGCAGGCCGACCTCGACGAGCTGCAGGGGCTCACGGGCGTGGCAGCGGAGCGGAAGTTCCTCACGCTGATGATCGCCCACCACCGCGGCGGCGTCGAGATGGCACAGGCGCTCCTCGACCGGTCGCGGAATCCCCTCATCACGGACCTCGCCAACGGCATGGTGATGATCCAGGACAAGGAGATCCTCTACATGCAGCAGCTCCTCGACGCCCGGTCCTGAGCCGTCCCGCTGCACCGCCCGTCCGCCTCGCGGGCGGGCAGTGCGTCGTCCGGGCGCCGGTCGGATCCGCGGGTCAGGCGGCCTCGGTGCGCTGGTCGCTGTAGAGCCGCGCGTACTCGCCCCGGCGGGCCAGCAGCTCGGCGTGCGTGCCCTGCTCGACGATGCGACCGGCGACGACGACGAATATCACGTCGGCGTCGACCACGGTCGAGAGCCGGTGCGCGATCGCGATGGTGGTGCGGCCGCGCGACGCGGTGTCGAGCGCCTGCTGCACGACGCGCTCCGAGATCGCGTCGAGGGCGCTCGTGGCCTCGTCGAGGATCAGCACGGCCGGGTCCTTCAGCAGCACGCGCGCGATGGCGATGCGCTGCTTCTCACCGCCGGACAGCCGGTAGCCGCGCTCCCCCACGAGCGTGTCGTACCCGTCGGGGAACGACTCGATGGTCGGGTGGATGTTCGCCGCCCGCGCCGCCTGCTCGATCTGCTCCTGCGTGGCGTCGGGACGCGCGTAGCGGAGGTTCTCGCCGATGGTCGCGTGGAAGAGGTACGTCTCCTGGCTGACGATGCCGATGTTCTCCAGCAGCGACTCCTGCTCGAGGTCGCGCACGTCCTCGCCGGAGAAGAGCACGCGGCCGCCGGTCACGTCGTGGAAGCGCGGGATGAGGTACGACACCGTCGTCTTGCCCGCGCCCGACGGGCCGACGAACGCGGCGAACTGGCCGGGCTCGATCGCGAACGACATGCCGTCGAGCGTCGGTCGCTCGCCGGGCCGCGTGTCCGGATAGGAGAAGCGCACGTCGTCGAAGGCGACGCGGCCGAGCGCCGGGCCCTCGGCCACCCTGCGCGCGTCGTGCCGGTCGCGGATCGCGGGCTCGAGGTCGAGGTACTCGAAGATGCGGGCGAACAGCGCGCCCGAGGTCTGGAGGTCGAGCGCCACGCGCATCAGGCCGATGAGCGGCCACATGAGGCGCGCCTGCACGGTCGTGAACGCGACGATGGTGCCCGCCGTGACGCTGACGCCGCCCGTGATGAGGAAGCCCGCGACCACGTAGACGATGGCCGGGATGATCGACAGGAAGATCTGCACGAGCGCGAAGAACCACTGCCCGCTCATCTGCTGGCTCACCTGCAGCCGGATCTGCGTTCGGTTCTCGGCCTCGTAGCGCGCGGTCTCCGCGGCCTGCCGGTTGAAGCTCTTCGAGAGCAGGATGCCCGAGACCGAGAGCGTCTCCTGCGTGATCGCCGTCATGTCGGACAGCGACTCCTGCGTCTTCGACGCGATCCGCGCCCGCACCTGGCCGACGCGCCGCTGCGCGATCACGAGCACGGGCATGAGCACCACGGCCACGAGCGTGAGCTGCCAGTTGAGCACGAGCATCGCCACGAGCGCCGCGATGACGGTCACGGTGTTGCCGAGCACGCTCGAGACCGTGTTGGTGAGGACGGCCGCCACGCCGCCCACGTCGTTCTGCAGGCGGGACTGGATGACGCCCGTCTTCGTGCGCGTGAAGAAGCCGAGCTCCATGCTCTGCAGGTGGCGGAACAGGTCGACCCGCATGGATCCCATGACCCGGTTGCCGACCGTCGCGGTGAGGTACGTCTGCCAGACGCCGAGGCCCGCGCCCGCGATCCAGATGGCGATCATGATCGCGACGAGCTCGACGAGGACCGGGATGTCGGGGCCGCCCGTCGGCGGGAAGAGCCCGCGGTCGAAGGCCTGCTGCGTGAGCAGCGGCGGCACGACCGTGAGGCCCGCGCCGACCAGCACGAGCGCGATCGTGAGGACCAGCGCACGGCGGTGCGGGCGGAACAGCTCCGCGATCCGGCCCAGCAGGTTCTCGACGCGCGGCGCCTCGGCGTTGGCCCGGCGCTGGGCCTCGGCGTCGGCCGCGCTCACCCGCCCGCGGCGTCCGCCGCCTCCGCGCATCCCGCCGCCCGCGGCGATGTCGCCCATCCTCGTCATTCCGGCGATTTTACGCCCGTGGGGGATCTCCCCCGACCACGGCGGCGCCGGACAGGGCGACGGCCCGGCCGCCCGCGCGAGCGGACGACCGGGCCGGGCCGGGCGAGCGCGGATCAGCCCTTCGTGGACCCCGCCAGGAGGCCCCGCACGAAGTACCGCTGGAGGCTGAAGAACACGATGAGCGGGACGATCAGGGAGACGAACGCCGCGGCGGTGAGCCGCTGCCAGTCCTGCCCGCGCGTGCCCGTGAGCTCCGCGAGCCGCTGCGTGAGAGGTGCCACGTCCGGTGTGCCGCCCGAGAAGATCAGCGCCACCAGCAGGTCGTTCCAGACCCAGAGGAACTGGAAGATCGCGAACGACGCGATCGCCGGGAGCGCGAGCGGCAGCACGATGCGGAAGAACACCTGGCCGTGGCTCGCGCCGTCGACCCGGGCCGCCTCGATGACCTCGCCCGGGATCTCCGAGATGAAGTTGTGCAGCAGGAAGATCGCGAGCGGCAGCGCGAAGATCGTGTGCGCCACCCACACCGGCAGGTAGCCCTGCTCCGGGATGAGCGGGACCACCGCGTGCACGGCCTCCTGCAGCGGGCGGAGCGTGCGCGTGAACATTTGCAGCAGCGGGATGAGCGCCATCTGCAGCGGCACGATCTGCAGCGCGAAGATCAGCACGAACAGGAAGTTCGAGCCCTTGAACTTGATCCACGCGAACGCGTACGCCGCCATCGACGCGATGACGAGCGGGAACAGCGTCGCCGGGATCGCGATGGCGAGCGAGTTCACGAAGTACGAGCCCAGCTGCGGCGACGACTGCGACGTGGAGAGCAGCACGTCCTTGTAGTTGTCGAGCGTGAAGCCCGGGTTCTGGAAGATCGTCCACCAGCCCGTGGTCTGGATGAGGCCGGCCGGGCGGAACGACGAGACGAACAGGCCGAAGGTCGGCAGCGTCCAGAGGACCGCGATGATCAGCGCGGCGACCGTGGCGCGACGCGACGTGAGCCGGTTCTTGACGCGGCGGCTCTTCGCCCCGACGGTGGCCGCCTGCTCGATGGTGCCGCGACGCGTCCCGCGGTCCGCGACGGGCAGGTCGGCGGGTGCGACGCTCATCGGATCTCCCTCTGCTTGCTCATGACGCGGACGTTGTAGATGACGATCGGCAGCACCATGAGGAACAGCACGATCGCGAGCGCCGAGCCGCGGCCCTGCTCGCCGGCGCGGAACGCCTGCGTGTACATCTCGTTGGCGATGACGCTGGTGTCGAAGTTGCCCGCCGTCATGGTGCGGACGATGTCGAACACCTTGAGCGTCGCGATCGAGATGGTCGTGACCACCACGACGAGCGACCCGCGGATCCCGGGGAGCGTCACGTTGAGGAACCGCTCCCAGGCGTTGGTGCCGTCGAGCTGCGCGGCCTCGATCTGCTCGGTCGGCACGCCCTTGATGCTCGCGGAGAGCACGACCATGGCGAAGCCCGTCTGGATCCAGATCATCACGATGATGAGCAGCGCCGTGTTGATGGGCGAGGTCTGCAGCCACTGCACGGGCTCCTGGCCCGTCCAGACGAGGATCTGGTTGAGCACGCCGATCTGCGCGTTGTCGCCCGACTTGTAGTCGTACACGAAGCGCCAGATGATGCCGGCGCCGACGAACGAGATCGCCATCGGCATGAAGACGAGGGCCTTGAAGTACTTCTCGCCGCGCGACTTGTCGATGAAGACCGCGTAGGCGAGGCCGATGGCCGTCGACAGCAGCGGCACGAATACCACCCAGATGACCGTGTTGAGCAGCGTGCGGAGCGCGGACGGCTGGGTGAACATCCAGACGAAGTTGTCGAACCCGGCCCACTCCCCCGAGTTGTCGCGGAACGCGAGCAGGGTCGTGCGGAACGCGGGGTAGATGAGGCCGACGGCGAGCAGGATCAGCGCGGGGAGCACGAAGGCGCCCAGCTGCACCCAGTCCTTGCCGCGCTTCGGCGCCTTGTCGATGAGGAAGAGGATCAGCCCGATCACCACGGCGAAGACGGCGAGCGCCACCACCACCTGGAGGATCTTGCCGATCAGATCAGCGGTCGTCATGGACGTCTCGCCCTTCGGGTCGGAGGGATGTGGGAGCGGGGCCGCCGCGTTCGCGGCGGCCCCGCAGGGGCGGCACGGATGCCCGCCCGGGTGCCGGCCCCATCAGGGCCGGAGGTGGATCAGCCTGCGTCGATCAGGACGCGGGCCAGCTCGACTCGATGGCGTCGACCGTCTTCTGGGTCGAGTCGCCGCTCAGCCAGCCGACGATCCCCTTCCAGAAGGAGTCGGTGCCGACCGCGCCGGGCATGAGGTCCGAGCCGTCGAACCGGAACGTGGCGTTCGGGTCCTGCAGGATCTCGATGCTCTGCTTCAGGATGTCGCTCGACGCGTTCGCGGGGTCGAGCCCCTTGTTCGCGCTGATGACGCCACCGAGCTTGACGCGGTTGTTCGCCCAGGTGTCGCTCGAGAGGTAGGAGAGCACCGCGGTGATCTCGTCGCTCGACTTGAAGGCGCCGACGAGCTCGCCGCCGCCGGTGACGGTCGTCGCGTCGCCCTCGTTCGTGGGCGGCAGCAGGAACGCGTAGACGTCGCCGTCGGGCGAGACCTTCGCGTCGGTGCCGTCGGCCTTCTTCCAGAAGCCCTCGTAGAACGAGGCCTGGTGGTGCAGCGAGCACTCGCCGTCGAGGATCGGGAGGCCGGCGTCGCCGAACTCCGTGGAGATGATCGACGAGACGTCGCCCAGGCCGCCGTTGACGTAGTCCGGGTTCTTGATGATGTCGCCGACCGCGTCGAACGCCTGCACGATGGCCGGGTCGTTGAACGGGATCTGGTGCGTCACCCACTTGTCGTAGGTCTCGGCGCCCGACTGCCGGATGACGAAGCTCTCGATCCAGTCGGTGCCCGGCCAGCCGGTGGCGTCGCCGGATCCGATGCCGACGCACCACGGCTTGTGGTCGCCCTCGTCCGCGATCTTCTTCGTGAGGTCCATGAGCTGGGCGGTGGACTTCGGGATCTCGTAGCCCTTCTCCTTGAACTCCGCCGGCGAGTACCAGACGTACCCCTTGACGCTCGCCATGAGCGGCGCGCCGTAGAAGGTGCCGTCGACCGTGCCGTAGCCCTTCCAGTCCGTGGACCAGCCCTTGTCGACGTTCTCCTCGACGGCGGCGGGCGCCGGCTGGAGGTAGCCCTTCGAGGCGAGCACGTTGAAGAGGCCCGGCTGCGGGATGATGCCGATGTCGGGGGCGGACTTCCCTTCGGCGAGGACCGCGATCTGCGCCTCGAACTCCTTGGTGCCCTGGTAGTTCACGGTGATGCCCGTGCAGGACTCGAAGTCCTTCCACGACTCGACGAGCCGGTCGGCCTCGTCGTCCTGGATCGTGCCGCCGATGCTGACCTCGGGGCTCCCCTCGAACGTGCCGTACGACGAGTACGGCGAGCAGTCGGTGTCCGCGGCGTCCTTGGCCGCGATGTCGCCCGTGCAGCCCGTGAGCGCGAGGCCGGCGATGCCGACCGCTGCGAGGGGTGCCGCGAAGCGACGTCGGAATAGGGCGTGGCCCATGTGCGTCTCCTCTTCATCGAGTGGATGCGGGTCCGCCCCGCCGTCCTGTCATGCGTGCGCCGGCGGGTAAGGCGCCGTCGCCTGAAAACCTCTCCCCGATGGGGAACCGGTTCCAGAGGTCAACGTAGGGGAGCTCGCAGCCCACGGCAAGGTGGCTGGGGTAACGAATCGGTGAACCTCGCGGCGGCGGCGTAGGCGCGGCCGGCGCGGATGGTCCATCATCGGAACCGGCCCCCCGCGCATGCTGGAACCGCTTCCAGCGTGCGCGTACGGCGCGACGAGGCGCCGCGGGTCCCGATGGAGGGAGCGCGATGAGCGCCATCGCCGACGTCGCCCGACTGGCCGGGGTCTCCAAGGCCACCGCGTCGCGCGCGCTCAGCGGCCGCGGCTACGTCTCCCCCGCCACGCGCACCCGCGTCTCCGAGGCCGCCGCCGAGATCGGGTACGTCGTCTCCTCGAATGCCTCGAGCCTCGTGACCGGCCGGTCGATGAACGTGGGCGTCGTCATGCCGTTCATCAACCGCTGGTTCTTCGCGGAGCTGCTCGAGGGGATCGAGGAGGCGCTCATCGAGGCCGACCACGACCTCACGCTGTACCGCCTCACCGCGGATCCCGAGCAGCGCCGGAAGGTCTTCGAGTACTTCCTCGTGCGCAAGCGCGTGGACGCGGTCATCGCGGTGAGCGTCGCCCTCACGCCCGCGGAGGTCGTGCGGCTGCGCGCGCTCGACAAGCCGCTCGTCGGGATCGGCGGGCCGGTCGAGGGCATGAGCACCCTGAGCATCGACGACGAGGCCGCGGCGCGCCTGGCCACCGAGCACCTGCTGAGCCTCGGGCACGCGCGCGTCGTGCACCTCGGCGGCGACCTGCACGCGCAGATGGCGTTCTTCGTGCACGCGAAGCGGCTCGCGGGCTACCGGGCGGCGATCGACGCGGATCCGCGCGGGCTCGAGGCCCGGTTCGCCACGGCCGAGTTCACGATCGACGGCGGCTTCCGCTCGGCCATAGCGCTGCTCGCCGACCCGCGGACGCGACCGACGGCGATCTTCGCGGCCTCCGACGAGATCGCCATCGGGACGATCCTCGCGGCCCGGCAGCTGGGCATCGCCGTGCCCGCCGATCTCTCGGTCGCCGGGATCGACGGGCACGCGCTCGCGCCGCTGTTCGGGCTGACGACCGTGGAGCAGCACCCGCGGACCCAGGGGCGGACCGCCGTGGGCATGGTGTTCGAGGGGCTCGCACCGGAGGGCGCGGCCGAGCGCACGGTGACGGTGCCCGTCGACTTCCAGGCGCGCACGAGCACGACCGCGCCCCCGGTGCCGCCGGCGCCGTGAGGGCGGGCGGGATCGGGGGCGGAGGGGTGCGCGGGTCGTGCGTCAGGCGTCGCCGGCGGTGACCGCCTGCGCCTCCTCGAGGGCGTCGACGGGGTCCGCGTCGACGCGACGCAGCCAGCGGTGACCGGCCACGACGATCACGAGGGCGACGAGCACGGATCCGGCCGCCGCGTAGTAGGGCGTCGCGTCCGAGAACAGGTCCGCGAGCTCGGTCGCCGCGGGCGGGGCGATGGCGCCGCCGAGGAAGCGCACGGACGAGTACGCCGACGACGCGACGCTGCGCGGGTGGTCGGTGGCCTCCATCACGCACTCGGTGAGGACGGTGTTGAGGACGCCGAGCAGGAGCCCGCCGACGATCACGCACACCACGAGCCCGATCGAGGAGCGGACCACGAGCCCGGCGGCAGCGAGGTCGACGGCGAGGAGCGGGAGCACGAGCCGGAGCACCGAGGTGCGCGCCATCCGCCTCGTGAGGAGCGGCGCCACGAGCACCGACGTGATCGCGAGGCCCACGCCCCAGCCGAAGAAGGTGAGGCCGAGGCCGATGGCGTCGAAGCCCAGCGGGAACGGCGTGTAGGCGAGCAGCACGAAGAAGCCGATGTTGTAGAACAGCGCGGCGGCGGCGAGCACCGCGAGCGCGGGGGTGCGCAGCGCGCGCAGCGGGGCGGAGAGGCGCATGGGCGCGCGGGGCGCGTCCTCCTTGCCGAGCAGGGCGAGGATCGCGACGAAGCCGACCGCCATGAGCGTCGCCGTGCCGAAGAACGGGCCGCGCCAGCTCCAGCGGCCGAGGAGGCCGCCGAGCAGCGGGCCGACCGCGATGCCGAGGCCGAGCGCCGCCTCGTAGAGCATGATCGCGGACGCGGTGCCGCCGGACGCGGATCCGACGATGGTCGCGAGCGCCGTGGAGATGAAGAGCGCGTTGCCGAGGCCCCATCCGGCGCGGAAGCCGATGACCTGCTCCACGTCCTGGGAGAGGAGGGCCGCCGCGGCGAAGACGACGATGATCGCGAGGCCGATGAGGAGGGTGCGCTTGGCGCCGATGCGGCTGGAGATCCAGCTGGTGATGAGCATGGCGAGCCCGGTGACGAGCAGGTAGCTCGTGAAGAGGAGCTCGGTCTCGGTGGCGGTCGCGTCGAGGCTGTCCGCGATGGCGGGGAGGATCGGGTCGACGAGCCCGATGCCCATGAACGCGATGACGCACGCGAAGGCGACGGCGAAGACGGAGCGGGGCTGGCGGAAGATGTCGCGGAACGACGCGTGCTGCTGGGTGGACACGGGTGCGGTGTCGCCTCCTGGGATCGGTGCGGATGGGTGGTGCGGGGTCGGCGGGCGCCGGCGGTCAGTCGCCCGCGGGAGCGGGAGCGGGCTCGCCGTCGACGCGCAACATGACGATCTCGACGGCCCGCGCGAGCACGGCCACGTCGTCGGCCGGGAGGTCGGCGAAGCGCGGCACGAGCGCGGTGGCCAGGCGGTCGCGCCAGTCGCCGAGCGCGGACCGGCCGGCCGACGTGATCTCGAGGAGCGTCGCGCGCGCGTCGGACGGGTCCGTGACCTGCGCGATCCAGCCCTGGGCGACGAGCGAGCGCACGATCTTGGTGGTCGTGGGCTGGGACACGCGGCTGCGCTCGGCGAGCGCGCCGAGGCGCATCCCTCCCGGCCACGTCACGAGCACCGACAGGGTGCGCCATACGGCGGGCGAGCTCGTGCCGCCCACCTCGTGCGCGGCGAGGCGCGTGAGCCGGTGCCCGGCGGTCACCAGGTCCCCGAGGGTGCCGCGCAGGTCGTGATCGGTCATGCGTCGATCATATAGCCAAGCTATGCACATGTCATCTCCGCGCTCGGATGTCCGCGCACGGACAGCCCCGCCCCTCGCCTCGCTCCGGACGACCGTCGGGACGTAGCGTGGAGGGGTCCGGCCTCCCCACCGGGCCCCGCCCCGAAGGACCCCATGAGCGACGCGCCGACCATCGACGGTCTCGAGCACGCGATCGGCGAGGCCCTGGACGGCGGCGCCGACGAGCAGGCCGCATCCCTCCTCGCCGACGGGTGGCCCCTGCACGTCGACCTCCACTCCGACCGGATCCGCGCCCTCTACGACCGCCTCGACCCCGCCACGTGGGAGAACGACGTCTGGCTCGTCACCGGGATGGCCGCGACCTACCGCGGCGCGGTCGCCTCCGACCGCCGGGCCTCGATCGCCTACCGCTCCGCCCTCGACCTCCTCCTCACCGCGGATCCCGCACCTGGCGTGCGGACGCGCGCTGCGGTCCTCGTGCACCGGGCCGCGGGCGACCGCCGGGTGGGCCGGCTCGCCGAGGCGCGCGACTGCCTCGACGAGGCCAGGTCGATCCTCGACACCGAGCGCGGGATCCCGCTGCAGGCGCGCATCGCGCTCCAGGCCCGCGTGGCGCTGCAGCGCGGGCTCGTGCTCACGCACCTCGGCGACTTCACCGCGGCGCGCGAGGAGCTCCGCGTCGCGGAGGGCCTCGGCGAACGCCACCTCGTGCTGCCCGACCGCCTGGAGTGCCGCGGCGCGCTCGCGTACCTCGCCTACTGCCTCGGGGAGATCGAGGAGGCGCGCGATCTCGTCGTCCGCGCCCGCGGGCTCCTCGCCTCGCCGGGCGCCGATCCCGACCTGGCGCGCAGCGGCTTCCTCGCGCCGGCCGAGATCGCCGCCGCGATGATCGCGGTCGACGAGACGCGGCAGGACGACGCGATGCTCATCGTCGACGGCCTCCGCCCCGCCAGCGACGGCACCGACTGGGAGCTGCTCGCCCGCTACGCGGAGGCCACCGTGGCAGCGATCCGCGGCCTCCGGCTCGACGCGCTCGAGCACCTGCGTCGGCTGCACAACCTCGGCGTGGGCTGGGCGGAGCACGGCCCCGTCCCCACCATGCGCGACACGCTGCGGGCGTCCCTCCTCGCGCAGCTGGAGCAGTCGGCCTCGGCGTGGGACCTGCTCCGCACCCTGGAGCCCACGGCGCAGCACTCGACGTGCCCGGCGATGATCGCCGGACGGCTGCGGGTCCAGGCCGACGACCACGTCGGCGCCCTCGCCCAGATGGCGGACTGCCTCGCGCTCGGCGACGCGCACTCGGGGCGCACCCTCGACGACGTGCTGCTCGTGGTCGCAGCTGCGCACCACGGCCTCGGCGACCGCGCGCGGAGCGATCACGCGTTCGATCGCGCGGCGCTCCACGCCGTGTCGACCGGCGCCCTCCGGCCCTTCGCGGTGTTCCCCGCCGCGGCGTCGCACGCGCTCGTCGACCGCGCCCTGGAGCGGGACCAGCTGCCCGGCGTGCGGGAGATGCTCGAGGGCGTCCGCGCGGGACGGGTGCGAGTGGAGGCGGCGCCGGTGGATCCGCTGACGGACCGCGAGCGCGCCATCGTCGCCTGCCTGGCCGACGGGCTGACGGTGACGCAGATCGCCGGCCGGCTCTTCATCTCCCCCAACACGGTGAAGTCGCACATGCGGAGCGCCTACCGGAAGCTCGACGCGACGTCGCGCGCGGGGGCCGTGGATCGGGCCCGCGCGCTCGGGCATGACCTGCGGCCAGGCTCCGCCTGATCCGACCGCCGGGGACGACGCAGGGCGCCGACCCCGAGGGGATCGGCGCCCTGCGCGCTGTGCGGTGGTACGAGCTACTTGACGGTGACCGTCGCGCCCGCGGCCTCGAGCTGCGCCTTGGCCTTGTCGGCGGCCTCCTTGTTGGCGCCCTCCAGGACGGCCTTGGGGGCTCCGTCGACGAGCGCCTTCGCCTCACCGAGACCGAGGCTCGTGAGGGCACGCACCTCCTTGATGACCTGGATCTTCTTGTCGCCGGCGGCCTCGAGGATGACGTCGAAGGACGTCTTCTCCTCGACCTCCTCCGCGGGGGCGGCCGAGCCGGGGGCGGCGGCAGCGGCGACGGGCGCCGCGGCGGTGACCTCGAAGACCTCCTCGAACTTCTTGACGAAGTCGCTGAGCTCGATGAGCGTGAGCTCCTTGAAGGCCTCGATGAGCTCGTCGTTAGACAGCTTTGCCATGGTGTATCTCCTTGGGTTGGTGTGGTGTCTCGTGGATCAGTGCATCGCGCCCCGGGTGGGACCCGAGGGGTGCTACTGAGCCGATTCCTGCTTCTCGCGCAGCGCCTCGACGGTGCGTACGGCCTGCGAGAGCGGTGCGTTGAACAGGTACGCCGCGCCGAAGAGCGAGGCCTTGAAGGCGCCGGCGAGCTTGCCCAGCAGCACCTCCCGCGACTCGAGGTCGGCGAGCTTGTTCACCTCGTCCGCCGCCAGGGGGTTGCCGTCGAAGTAACCGCCCTTCACGACGAGAAGAGGATTGGCCTTGGTGAAGGCACGCAGCGCCTTCGCGACGGCGACGGTGTCGCCGTGCACGAACGCGATCGCGGACGGGCCGACGAGCTCGTCGTCGAACGACGAGATCCCCGCCTGGTTCGCCGCGATCTTGGTCAGCGTGTTCTTCACCACGGCGTAGGTCGCGTCTGCACTGATGCTCTTCCGCAGCTGCTTGAGCTGGGCAACGGTGAGACCGCGGTACTCGGTGAGCAGTACGGCGTTCGAGCTGCGGAACTTCTCCGCGAGCTCGGCGACCGAGGCTTCCTTGTTCGCCATGGCACTCCTTATCACGTGGTTCCCCGACACCGCGGAAGCGGTGCGGGGTGCTGGCAGCCCCCGGCTGCACACATGAGAAACGCTCCGGCACAGGAGGCCGGAGCGGGAGTGTCGCGCAGGCCCTCAGGGCATGCGCTGCATCGTGCTTCGATCACCTGCGCGGGCCTTCACCTGAGTGAACCTTCGTCCGGCGCATCCCCTCGCGGAGGCACGCCGACGACCAGCGGTCTGTGGCTCCGCCAAGAGTAGGTGACGGGGATCACCCGCGCAAGTCGGGCGGCGCGGGCGATCCCCGGGGCGGTCAGTAGCCGACGACCGCGTGCGGCACGTAGTGCTCCTCGAGCCGCGACACCTCGTCGTCCGTGAGCTCGAGGTCCAGCGACGCGACGGCGTCCTCGATGTGCGACGCCTTCGTGCCGCCCACGATGGGCGCGGTGACGACGGGGTTCCGCGACACCCAGGCGAGCGCGACCTGCGCGCGCGGCACGCCACGCGCCTCGGCCACCTCCGCGACCGCGGCCGCGACCCGGCGGTCGGAGTCCTCCTGCGCGGCGTAGAGCGTCTTCCCGAACTCGTCGGTCGCGCTGCGCGCGGTCGACGCGTCCCAGTCGCGCGTGAGGCGGCCGCGGGCGAGCGGGCTCCACGGCAGGGATCCCACGCCCGCGTCGGCGCAGAGGGGCAGCATCTCGCGCTCCTCCTCGCGGTTCACGAGGTTGTAGTGGTCCTGCATCGTGACGAACGGCGCCCAGCCGTTCGCCCGCTGCAGGTGCAGCGCCTTCGAGAACCGCCAGGCGTCCATCGACGAGGCGCCGAGGTAGCGCACCTTGCCGGCCTTCACCAGGTCGTGCAGCGCCTCCAGCGTCTCCTCGAGCGGCGTCGCCGGGTCGAAGCGGTGGATCTGGTACAGGTCCACGTAGTCGGTCCCGAGCCGGCGGAGGCTCTCGTCGATCTGCCACATGATGTGCTTCCGCGACAGCCCGCGCGAGTTCGGCCCCTCCCCCATGGCGCCGTGCACCTTGGTGGCGATGACCACCTCCTCGCGCGTCGTCATCGCGTTCAGCGCGCGACCCGTGATCTCCTCGCTCGACCCGTCGGAGTACACGTTCGCGGTGTCGAAGAACGTGATCCCGAGCTCCACCGCGCGGCGGATGAGCGGGATGGAGTCCTCCTCGGTGAGCGTCCACGCGTGGTTGCCGCGCGTCGGCTCGCCGTAGCTCATGCAGCCCAGCGCGATGGCCGAGACCTCGGTGCCCGTGCTGCCCAGGCGCACGTACCTCACGACGGGTGCCCCGCCACCGGGTCGTCGCCCGTGGTGGCGGGCGCGTGGTCGCGCCAGGTGTGCTCGGGCTCGTAGCCGAGGATCCGGCGCGCCTTGTCGATGGACAGCAGCGTCTCGTGCTCGCCCAGCTCCTTCGTGACCTCGACGCCGGGGAAGACCTCCGCGACGAGCTCGGCCGACGAGCGGCTCATCACGGTGTCGCCGTTCGCGACGATGAAGCGGTCGAAGCCCGGAGCGTCGTGCTCGAGCGCCTTGCGCACCGCCTGCGCGCCGTCGCGCCCGTCGATGTAGCCCCACAGGTTCCACTTGCGCGCGAGCGCGTCGTCGTCGAAGCCCGGGAACTCGTCGTAGTCGTCCACGTCCATGACGTTGGAGAAGCGGAGCGCGGTGACCTGCAGCTCGGGATCCCAGCGGCACAGCTCGATCGCCATCTGCTCCTCGAGGTGCTTCACGAGCGAGTAGGTGCTGTTCGGCTGCGCCGGGTACTCCTCGTCGACGGGGATGTACGGCGGCGGCACGTCGAACGGCAGGCCGAGCACGGTCTCGCTGGACGCGTAGACCACCTTCTTGATGCCCGCCCGGCGCGCGGCCTGGAAGACGTTGAAGCTCGTGAGCATGTTGTTGTGGAACGTGGCCACGTCGCTGAGGATCGCGGGGGCCGGGATCGCGGCGAGGTGCACGATCGCGTCGAATCCCTCATGCAGGTCCTGGACGCCGAACAGGGCGTCGACGACCTGCCCGTAGTCGGTGGTGTCGACGCGGACGTAGCCGGACCCGCGCTCCCCCACCTGGTCGATGTTGGTGACTTCGTGTCCGTGGGCGCGCAGGTCGGCGACGACGTGGCGGCCGAGCTTCCCCGAGCCTCCGGTGACGGCGATTCTCATCAGCTGGCATCTCCTTCATGGGGCGGTTCCGCCCCCGTCCATCCTGGCCCGCCGCCCGAGGAGGCGACAGCGGGATGGAGGACACCCGCAGCCTGCGGACACGGCGACGGCCCGCCGCCCCCTCTCGGGGACGACGGGCCGTCGTGGTGGTGCTGGCTGCGCTACTCGCTGGTGATGGCGAGGTCCGGCGTGCCGGTCCCGGTGCCGATGCCGGCCGCGACCGAGATGCCCTCGCGCTGGGTGGTGACGAACGTGAACTGGCCGTCCACGTAGTCCACGTGCACGTGGTCGCCCGCGTTTAGGTCGCCCTGCAGGATGCGCTCCGACAGACGGTCCTCGATCTCGTGCTGCACCGCGCGGCGGAGGGGCCGGGCGCCGAGCGACGGGTCGAAGCCGACCTCGATGAGGCGCTCCTTCGCGGCGGTCTCGAGCGTGATCGTGAGGTCGCGGTCCATCATGCGGTCCGACAGGCGCTTCACGAACAGGTCGACGATCTGGAGCAGCTCGGGCTTCGACAGCTGCGGGAAGACGATGGTGTCGTCCACGCGGTTGAGGAACTCGGGCTTGAAGTTCTTCTTCAGCTCCTCGCTGACCTTGCCCTTCATGCGCTCGTAGGAGTTCGCGGCGTTGTTCTCGACCTGGAACCCGACCGGGGCACCCGTGATGTCCTTGGTGCCGAGGTTGGTGGTCATGATGATGACCGTGTTCTTGAAGTCGACCACGCGGCCCTGGCCATCCGTCAGGCGTCCCTCCTCCAGGATCTGGAGCAGCGAGTTGAAGATGTCCGGGTGCGCCTTCTCGATCTCGTCGAAGAGCACCACGGAGAACGGCTTGCGGCGCACCTTCTCGGTGAGCTGGCCGCCCTCCTCGAAGCCGACGAATCCGGGAGGGGCGCCGAAGAGGCGGCTCACGGTGTGCTTCTCGCCGTACTCGCTCATGTCGAGCGAGATGAGGGCGTCCTCGTCGTCGAACAGGAACTCCGCCAGGGCCTTCGCGAGCTCCGTCTTGCCGACGCCCGTGGGGCCGGCGAAGATGAACGATCCCGAGGGACGACGCGGGTCCTTGAGCCCGGCGCGCGTGCGGCGGATGGTCTTGGACAGGGCCGAGATGGCCTCCTCCTGGCCGATGACCCGCTGGTGCAGGGCCTTCTCCATGAAGACGAGGCGCGAGGACTCCTCCTCCGTGAGCTTGAACACCGGGATGCCCGTGGCCTGCGCCAGCACCTCGGCGATCAGGCCCTCGTCGACCTCGGCGGTGGTGCGGACGTCGCCCGAGCGCCACTGCTTCTCGAGGCGGAGGCGCTCGCCGAGGAGGTTCTTCTCCTCGTCGCGCAGGCTCGCGGCCTTCTCGAAGTCCTGGTCCTCGATGGCGGTCTCCTTGGCCACGCGGACCGTGGAGATGCGCTCGTCGAACTCACGCAGCTCCGGCGGCGCCGACAGGATCGACAGGCGCAGGCGGGCGCCGGCCTCGTCGATCAGGTCGATGGCCTTGTCCGGGAGGAACCGGTCGGCGATGTAGCGGTCCGCGAGGTTCGCCGCGGACACGATGGCGCCGTCGGTGATGGACACCTTGTGGAACGCCTCGTACCGGTCGCGCAGGCCCTTGAGGATGTTGATGGTGTGGGGCAGCGAGGGCTCCTGCACCTGGATGGGCTGGAAGCGGCGCTCGAGGGCCGCGTCCTTCTCGAAGTGCTTGCGGTACTCGTCGAGCGTGGTGGCGCCGATGGTCTGCAGCTCGCCGCGCGCGAGGAGCGGCTTGAGGATGCTGGCCGCGTCGATCGCGCCCTCAGCGGCACCCGCGCCGACGAGCGTGTGGATCTCGTCGATGAACGTGATGATGTCGCCGCGGGTGCGGATCTCCTTGGTGACCTTCTTGAGGCGCTCCTCGAAGTCGCCGCGGTAGCGGGACCCGGCGATGAGCGAGCCGAGGTCGAGCGTGTAGAGCTGCTTGTCCTTCAGCGTCTCCGGGACGTCGCCCTTGACGATGGCCTGCGCCAGGCCCTCGACGACGGCGGTCTTGCCGACGCCGGGCTCGCCGATGAGGACGGGGTTGTTCTTGGAGCGGCGCGACAGGATCTGCATCACGCGCTCGATCTCCTTCTCGCGCCCGATGACGGGGTCGAGCTTGCCGTCGCGCGCGGCCTGCGTGAGGTTGCGCCCGAACTGGTCCAGGACCGTGGAGCCCGCCTGCTGGCTCTGCTGCGCCTCGCCGCCGACGGCGACCGCCTCCTTGCCCTGGTAGCCGGACAGTAGCTGGATGACCTGCTGGCGCACGCGGTTGAGGTCGGCGCCGAGCTTGACGAGCACCTGCGCGGCGACGCCCTCGCCCTCGCGGATCAGGCCGAGGAGGATGTGCTCGGTGCCGATGTAGTTGTGGCCGAGCTGGAGGGCCTCGCGGAGCGACAGCTCCAGGACCTTCTTGGCGCGCGGCGTGAACGGGATGTGCCCCGTGGGCTGCTGCTGGCCCTGGCCGATGATGTCCTGGACCTGTTCGCGGACGGCATCGAGGGAGATGCCGAGCGACTCCAGGGCCTTGGCGGCCACGCCTTCGCCCTCGTGGATGAGGCCGAGCAGGATGTGCTCGGTCCCGATGTAGTTGTGGTTGAGCATCTTGGCCTCTTCTTGGGCCAGGACGACGACGCGACGAGCGCGGTCGGTGAATCTCTCGAACATCTGTATCTCCCTGGGCACCGGGGCAGGGGGCCGGCGCCGATATGTAGAGAGTAACGACGGGTCCGAGGAGTGCATGCCCCTGTTCGCCGTGGGCGTGACGCGATGCGGTGGACGGAGGATCCGGGCCGGGGGCGACCGGCGGGCGCGGTCCGCGCTAGCGGTCGGCGTCGGGCGCGGGAACGCCCATGCGGGCGCGCTCCTTCGCCTCGATGGCGGCGTACGCCTTGCGCTCCTGCTTGTCCGCCTGGATGACCGCCCGCATGATGAACCAGAAGATCAGGCCCACGCCGAGGGTGGGGAGGATCGACCAGATCGCGCTCGCCCAGAAATCATCCATGCGGAAAGGATACGCCGCGCTCTAGGTGAGGATGCCGTAGACGCCCTGGCCGATCATGACGACGGCGATGCCGCCCACGATGATCCAGAGGGCGTAGCGCGCGGTGGTGGGCTTCTTCGGGTTCGAGCCGTCGGGGCCTAATGGCATGGTCGCCTACTTCACTAGGGGGAACAGGATGGTCTCGCGGATGCCGAGACCGGTGATGGCCATGAGGAGCCGGTCGACCCCCATACCCATGCCGCCCGAGGGCGGCATGCCGTGCTCGAGGGCACGGAGGAACTCCTCGTCGAGCGGCATGGCCTCGTCGTCGCCACGCGCCGACTGGCGCGCCTGGTCGACGAAGCGCTCGCGCTGGACGACGGGATCCACGAGCTCGGAGTAGCCGGTGGCCAGCTCGAAGCCGCGGATGTAGAGGTCCCACTTCTCGACGACGCCGTCGATCGAGCGGTGCGCGCGCGTGAGCGGGGAGGTCTCCACGGGGAAGTCGAGCACGAAGGTGGGGCGCTCGAGGCCGCCCTTCACGAAGTGCTCCCAGAGCTCCTCGACGAGCTTGCCGTGCGTGCTCAGCGGCACGACGACGCCCTCGCGGTCGGCGATCGCCTGGAGCTCGTCGACGGTCGTGGCGGGAGTGATCTCGACGCCGGCGGCCTCGCTCAGCGAGCCGTACATGGAGATGCGGTCCCACTCGCCGCCGAGGTCGTACTCGGTGCCGTCGGCCCACGTGACGACGTGGCTGCCGGCGACGGCCATGGCCGCGTCCTGCACGAGCGTCTGGGTGAGCTCGGCGATGGAGGTGTAGTCGCCGTAGGCCTCGTACGCCTCGAGCATCGCGAACTCGGGGCTGTGCGTCGAGTCCGCGCCCTCGTTGCGGAAGTTGCGGTTGATCTCGAAGACGCGGTCGATGCCGCCGACGACCGCGCGCTTGAGGTACAGCTCGGGCGCGATGCGGAGGTACATCTCGGTGTCGAAGGCGTTGGAGTGCGTGACGAACGGGCGGGCGGACGCACCCCCGTGCATCACCTGCAGCATGGGCGTCTCGACCTCGACGTAGCCGCGCTCGCGGAACGTCTCGCGCATCGAGGCGTTGACCTTCGCGCGGTCGAGGACGTTCTTGCGGGCCTGGTCGCGGACGATCAGGTCGAGGTAGCGGCTGCGGACGCGGGTCTCGTCGGAGAGCTCGGAGTGCAGGTTCGGCAGGGGCAGCAGGGCCTTCGAGGCGATGCGCCACTCGCTCGCCATGATCGACAGCTCGCCCTTGCGGCTCGCGATGACGCGGCCCGCGACGAAGACGTGGTCGCCCAGGTCGACGAGCTCCTTCCACGCGGCGAGCGCGTCCTCGCCGACCTCGGCCAGCGAGATCATGGCCTGGATGCGCGTGCCGTCGCCCGCCTGGAGCGTCGCGAAGCAGAGCTTGCCGGTGTTGCGGAAGTGGACGACGCGGCCCGCGATGCCGACCACGTGGTCGGTCTCCTCGCCGGGCTCGAGGTGGCCGAACTCCGCGCGGACCGCCGGGATCGTGGTCGTGACGGGCACCTGAACCGGGTACGCGCCCTCGCCCGGGCCGCCCGCGGCGTTGAGACGCGCGCGCTTGGCGAGGCGCACGGCCTTCTGCTCGGCGACGTCCTCGGCGGGTCCCTCCACGGCGGGAGCGGGGGCGGTCTCGAGCGTCGCGGGCGTTCCGGGGCTGTCGGTCATGTGCGGGCGGATCCTCGCGGGTCGTGGGGTACGGGGCGGCCGAGCGGCCTCCCGTCGATTCTCGCAGGTGCGGGCAGGGCCCGGGCACGCGGGTCGACGGACGGCCGGGTCGCGCCGCGCGAGGTCGGGTCAGGCGATGACGACGGTCTCGTTGTCGATGAGGCGGGTGCTGCCGACGCGGGCCGCGATGACCGCGAGCGCGACGCCCGTGAAGCCGTCGTCCACGGACTCGAAGGTGGTCGGGTCCACGACCTGGAAGTGGTCGAGGGCGACGGCGGGCTCGCCCATGACGACGGACTGCGCGGCGGCGATGACGGCGTCGATGCCGCGGTCCCCCGCGCTCTGCGCGGCCTCGAGCGCGGCCGGGATCACGCGGGCGGCGCGGCGCTCGCGGTCGTCGAGGAAGCGGTTGCGGCTCGAAAGCGCCAGGCCGTCGGGCTCGCGCACCGTGGGCAGCTCCTCGATGCGGACGGGCAGGTCGAGGTCGCGCACCATGCGGCGGACGAGGTGCAGCTGCTGGGCGTCCTTGCGGCCGAACGTGGCGACGTCGGGCGCCACGATGTGGAGGAGCTTCGCCACGACGGTGAGCATGCCGTCGAAGTGGCCGGGGCGCGAGCGGCCCTCGAGCGTGAGGGCGACGGATCCGCCGGTGACGCGGACGCGCGCGGGCCCGTCCGGGTACATCTCGGCCGCGGACGGCGCGAACACGAGGTCGACGCCGGTCTCCGCGAGCGCGGCGACGTCGGCGTCGAGCGTGCGCGGGTAGGCGTCGAGGTCCTCGCCCGCGCCGAACTGCAGCGGGTTGACGAAGATCGACACGACCACGAGGGAGCCGAGCTCGCGAGCCCGGCGCGCGTGCGCCAGGTGGCCCTCGTGCAGCGCGCCCATGGTGGGGACGAGGACGACGACGGGCGCCTCCCCCGCCGCGGTGCGCGCGGCCCGGTGGTCGCGGACGCGGGCGCGCAGCTCGGCGATGCCGGTGACGACGGTGGGCGCGGGGATCGTCATGGCAAGGGGCTCCTCGGTGCTGCGGGACGCGGACGCACCAGGTTAGTGCGGCTCGTGGCCCTCGTCCGTCGGCAGCGGCACGTCGCCGGACGTGAGGCGCGCGCCGCCCGCCGGGGAGGAGCGGCGGAGCGCGTCGTCGACGGCCGAGCGGATCAGCGGTCCGAGGACGCGGCCGGGCTCCTCCACGCCGATGCCCGCGAGGAGGCCGGCGGCCTGGTCGACGATGGCGGTGGAGAACGTGGTCGCGGTGGAGATGGCCTCCGCGTACGCGGCGCGGTCGCGCTCCTCGACGACGACGGGCTCGCCGCCCATCTCGACGACGAGCACCTGCGCGATGGGGAGCACGGGCGCGGGCGCGGTGACGGCGAACCAGCTGTCGACCATGCGGCCGAGGTCCATGCTCGTGCCGGTGAACGACATCGCCGGGTGGATGGCGAGCGGGATGATCCCGGACGCGAAGGCGGGCGCGAGCACCTGGATCCCGTGCGCCGCCGACGTGTGCACGACGAGCTGGCCGGCCTGCCACGCGCCCGTGGCGGCGAGGCCCGCGACGAGCCCGGGGAGCTCGGCGTCGGGGACGGCGAGGATCACGAGCTCGCTCCGCTCGACGAGGTCGGGGATCTCGAGGACGGGGACGCCCGGCAGCATCGCCTCCGCGCGTTCGCGGCTCGCCTCCGAGACCGCGGAGATGCCGGTGATCGCGTGGCCGGCGCCCGCGAGGGCTGCGCCGAGGACGGGGCCGACGCGGCCCGCGCCGACGATGCCCACGCCGAGGCGGCCGGAGCGCTGGGATGGAGCGGTCATGCAGGGTCCTCGGGGGTGGATCGGTGGCGGGGGGCGTCGGCGCGGGCGGGGGCGGATGCCGGATCGGGCTCGGGCTCGGGCGTCGACTCCGGGATGGGCTCCGGTGCGGGGACGGGCTCAGGTGCCGGGACGGGGGCCGCTGCGGCTCCCGGCGCGGGCCAGCTCGCGGCCTCGGCGCCCCAGTGCGCGGACGTGTCGGAGCGGGCGGACGCCACGGCGGCCTGGACCAGCCGGGTCGACAGCTCGATGCCCGTGGCGCGGTCGATGGCGCCGAGCCGCGTGTCCACGGGGCCCGCGACGGTCGCGGCGCGCACCGACACGAGGTCGAGGCGGCGGTCGATCGGGCCCTGCGTGAGGTCGACGCCCTGCGTCCGGGCGTGCGGCACGATGACGAGGCGGCGCCACATCACGCCGCGGCGCACGAGGAAGGCGGATGCGTCGACCGCGAAGCCGGTGCGGCGCCAAGAGAAGGGCTTGAGGATCCGCGCCCGACGCGGCGACGTGATGAAGCCGTCGTCGGCTCCCCCGCGGCCGGTCATGCCCACGGCGACGAGCGCGAGCGCCTGGTCGCCCACGAGGTCGGGCAGCACGAGGCCGAGCACGCGGTCGACGTCCCGGCGGTCGCCCACGGGGAGGATCGACGTGTTCTGCTGGCCGGCGGCGCCCGGCGACGAGGAGTGCGAGGCGCGCGTGATGCGGATCTCCCACCAGCCGGCCGCGCGCCAGAGCAGCGGCTGCACGACCTCGACCGCGTGGATCCGGCCGGGCGGGATGGTGTCGTTGCTCGTGGACAGCAGGCCGAACCCGACCCGGACGCCATCGGGCGTGCCGGCGACGCTGTAGCGGAGCGAGCGCGTGATGCGGCGCACGAAGAAGCCGGCGGATCCCAGCAGCGTCGGCAGCAGCGGCACGAGCAGGTACCAGGCCTCGAAGCGCACGATGAGCGGGATCCCGACCGCGACGAACAGCACGAGCACCACCGTGGGCGCCGAGAGCAGCACCGCGCCGACCAGGCGCGGGAGGGGGATGCGCACGACCGACTGCGGCGGGGCGGCATCCGGGTCGAGCTCGGGGGCGAGGAAGTCGTCCACCCGGGAGCCGACGAAGCCGCGGGCGGGAGCGCCGGGGGCGGCGGGCGCGGATCCCGCCGCCTCGGCCCGCGCGCCGGACGCGAGCCGCAGCACTCGCAGGCGGAAGGCGTCGGCGTCGCGCGAGCGGAGGTACTGCAGCGGCAGGTTGGCGTCGTTGCCCGCGACCTGGATCTCGAGCTTGGCCGCGCCGATCAGCCGCGCGATCAGCGGGCGCACGATGTTGACGCCCTGGATCCGGTCGAGCCGTGCCCGCCTGTTCGTGCGGGAGAGGATCCCGCTGCGCACCTCGACGGTCTCCTCCGTCACGCGGAACGTGTGCATGCGCCACGAGAGGTAGGAGACGCCGACCGCGAGGAGCGTGAACGCGAGGAGGGCGAGGACCACCCAGACGAGGCTGCCGGTCTCCACGAGCATCGGGATGAGGTCCTGCTCGCCGTCCCGCCGCTGGCCGGGCACGAACTGCTCCACGAGCTGCTCGCGCAGCGACGAGACGAGGAAGCCGATCGCGACGAGGAAGAGGACCCCGCCGCGGAGCACGGGGGTGGCCGGGTGGAGGCGGTGCCAGTCGCCGTCGGTGAGCTCCTCCGCGATCCGCGCCTCGGCGGCGGGGACGGCCCCGGCTGCCGCGCCGGACGGCAGGGCCGTCGGGCCGTCGGGGGTCGGGTCGGTCACAGCCCGGCCCGGCGCGTCTCGGCGAGGGCGACGAGCCGGTCGCGCAGCTCCTCGGCGTCGGCGTTCGTGAGCCCGGGGATCTGGATGCTGGCCGCGGCCGCCGCGGTGACGAGCTTGAGGTCGGCGAGGCCGAGCACGCGGCCGACGGGGCCGCGCGTGATGTCGACGAGCTGCATCCGCCCGTACGGCACGGCGACGACGCGCGTCCACATGATGCCGCGGCGGAACACGAGGTCGTCCTCGCGCAGCTGGTATCCCATCGCCCGCACGCGGCGCGGGACGACGACGAGCGTCACGACCAGCTCGACGAGCGCGGCGGCACCCAGCACGATCGGCAGCCAGCGCGGTGCGTCGACCGCGAAGAGGAACGCCGCGACGCCGCCGAGCACGAGGGCGGTGATGACCCCGCCCACCAGCTCGACGCCGACGAGACGCGGGGAGACGCGGCGCCAGGTGACGCCGTGCGGGTCGACGTTCGGGGTCACGGGGCTCCTCGGGGTGCGGTGGGGCCCGCGAACGGTGGTGCCACGGGGTCCTACGAGAGCTCGCGCGCCGGATCCCCGGGGCGCGAGTCGTCCCGGTCGTCGGGCGGGACCGTGCACCAGTGCTCGGCGACCAGCCCGGCGACGAGGAGGACGACGGCTCCCACCGTACCGGCCACCGCGAGCCCGACCGAGGACGCGCCGGGCAGCACGGGCCGGGCCAGCACGAAGGCCAGCACTCCCCCGGTGATCCCGGTGAGCAGCGCGCCCGCGAGCGCCGACGCCTTGGCGAGGAGCACCACGCGCGTGGCGCGGAAGGGATCGACGCGGCCGGGCGTGCGGCCGAGCGTCGAGCGGCGGATGGGGCGGGCGAGCGCGAGCAGCACGATCCCGACGATGAGGAGCGTCGCGCCGAGCGTGAGCGGCGGGATCAGGAGCGCGCGTCCGCTCACGACGAGCGCGTTCTCGGCGAACCAGCCGACGGCCGCGCCCGCGATGAGCAGGGCGATGAGGGTGGTGGAGCGCGTGCGGGTCACGGGGTCGCCTCCGCGCGGTCGTCGTCGGCGGAGGCGGCCTGCGCGAGCGCCGCGAGCAGCGCGTCGACGCGGCCTCGGCCGGGCAGCTCCGCGTCGGGATGCGCCTGCAGCCAGGGTCCGAGCACGAAGGCGCGCTCGGCGGCGCGCGGGTGCGGGAGCGTGAGGCGCTCGTCGTGGATCCGCGCGTCGCCGTACGCGACGACGTCGAGGTCGATCGTGCGGTCGCCCCAGCGCTCGGCGCGCACGCGGCCGAGGTCGCGCTCGATCGCGGACAGCGCGTCCAGCAGCGCGTGCGGGCCGAGCCCGGAGTCCACCAGCGCGACGCCGTTGAGGTAGCCGGGCTTCGTCGGGTCCTCCCCGTCGGCGGTCACGGCGACGGACTCCACGAGATCCGACGTGCGCACGACGCGGAGGCCGGGCACCTCGTCGATGCCCGCCAGCGCGCGCTCGATGGTCGCCCGCCGGTCGCCGAGGTTGGATCCCACGGCCACGACCGCGCGCACGGTCTCCCCCGGCGCCGGCAGCGCGGACGCCCGCTCGATCACGACGGCCACGTCGTCGAACGGCACGGAGATGGGCGCGTCCGGCTTGTGCACGGTGACGCGCACCGACCGGGCGACGGGATGCGCGAGCACGACGGCCGCGACGCGCTCGGCGACGGTCTCGATGAGGTCGACGGGATCCCGCCCGACCGCCGCGGCGACCTCCTCGGCCAGCTCGCCGTAGTGCAGCGTGCGGCCCAGCTCGTCGCTGACGCCGGCGGGCGCGAGGTCGAGCGCGACCTCGAGGTCGATCACGAACGGCTGGCCGTCGCGGCGCTCCTCGGCGAACACGCCGTGGTGGGCGTGCACGCGGAGGCCGGTGAGCAGGATGCGGTCGGCGGGGACGGGCGTCACCATGAGCGGCCCACGACGATGGACAGGAGGTCGCCCGGGTCGGCCGGGTCGTACCAGAGGGGCAGCTTGCCGCCGACGGCGGGGAGCAGCCGGTCGGCCGTGGTGACGGTGCGCGTGACGTGGTGGTCGCGGCCCTCGCCGTCGGTGAACGCGACGGTGAGGCGCGCGCGGACGGCGTCGCCGGATCCGTCGAGGCGCTGCACGGCGGTCACGATCGCGGAGGTGCGGCGGCCGGTCTCGGTGACCCGGCGGGCGGTGGCCGCGAGCCGTGCGACGCGGCGCTGGACGACGGCCCACCCGATGGCCGCGGCGATCCCGAGCACGGCGAGCACCGCCGCCACGAGCCCGAGGACGGCGTTCGACGCGTCGCCCTCGACCGCGGCGGAGGAGAACGGCAGCGCGCCGACGATCCCGAGCGCCGTGCCGAGCAGCGCGACGGCGACCGGCCACAGCGCGGCGCCGATCGTGGTGAGGACGGGCGACAGCAGCACGACGGACGCGTAGGCGGCGCCGAGGGATCCGAGCAGCCCGAGCACCACGGCCACGACCTTGGCGATCACCACTCCCGCGCCCGCGCCGGCGGCGATGTCGGCCGGGAAGGTGAGCCCGGCACCGAGGATCACGGAGGCGATGAGCGCGGCGACCGCGATGCGCACGAGCACCGCCTGCGGGGAGACGACGACACGGTCCTGGCTCACGGCGCTCATGCTCCTACTCTGACAGACCGGCGGCGGCCGACGGCCCGGCGGATGCGGCGGCGACGGCCTCGGCGCGCCCCCGCGCCCACGCCTCCTCGACCGCGAGCGCGGCGCGGGTGGAGGTGACGTCGTGCACGCGGACGGCCCACGCCCCGGCGCGCGCGGACAGGGCGCTGACGACCGCGGTCGGCACGTCGCGCTCCTCGACGGCAGCGCCGTCCGGCAGCAGCCGCCCGAGGAAGCGCTTGCGGGAGGCGCCCACGAGCACGCGGTGGCCGAGGCCCGTGAACGCGTCGAGGGCGCCGAGGAGCTGCCAGTCGTGCGCGGCGTCCTTCGCGAAGCCGAGGCCGGGGTCGACGGCGATGCGGGCGGGATCCACCCCGGCGGCCACGAGGGCGTCGACGCGGGCGGCGAGCTCGTCGCGCACCTCGCCGACCGTGTCGGCGTAGGTCGCTCGCGCCGCCATGGTGTCGCTGTGCCCGCGCCAGTGCATGGCCACGTAGTCGACGCCGGCGCCCGCGACGACCGCGGCCATCCGCGGATCCGCGAGGCCCCCGGACACGTCGTTGACGATCCGCGCCCCCGCCGCGACGCACGCCTCGGCGGTCGCGGCGCGCATGGTGTCGACGCTCACGGCGATCCCCTCGGCGGCGAGCTCCCGGATCACGGGGAGCACCCGCGCGAGCTCCTCGTCGGCGTCGACGCGGAGCGCGCCCGGGCGGGTGGACTCCCCGCCCACGTCCACGAGCTCGGCGCCCGCCGCGACCATCTGCCGGGCGTGCGCGAGGGCGTCGTCGAGCGCGAGGTGCCGGCCGCCGTCGCTGAAGGAGTCGGGCGTCGCGTTGAGGATCCCCATCACGAGCGTGCGGGGGGCGCCCACGGTCACGCTCGGCCGCCCGAGGCGGGCAGCAGCGCGAGCACCTCGGCGCGCGCCGCGGGCTCGGCGAGGGATCCGCGCGCCGCGATGGTGATGGTCGTGCTGCCGGCCTGGCGGGTGCCACGCGCGGTGACGCAGCCGTGCGTGGCGTCGAGGATGACGGCCACGCCGCGCGCCCCGAGACCGTGCTCGAGGGCCTCGGCGATCTGCTCCCCCAGCCGCTCCTGCATCTGCGGGCGGGAGGCGAGGTCGTCGACCACGCGCGGCAGCCGGCCGAGGCCGACGATCCGCTCCCCCGGCACGTAGGCCAGGTGCGCGACGCCGGTGAAGGGCAGCAGGTGGTGCTCGCAGATGGAGCGGAACGCGATGCCCGTGACGATCACGGGCTGCGGCGCCGCGTCCGTCTCCGGCAGCGGGAAGGTCTCGCGCAGGTGGCGGAGCGGATCCGTGCCCACGCCCGCGAAGAACTCGCCGTACGCCTCGGCGACCCGCGCCGGGGTGGTCGCGAGGCCTTCCCGGCCCGGGTCCTCGCCGATGGCGAGGATCAGCTCGGCCACGGCCGCCTCGATGCGCGCCCGGTCGACGCCCACCGGATCAGGCCGTCGCGGGACGCGGGAAGGGCGAGCGCTTCGGCTTGCCGACCGGCGGCTCCGAGTCGACCGCGCCGTCGACGACGCCCTGGTCGATGGGCGCCTTCTGCGGCATGGGCACGGGAGGCAGGTCGGACAGCGGGCGCTTGTCGCTCGAGAGCCACTGCGGGCGCGGCGGCAGCTTCTTGACGTCCGCGAAGATCGCCGCGAGCTGGTCGTGGTCGAGCGTCTCCTTCTCGAGCAGCTCGGTGGCGAGGCGGTCGAGCACGTCGCGGTTGTCGTTGATGACCTGCCACGCCTCGTCGTGCGCGCCGTCGAGGAGCTTCCGCACCTCGGCGTCGACCGTGAGGGCCATGTCCTCCGAGTAGTCGCGTCCGCCGCCGAGCTCGCGGCCGAGGAAGGGCTCGCCCGAGCTGGAGCCGAGCTTCACGGATCCGACCTTGGCGCTCATGCCGTACTCGGTGACCATGCGTCGGGCCGTGGACGTGGCCTTCTCGATGTCGTTCGACGCGCCCGTGGTGGGGTCGTGGAACACGATCTCCTCCGCGACGCGGCCGCCCATGGCGTAGGTCAGCTGGTCGAGCAGCTCGTTGCGGGTGACGGAGTACTTGTCCTCGAGCGGCAGCACCATCGTGTAGCCGAGGGCGCGGCCGCGCGGCAGGATCGTGACCTTCGTGACGGGATCCGTGTTGTTCATCGCCGCCGCCGCGAGCGCGTGGCCGCCCTCGTGGTACGCGGTGATGAGCTTCTCGTGGTCGCGCATGATGCGGCTGCGGCGCTGGGGGCCGGCCATCACGCGGTCGACGGCCTCGTCGAGCGCGCGGTCGTCGATGAGCTGCGCGTTGGAGCGCGCGGTGAGGAGCGCGGCCTCGTTGAGGACGTTGGCGAGGTCGGCTCCCGTGAAGCCGGGCGTCTTCCGCGCCAGGACCTCGAGGTCGACGCCCGCGGCGAGCGGCTTGCCGCGCCCGTGCACCTCGAGGATCTGCTTGCGGCCCTGCAGGTCCGGGGCGTCGACGCCGATCTGGCGGTCGAAGCGGCCGGGGCGCAGGAGCGCGGGGTCGAGCACGTCGGGCCGGTTGGTGGCCGCGATGAGGATGACGTTGGTCTTGACGTCGAAGCCGTCCATCTCCACCAGGAGCTGGTTGAGGGTCTGCTCGCGCTCGTCGTTGCCGCCGCCGACGCCGGCGCCGCGGTGGCGGCCGACCGCGTCGATCTCGTCGACGAAGATGATGGCCGGCGCGTTCTGCTTGGCCTGCTCGAACAGGTCGCGCACGCGGCTCGCGCCGACGCCCACGAACATCTCGACGAAGTCGGATCCGGAGATCGAGTAGAAGGGCACGCCCGCCTCGCCCGCGACGGCGCGAGCGAGCAGGGTCTTGCCGGTGCCGGGAGGGCCGTAGAGCAGCACGCCCTTGGGGATGCGGGCGCCGACGGCCTGGAACTTGGCGGGCTCCTTGAGGAAGTCCTTGATCTCCTCGAGCTCCTCGATGGCCTCGTCCGACCCGGCGACGTCGGCGAACGTCACCTTCGGGGAGTCCTTGGAGGCGAGCTTCGCCTTCGACTTGCCGAACTGCATGACGCGGTTCCCGCCGCCCTGCATGCCGGAGAACATGATCCAGATGAAGAAGCCGATGAGCAGGAGCGGCAGCAGGATGCTGAACGCCGAGAGCAGCCAGCTCGGCTGCGGCACCTGGTCGTCGAAGCCCTCGGCGGGGTTCGCGGCCGTGATGGCGGAGACGATCTCGCCGCCGCGCTGCGCGACGTAGTTGAACTGCACCATGGTGCCGTTGTCGCCGTCGGCGCTCGCGAGCGTGAGGTCCACGCGCTGCTCGCCGTCGATGATCTTGGCGGAGGCGACCTTGCCGTCCTGGATCAGCTCGAGGCCGTGCTGCGTGGTGATGGTCTTGTAGCCGGATCCCGTGATGAGGCTGAAGCCCACCGACACCACGACGATGGCGAGGACGACGATCAGGATCGGGCTGCGGAGGAGTTTCTTGAAGTTCATGAGCGTAGGGGCGCGGGCCCGACACCTTTCTGCCCGTGCCGCGCCGTACGGCGACGAGATGTCTCGAGGATACAAGCGGCCGTCTGAGCGTGGCCGCGGTGTTCGCCGCCAGCCGAACGTGCGCCGGCATTGAGGCGGATAAGAGGAGCGGGGCGGCTCAGCTGTAGACGTGCGGCGCGAGGACCGCCACGTCGCGGAGGTTGCGGTACCGCTCCGCGTAGTCGAGGCCGTACCCGACCACGAAGTCGTCCGGGATCTCGAAGCCCACGTACTTGACGTCGACCGCGATCTTCGCGGCCTCGGGCTTGCGCAGCAGGGCGCACACCTCGACGCTCGCGGCCCCGCGCGAGCGCAGGTTCGCGAGCAGCCAGGAGAGCGTGAGGCCGGAGTCGATGATGTCCTCGACGATGAGCACGCGGCGACCGGTGAGGTCGGCGTCGAGGTCCTTGAGGATGCGGACGACGCCGCTCGACTTGGTGCCGGAGCCGTAGGAGCTGACCGCCATCCAGTCCATGTGGATCGGCAGCTCGAGCTCGCGCGCGAGGTCGGCCATGACCATGACCGCGCCCTTGAGCACGCCGACGAGGAGCAGCTCCTCCCCCGGGTTGTCGCGCTCGATCTCGCGGCACATCTCGGCGATGCGGCCGTGGATCTCCTCCTCGGTGTGGAGGACCTCGGTCAGGTCGTCGGCGATGTCGGTGGATCTCATGTCACTCTTCCGTCGTCCTGGCGCTGAGGACGATGAGCTCGTCCTTGCGTACGACCCTAACGCCCGGCAGGTCGACCGCCCCCTGCCCGTGCCAGTCGGTGACGAGCCGCGCGACCTCCAGGACGTGCGTCCGCGAGAGGTGCGCCGCGAACTCCTCGCGCGCGGCGAGGCGGATGAGCCGGTGCCGGAGCGCGGGCGGCGCGGCCCGTAGGGACGCGATCTCGAGGGAGATGCCGGCCTCGGCGTGGTCGGCGATCTCCTCGATCATCTCCGCGGCGAAGTGCTCGAGCGCGTCGTCGTCCTCGCGCAGCTGGTCGGCCGTGCGGGCGAGGGCCTCCGCGATGCCGGGGCCGAGCTCGCGCTCGAGCACGGGCAGCACGTCGTGGCGGACGCGCACGCGGGCATAGGCGGTGTCCACGTTGTGCGGGTCCTGCCACGGGTCGAGGCCCTGGTCGGCGCACGCGGCGCGGGTGACGGCCGCGCGGATCCCGAGCAGCGGCCGCAGGTAGACGGCGTCGGCCGCGCGCGCGGGCGTCGACCCGGCCATGCCGTGCAGGCTCGCCGCGCCGGATCCCCGCGCCAGCCCGAGCAGCACGGTCTCGGCCTGGTCGTCGAGGGTGTGGGCGAGGAGCAGCGCGCGGGATCCGGTCTCCCGGAGCGCGTCGTCGAAGGCCGCGTACCGGGCGGCGCGGGCGGCGGCCTCAGGACCGGACGCTCCGGGATCCACCCGCACGCGCGTCACGACGACCGGCGCGAGGCCGAGGGCGCGCGCGGCGTCGGCGGCCCGGGCGGCGACCGCGGCGGATCCCTCCTGCAGCCCGTGGTCGACGACGACGACGCCCACGGCGACGCCCGCGCGGGGGCCCTCGAAGGCGGCCGCGGCAGCCAGCGCGAGCGAGTCGGCGCCGCCGGACAGCGCGACGAGGACGGGACCGGACGAGGAGGGGTCGAGCCCCGCGAGCGCCTCGCGGACCGCCCGCCTGAGGTCCGCGACGGCGGGGGTGAGACGGGGGCGCTCGGAGGGCATCCACTAACGTTATGGCAGCATCCCGCCCACGTCAGAACCACGAGGAGCACGCGCATGGCCAGCTACGACGTCGTCGTCGAAATCCCCAAGGGGTCCCGCAACAAGTACGAGGTCGACCACGAGACGGGCCGCGTGTACCTCGACCGCGTGCTCTTCACGTCGTTCGTCTACCCCACCGACTACGGCTACTTCGAGAACACCCTCGGCCTCGACGGCGACCCCGTCGACGTGCTCGTGCTCCTCGAGTACCCGGTCTTCCCCGGCGTCGGCGTCGCCGTCCGTCCCGTGGGCGTGTTCAACATGAGCGACGAGGCCGGCATCGACTCCAAGGTCATCGCCGTCCCCGCGAAGGACCCGCGCTGGGCGCACATCCAGGACATCGACGACGTGCCGCAGCAGACGCGCAACGAGATCGAGCACTTCTTCGAGCACTACAAGGACCTCGAGCCCGGCAAGTGGGTCAAGACGGAGGGCTGGGGCGACGCGGCCGAGGCCGAGCGCATCGTGCAGGCCGGCTTCGAGAAGCTCCAGGCCGAGGGCGACGGCCACGGCGGCGAGCCGGAGGAGGACGCCTGATCCGCGTCACCCGCTGAGTCCGCACGCCGGACACGACGACGCCCGCCCCCGCATCCGATGCGGTGAGGCGGGCGTCGTCGCGACCGGGCCGGGATGGGCCGGCGGAGCGGATCAGCCGGGTCGGCCGACATACGGCATGATGTCGCTGCCGCCCCAGAGGCCCTGGATCTTCACCACGTCGCCGGGCTTCGGCGCCGCGATGATGGTGTTCCCGCCGAGCGAGATGGCGTCGTGGTAGAAGCCGCTGCCGTCGTTCCAGAAGATGATGTCGCCGGCCTGGCGCTGCGAGAACGGCACGAGGCGGCCTCGGGCCTGCATGGTGTTGTACTGGCTGCTCACCGAGTGGCTGCCGACGTCGATGCCCGCCGCGCCGTACGCCATCATCACGAGGCCCGAGCAGTCCCACACGTTCGGGCCCGCGCCGCCGAGGATGTAGGACTCGCCGAGCTGGGCCTTCGCGAACGAGATCGCGACCTGCGCGGCGTTGCCGGACGGGGCGGGGGCAGGTGCCGGGGCGGGCGCCGGAGCCGGACCGGGCGCGGGACGCGACGGCTGCTGCGGTCCGGGGGCCGGCGCGCTCGCACCGCCGCCCGACGAGGATCCGCCACCGCCGGACGAGGATCCGCCACCGGACGACGAACCGCCGCCCGACGAGGATCCACCGCCGCCCGAGCCGCCCGAGGACGCCGCCGGTGCGGCCACGGCCGCGGGGATCGGCGGCTGGGTGATGCCCTGGATGTACTGCGCCTCGATCTCCGAGGTGGAGTCCTTGAGGAGCGCCAGCTGCGCGATGAGCTGGTCGCTGTTGCGCGTCTGCTCGGTGACCGCGGCCTGGGCGGTCGCGGCGGCGGAGTTCGCCTCGTCGAGCGCCTTCTGGGCCTCGTCCGCGAGCCGGGCGAGCTCGTCCTTCGCGACCTGCGCCTGGTCGCTCAGCGACGCGGCGCTGTTGCGGTCCGCGAGCGCCTGCTGGTACACGGACTGCGTGCTCTCGGACAGCTTCGTCATGGTGCCGAGCGAGCGCAGCAGCTCATCCGCGTCGTCGCCGTCGGAGGAGAAGAGGCTCGCCGTGATGTCCTGGCCGCCCGCCCGCGCGAGGTGGCTCGCGAGGAGCCCGGCGCGCATCCGGCTCGTGAGGGCCGTGGCCTGCGCCTCGTCGGCCTTCTTCTGCAGGCGCGCGAGGTCGTCGGCCTTCGCGTCGCGCGCGGCCTGCGCCTCGGCGTACTTCTCTCCCGCGATCAGCGCGGCCTTGTTCGACTGGTCAGCCGACTCCTGCAGCCCGGTGACGAGCTCGGTCACCCGGTCGATGGCCGCCTGCGTGTCGGCCTGGTTCGCCTTCGCCGCCTGCACGTCGGCCCACGAGGGGTAGTCGGTCGCGGCGAACGCGGTCTGGGCGGCGACGCCGCTGGACACCGCGATCACCCCCACGGCGATCGTGGAGATGACGACCGTGGTCGGGCGGAGGTGGTTCATGTCGTTCCTCATGTCAATGCGTACTGGTGATGGAGACGCCCTGGCCGTGCATGAACGCCACCGGATCGGCGGGGTTCCCGTTGATGCGGATCTCGAAGTGGAGGTGGCACCCGGTGGAGCCGCCCGTCGTCCCCGTGCGGGCGATGGGCTGACCGGCGACGACCTGCTGGCCGTTCCGCACGAGCGTGCCGCCGTCCATGATGTGGCCGTACGCCGAGGAGACGCCGCCGCCGTGGTCGATGCGGATGTAGTTGCCGTAGCCGCCGTTGCGTCCGGCGAAGACGACGGTGCCGGCATGCGCCGCGTACTGGGTCTCGCCGCAGCTGTAGCCGCGCACGAGGTCCTCGCCGGCGTGGAAGATCATGCGCTGGTAGATGGGGTGGAAGCGCGGGCCGTAGTAGCCGCTCGTGTTCGCGCCCGGGAGCGGGGCGGTCCAGCCGGTGCCGCTGATCGCACCGGGTGAGACGTCGCCGCCCGCGCTGCCCTGGCTGGCGGCCAGCGCGTCCGCGTCGGCCTGGCGCTTCCGGACCCCGGCCTGGTAGTCGTCCTCGGTGGCCTCGCGGTTCTCCGCCATGACCGCGAGCCTCGCGTCGGCGTCGGCCTTCTGCGCGCTCTGGTCCTCGAGCGCCTGCTCCAGGTCGGCCTGCGCCTGCGCGGCGTCGGCGAGGAGCTGCTCGGCCTTCGCCTTCAGCGCGTCGAGCTCGGTGAGCGCGACCTGCGCCTGGTCGCTGAGCGACTTCGCGGCGTTGCGGTCCTGCAGGGCGACCGCGTAGATCTGGTCGGACTTCTCGGCCACCTTGCTCATGGTGCCGAGCTTGTCGAGGAGGTCGTCCGTGCCGTCGCCCTCGCTGAGGAGGAGGGTGCCGGAGAGGTTCTGGCCGCCGGAGCGCATCAGCTGCTTGGCGAGGCCCGCGGCCTGCTCCTGCGACTTCGTGGCCTTCGCATCCGCCGCGTCGACCTTCGCCTGCAGCTGGACGGTGTCCTCGTACTTGTCGTCGGCATCCTGCTGCGCCTTGTCGTGCTCCTTGCCGCGCTTCGTCACGAGGTCCTGCGCGTCGCTGACCTTCTGCTGGAGGGACGCGATCTCGTCGTTGATCCGCTGCACGAGCGTCTGCTGCGCCTGCTCGTCGCCGCGCGCCTTCTGCACGTCGTCCCACGAGGCGAAGGTGTCGGCGTGGGCGGGAGCCGCGATCGACCCGGTGAGGAGCACGGCGGCGATGGCGACGATGGCCTGCAGGCTGCGGCGGCCGCGCGGGCGCGATCGTCGGGCGCCCGAGGGGCGCGCGCTCCGGAGGAGGTCATGGTGCATGGTGATCCCGATCATCGTGTCGCCCGGCTGGCCGGCTGTGTCTCCCTGCAGGGCCGGCGGGGAGCGCGGATCACATCCGTCACGCCTTCACCGGCTCTCACAGTAGCAACGGGGGTGCGCGGCGCACAGCGCGCCGATGCGGGGATCCACGCTGAGGATCTCCTCCCCGGGAGGGTCGACCGAAGGCTAACCCCGCGGAAGGGTGCCGCCGGGGCAGCGCGCTGGCCGTGTCGCGAACCTGGCAGGAGGCCGAAGAGGGCGCGGACGAGCCGGCCACGGAGCCCCTGCGCGAGGAGCCGACACGCCGCCCGATCCGCATGGCCGCGCGGCGGACGACCGCGACGGGAGGGCCGATTTGAGTCCTCGCCCGGAGTGCGGTTATGCTGACGTGTCGGTTGCTGCGAGACCTGGTCCGCCAGGGCGAGCGGCCCCATCGTTTAGTGGCCTAGGACGGCGCCCTTTCACGGCGTTAACACGGGTTCGAATCCCGTTGGGGTCACCAGGCAATGTGATCGACACGCAAGGCCCTGTAGCGCAGCTGGTTAGCGTGCCGCCCTGTCACGGCGGAGGTCGCGGGTTCAAGTCCCGTCAGGGTCGCCACGGATATGAGCCCTCTCTCACGAGAGGGCTTCTGTCCGATGTGGGCGTCTTCTCGCAAGCCGCCCGCTCGCCTGGGTAGCTCAGTTGGTAGAGCGTTCGACTGAAAATCGAAAGGTCCGCGGATCGACGCCGCGTCCAGGCACCATCTCGCCGGTCCCCGTCACAGACGTGAGGGCCGGCGTTGCTCTTCCCCGGGTCGGCTCAGGCCGTCGAGGGGCTCAGGCGTCGGATGCGAGCGCCGCCGCGAAGGCCGCGAGCACCTGGTCCGAGAACAGGACGAAGCGCACCAGCTGGATCCCGTCGCCCGCGCCGACGGCGAGCGCCTCGCGCACCGCGGCCACCGCCACGCGCGCGGCGTCGTCGACCGGCCAGCCGTAGACGCCGGCCGAGACCGCGGGGAGGGCGACGCTGCGCAAGCCGAGCGACGCCGCCACCTCGATCGACCGGCGGTACGCGCTCGCGAGCACCGCCGTGCGGTCCTCCGACCGCGACCACACGGGGCCGACCGTGTGGATCACGTGGCGTGCGGGCAGGCGGAAGCCGGGCGTCCCGACCGCGTCGCCGGCGGGCAGACCGTCCGGGAGCTCCTCGGAGCGGATGCGGCGGCAGGCGGCGAGCAGCTCGGGACCGGCCGCGCGGTGGATCGCGCCATCCACTCCCCCGCCGCCGAGCAGCGACGAGTTCGCCGCGTTCACGATCGCGTCGACGTCCTGCCGGGTGATGTCGCCGCGCACGGCCTCGAGGTGCGTCATGGATCCAGCCTGGCCCGGATCGCGATCGGGCGGAGACCCGCGCGGACGACGCTGTCCGACGGGCCGCGACCGGAACCGTTCGGGTGGGCTCCGGGCACATCGGCGGTATTCGGAGCGCGGAGGAGGAACGATTGGCCGGCGCGTCGTGTCCGCAGCCGGTCACGGTCGGGACGCGCGGAGGCCACCCGGGGATACTGGAGGGGTCGGTGCCCTCCTACCGGCGTCGACTGGAGTCCCATGGCCACGCCCGCATCCCGCCCCGCACCCGAGCGCATCGACGGCTACGTCGCGCTCCGCAGCTACGCCGCCATCGGGGACGGGCGCACCGTCGCGCTCATCGCGGAGGACGGCGACATCGACTGGCTGCCGCTGCCGAACCTGCACACGCCGCCCGCGTTCGCCGCGATCCTCGACGCCCCGCACGGCGGCCGGATCACGCTGCGGCCCGACGAGGACTTCGAGGTGACGCGGGCCTACGTGCCCGGCACCAACGTCCTCACCACCACGTTCACCACCGCGTCCGGCAGCGTGCGCGTGACCGACGCGCTCGTCACGGGCGTCGCCGGGCGGCTGCCGTGGTCCGAGCTCGGTCGCCGGATCGAGGGGATCACGGGCGAGGTCGCGATGAGCTGGCTCGTCGCGCCCGGCACGGCGCTCGGGACCTCGTCGCCCTGGGTGCAGTCGACGCACAACGGCCCCGTGATCCGCGTGGACGGCGTGACGCTCGCGGTCGTCGGCCTCGACCACGGACCCGCCGAGCCCGGCACGCAGTCGCTGGCCGGCGCGTTCACCACGAAGGAGGGGTCGCGCCACGTCCTCACGATGGTGGGGACCGAGCGGGAGCCCGTGCGGATCCCGAACCCGGAGATCGTGGACGAGGGCATCGACCGCACCATCCGCAACTGGGAGGGCTGGAGCGCCGAGTTCCGCTACGAGGGCGAGTGGGCCGAGGCCGTGCAGCGCAGCGCCCTCGCGCTCAAGCTGCTCGTGCACGCGCCCACCGGATCCATCGCCGCGGCCGCGACGACATCGCTGCCCGAGCGCTTGGGCGGCGGCAAGAACTGGGACTACCGCTTCGCCTGGGTGCGCGACCTCGCGTACACGGTGAACGCGCTCGTGAAGTTCGGCCTGCGCGAGGAGACGCACGCGGCGGTGTCGTGGATGCTCCGCACGATCCGCGACAACGGCCCCGACCTCCACGTCTTCTACTCCCTCGAGGGCGGCGTGCCCGAGGGCAGCGCGAACCCCGAGGTGCCGGGGTGGCGCGGCGTCGGCCCCGTCGTGGACGGCAACGACGCGCAGTCGCAGCTGCAGCTCGGCGTCTTCGGCGACCTGTTCGACGTGGTGCGGACGTACGTCCGCGACGGCAACGTGCTCGACGCGGACACCGGCCGCCTCCTCGCGACCTTCGCCGACCGCACGTGCGACATGTGGCAGAAGCGCGACGCCGGCATGTGGGAGCTCGAGGACGAGCAGCACTACACGACCTCGAAGCTCGGCTGCTGGCAGGCGCTCGACTGCGCCGTCGAGCTCGCGGAGCTCGGCCAGATCCCCGGGGTGCCGGACCGGTGGCGCGCCGAGCGCGACCGCATCCGCACCTGGGTCGAGGAGGAGTGCTGGGACGAGGGGCGTGGCGCGTACGTCATGCACCCCGGCAGCCAGCGGCTCGACGCGAGCATCCTGCTGCACTCGATCTCCGGCTTCGACCGCGGCGAGCGCATGTCCCGCACGCTCGACGCGCTGCGCTCCGAGCTCGGCCGCGGGCCGCTGCTGTACCGCTACTCCGGCATGCCCGAGGAGGAGGGCACGTTCACGGCGTGCGCGTTCTGGCTCGCGGGCGCCTACGCGTGCGTCGGCCGGATGGACGAGGCGCGGGAGCTCATGGACCAGCTGGTCGAGCTCGGCAACGACGTCGGCCTGTACTCCGAGATGATCGACGCCGACGACCACGCGTTCCTCGGCAACCTGCCGCAGGGGCTCAGCCACCTCGCGCTGGTGAGCGCCGCCCTGACGATCGACGAGCTGTCGGGCGGGCGGACGCGGTCGACGCGGACGCCGCGCGGGCAGCGGTAGGCGCGCAGGCGGAGGACGGCGGTCGCCGGACGGAGCGCTAGGTGTACTGAGTCATCACGTTGGTGACACTCGGGCCGCGGGCGTCAGCCCGTGGCTCGAGTGGATTCGTTCAGTGTTGTAGTGCTGGATCCACGGATCAAGGGCGTCGGTTCTGGCTTGGTTGCTGGTGAAGGGTTGCCGGTAGGCCCACTCGGTCGCGAGGGTGCGGTTGAAGCGTTCGACCTTGCCGTTCTGCCAGGGGCAGTGCGGGCGGATGAACTTCTGCCTCGCACCGAGCTGCGTGACCGCGTTCTGGAACGCGGCCGAGTGCCGGTAGGCGAACGCGTTGTCCGTCAGGACCCGTTCGATGCGGGTGATGCCGTGCTCGGCGAAGTACGCCGCGGCCCGGGTCAGGAACCCTGCCGCGGTCACGCCCTTCTCGTCCGGGTGGATCTCCGCGTAGGCGAGGCGGGTGTGGTCATCGACCACGGCGTGGACGTAATCGAACCCGATCCCACGACCACGAACCTGTTCGCTGCGGCCATGCGCCCGCCAGCCGCCGCCGTCCGGGATCCGGCCGAGCTTCTTCACGTCGACGTGGATCAGGTCGCCGGGATGCTCATGCTCGTACCGGTTTGCCGTCGACCGGGATGCCCGGATCACGGCCCCGGTGACGGGGTCCAACCATGCCAACGGCGGTGCCCCGTGCCGCCGCAGGACGCGGGAGATCGTGCGGGCTGGAACACCGGTCACCGGCGCCAACCGGGCAGGACCTGATCGCAATCGGGTCCTCGCTTCCACGACGGCTCGTTCTCGTTCCGGGCTCGTCCTCGTCGGCACCCGTCTCGGCCTCGAGGACCGGTCCGACAAGCCTTCGAAACCCTCGGACCGGAACCGATTCACCCACCGATGCGCGCACTGACGCGACACACCGAGTTCGCGCGCGACATGCGAGACCGGCCGACGATCCTCGACCACCCGCCGCACGAGGAGAACCCTCCCGTGAACCGTCAGACGAGCATTAGCGTGGGACATCGAGGCCTCCTGGCAGTGGCAGAACTAGACAGCTCCATCAAGCCAGGAGGCCTCCTCACACGCCCCGAAGTGTCACCAACGTCATGGCCGGGTACAGCTAGGCGCGCGGACGGAGCGGCCCGGCGAACTCGGTGCGGACGCCGCGGGAGAACAGCACGGAGTCGGGCGCGCGGTCCACGATGCCGGGGAGGCCCGCGGCGGCGACCAGCTCGTCGTCGAGGTCCACCAGCTCGGCGCGCTGCAGGGTCCACGCGTCGTGCGTGTTCGGCCAGTAGCGCGTGACGCCGCCGCGGGCCACGTGCATGCCCCAGCGGGCGGTGAGGAAGTCGGCGAGCGGATCCCCCACCACCTCCTCGCCGAGCGGGCGCACGGACAGCCGCGACGACGGGCGGGAGCCCGTGTGCCGCCGGGACGTGTACGTGACGACGCCGTCGTGCTCCTCGTGCGTCATCGACGCCCACATGTACGGCAGGCCGAGGCCGACGCGCGCGCCGATCACGGGCAGGAGCTTCGCGGCCTCCAGCGAGCGGAAGACCACGCCGCGGCGGCCGTCGTCGCCGACGCTGTAGAGGCGCACGTTGAGCTCGGCGAACGTGCCGGCCCACGGCACGGCCGGCAGCGGCGGGAAGGCGCTGCGCGACAGGACGAACGGGATGAGGCCGACCCAGCTGGATCCGTCGTGCACGTCGGGGCGCGTGCCCGGCGGGAGGAGCGGGGCGACGAGCGCCGGGTCCACGCGCCAGTGCACGAAGGCCAGGTCGCTCCAGACCTGGCGGATGACGGCGCGGCCGGGGAGGTCGGGCGCGTGGGGGTCGACGGGATCCGCGGGGCGGGTCATCGGGCGCGCCCCGGAGCGGCGGCGGGCGCCCGCGTCTCGGACGCCTCGGCGGCGGGCGCCGGGCGGGCGGCGCGGATCACGTCGATGAGGCCCCGGCGCATGTCCTCCGAGCGGGCGGGCTCGGGGACGACGTCCTGCTCGAGCGCCTGCGCGCGCTCCCACGCCTCGGCGCCGGCCTCGGTGCGGGCGACGACGTGGCGGCGGCGGTCGGCGGGATCCGGGGCGCGCGACACGAGCCCCTCCCGCTCCAGCCGCTCGAGCGTGCGCGACATGGTCTGCGTCTCGACGTGCGCGGAGCGGGCGAGCTGGATCTGGCTGAGCGGCCCGTCGCGCAGCAGGTGCAGCGCGATGAGGCCCGCGTGCGTGACCCCGAGGCCCGCGAGCGCCTCCGACCAGGCGTGCTCGACCGCGCGCGCGGCCGTGGACAGCAGCCGCCCGGTGGGCCAGCTGGCGAGCTCGTCGTCCTGCACGGCACTCCTCCTGCTACAGTGATCGTCAGCAGGCTTACTATCCGCCTGCTGACTTTCCCATCGTAGAGGAGCAGGCAGCATGGGCACCGTGAAGGACATCGTCCGGCAGATCGTCGTCATCTCGAGCATGGCGTTCGCGATCATCGGATCCGCGTTCGGCTCGGGCGCGTTCAGCGACGAGAGCATCCAGAACGCGTCGAGCGGCGCCCTCAGCGCGAGCTACACGCCCGTCGCCCCGGCCGGCCCCGCGTTCTCGATCTGGAGCCTGATCTACCTCGGCCTCGTCGCGTACACGATCTGGCAGGCGCTCCCCGCCCAGCGCGCCGACGAGCGGCAGCGCCGGGTCGGCTACCCCGTGGCCGTCACCCTCGTGCTCAACGCCGTGTGGATCCTCACCGCGCAGGCAGGGTTCCTCGTGCTGAGCGGCGTCGTCATCGTCGCGCTGCTCGCGACGCTGATGTGGGTATTCCGCGCGCTGATGACGTCGCGGCCGCGGGGCGTCGTCGAGGGCATCGTGCTCGACGGCACCATGGGCCTCTACCTCGGCTGGGTGAGCGTCGCGTCGATCGCGAACATCGCTTCGATCCTCACGGCGTCGGGCCTCCAGCCGGGCACCACCGGGCGCGACGTGTGGGCGGTCGCGCTGCTCGCGGTCGCCGGCGTCGTCGGCGCGGTGCTCGCGCTCCGCGACGGCGGACGGCTGGCGCCCTCCGCGGCGATCGCCTGGGGCCTGGCCTGGGTCGCCGTCGGGCGCCTCACGGGCGAGCTGCTCTCGACGCCGGCCGCCGTGGCCGCGCTCGTGGCGGCCGCCGCGGTCGTCGTCGTGACGCTCGTCGCCCGCGCCCGCGCCGGGTGGACCGGGCGGGTCGCGGCCCGGCCCGCGGTCGCCGCCCGCTAGCGGCGCGCGTCAGCCCGCCGCGGCCGCCCGGTAGGCGGCGTCGGCGGCGTGCTTCGCGTCGACGAGGCGCTGGATCCGGCGGTCGGTGTCCGCGTCCGGCCGCGTGAGCTCGGGGTGCCCCGCCCGCCACGCGCCGATGCCGCGGACCGCGAGGTGGAACGGGATCCGCGGCTGGAACGCGGGCACGAGCCGGCGGATCCGCGTCGTGTCGAACACGGCGCTGTGCGAGAGGTCGCCGAGGACCAGCTCCGACCAACCCCAGTCGGGCTCGACGATCGGGAACTGCTCGGCGGGCACGTGCACCAGCCGCGCCTCGACGCCGAGCGCGTCGGCGACGAGGTGGTGGATCCGGTCCCACGTGGAGACGTCGTCGCTCGTGATGTGCAGGGCCTCGCCCACCGCGCGCTCGTCGCCGAGGATCCCGACGAGGCCGACCGCGAAGTCGTCCGCGTGCGTGAGCGTCCAGAGCGAGGTGCCGTCGCCCGGGACCACGACCTCGTCGCCGCGCGCGATGCGGTCGACGACCGTCCAGTCGCCCGCGAGCGGCGGGCTCGCCTCGTCGTAGGTGTGCGACGGGCGGACGATGACGACCGGGAAGCCGCTCGCGGCGTGGTGCCGGAGGAAGGCGTCCTCCATGGCGATCTTGTCGCGCGCGTAGGAGAGGAACAGGTTCGCGCGGAGCGTCGACTCGGTGATGGGCGTCTGGAGCGCGGGCTTGCGGTAGATCGACGCCGAGCTGATGGCCACGAACTGACGGGTGCGGCCGGCGAACAGCTCCACGCGGCGGTCGGCGCCCGCGGCGTCGAAGGAGAGGAAGTCGACGACGGCGTCGTAGGTGCGGTCGCCGATCGCGGCGAGGAGGGCGGCCGGATCCTGGACGTCGGCGACGCGGGTCGTGACGCCCGCGGGCGTGCCGCGCCCCTTGGCGTCGGCGCCGCGGTTGACGACCGTGACGTCCATCCCGGCGGCGACGGAGGCCCGGACGCAGGCGGCGCTGATGGTGCCCGTCCCGCCGAGGTAGAGCACGGACAGGCGGGCGGCGTGTGCGGTCACGGGGGTCCTCGTCATCGAAGCGGGGGCGCCGGTCGGATCCGCGCCCTGCGTGCACGCTACGCCCGCGGCCGCCCCTCCCCACCCGTCGCGGAGGGGGAAAGGTTGCGGACATCCGGGGCACGGTGGACGCCCGTCGCGCGGCCCGCGTACGTTCCGCGATGACCGCACCGACGCATCCGCTCGCGGCCCGCCTCCCCTCCCGCCTCGCGGCGCGCGGGTGCCGGGCGCGTGGCGCCGACCCCTCGAGAGGGAGCCATGCCCGCCACGCCATCCGACCCGTCGACCACCGGGCGACGCCCGACCGCGATCCCCGACGCCCGCCGCGCGGATGCGGTGATCACGGTGCGCGGCGCGGACGGGCAGCCGCTCGCGCACGCGGACGTGGTGGTGGAGCAGGCGAGCCAGGACATCGCGTTCGGCAACATCGGCTTCGACCTCATCCCGCTCGCGAACGGCGAGACGGATCCCGGGGAGGCGGGCATCGAGACCTTCGGCGGCGCGCGCCTCGAGGGGCTGGAGCTGCTGGCCGAGCAGTGGCTCGACGTGTTCGACACGGCGACGCTCCCCTTCTACTGGGGCCGGTTCGAGCCCGTGCGCGGGAGGCCGGACACCGAGCGGCTGCTCACGACCGCGCGCTGGCTGCGCGAGCGCGGCGTGGACGTGAAGGGGCACCCGCTCGTCTGGCACACCGTCACCGCGCCGTGGCTGCTCGACCTGCCGCTCGACGAGGTGGAGCGCGTGCAGCGGGAGCGGATCCGGCGCGACGTGGGTGCGTTCGCGGGGCTGATCGACACGTGGGACGCCATCAACGAGGCCGTGATCATGCCGGTGTTCGACCGGGAGGACAACGGGATCACGCGGCTCGCGGCGGCGCGCGGCCGGCTCGCGATGGTGCGCATGGCGTTCGAGGAGGCGCGCGCGGCGGACCCGGCCGCGACGCTCGTGCTCAACGACTTCGACCTGTCGCCCGCCTACGAGGAGCTCATCGAGGAGGTGCTGGGCGCGGGGATCCCGGTGGACGCGATCGGGCTGCAGACGCACATGCACCAGGGGTACCGCGGCGAGGGGGAGGTGCTCGGGATCGTCGACCGGTTCGCGCGCTTCGGCCTGCCGATCCACATGACGGAGACGACGCTGCTCTCGGGCGACCCGATGCCGCCCGAGATCACCGACCTCAACGACTTCCGGGTGGAGAGCTGGCCGTCCACGCCCGCGGGCGAGGAGCGGCAGGCCGAGGAGATCGAGCGCCACTACCGCTCGCTCGTCGGGCACCCGGCCGTCGCGGCCATCACCTACTGGGGCCTCACCGACGACGGCATGTGGTTGGGCGCGCCTGGCGGCCTGGTGCGCGCGGACGGCACGCCGAAGCCGTCGTACGACGCGCTCCGCCGGCTGATCCGCGAGGAGTGGCGGCTCGCGCCGAGCACCCTGCGGACGGACGCGGAGGGTCGCGTGCGCGTCACGGCGTTCGCGGGAGGCGTGCGGGTGGCGCACGCCGGGCGCGAGGCCGTGGTCGCCGTGGCGGCGGGCGCCTCGGAGGCGGAGGCGGCGCTGGGCTAGGTGTACTGAGTCATCACGTTGGTGACACTCGGGCCGCGGGCGTCAGCCCGTGGCTCGAGTGGATTCGTTCAGTGTTGTAGTGCTGGATCCACGGATCAAGGGCGTCGGTTCTGGCTTGGTTGCTGGTGAAGGGTTGCCGGTAGGCCCACTCGGTCGCGAGGGTGCGGTTGAAGCGTTCGACCTTGCCGTTCTGCCAGGGGCAGTGCGGGCGGATGAACTTCTGCCTCGCACCGAGCTGCGTGACCGCGTTCTGGAACGCGGCCGAGTGCCGGTAGGCGAACGCGTTGTCCGTCAGGACCCGTTCGATGCGGGTGATGCCGTGCTCGGCGAAGTACGCCGCGGCCCGGGTCAGGAACCCTGCCGCGGTCACGCCCTTCTCGTCCGGGTGGATCTCCGCGTAGGCGAGGCGGGTGTGGTCATCGACCACGGCGTGGACGTAATCGAACCCGATCCCACGACCACGAACCTGTTCGCTGCGGCCATGCGCCCGCCAGCCGCCGCCGTCCGGGATCCGGCCGAGCTTCTTCACGTCGACGTGGATCAGGTCGCCGGGATGCTCATGCTCGTACCGGTTTGCCATCGACCGGGATGCCCGGATCACGGCCCCGGTGACGGGGTCCAACCATGCCAACGGCGGTGCCCCGTGCCGCCGCAGGACGCGGGAGATCGTGCGGGCTGGAACACCGGTCACCGGCGCCAACCGGGCAGGACCTGATCGCAATCGGGTCCTCGCTTCCACGACGGCTCGTTCTCGTTCCGGGCTCGTCCTCGTCGGCACCCGTCTCGGCCTCGAGGACCGGTCCGACAAGCCTTCGAAACCCTCGGACCGGAACCGATTCACCCACCGATGCGCGCACTGACGCGACACACCGAGTTCGCGCGCGACATGCGAGACCGGCCGACGATCCTCGACCACCCGCCGCACGAGGAGAACCCTCCCGTGAACCGTCAGACGAGCATTAGCGTGGGACATCGAGGCCTCCTGGCAGTGGCAGAACTAGACAGCTCCATCAAGCCAGGAGGCCTCCTCACACGCCCCGAAGTGTCACCAACGTCATGGCCGGGTACACCTAGCGCCCGCGTCGGCCAGCTGGGCCCGCAGCGCGTCGGCCGTGGTCACCGGGAGGTGGCAGACGAAGTCGGCGCACAGGTAGGCGGTGGCGGTGGATCCCGCTGCCCGGTCCGCGAGCAGCTCGAAGCCCGCGTCGGCCCACGCGCGCGCGGCCGTCTCCGTGACCACGAGCGACACGTGCGGCGGGCGGATCAGCGCGTGCGCGGTCGCCGCGAGCGGGTCGTCGCCGGCCTCCGCCCGGTCCGGCAGCACCACGACGAGCTGCCGGCCGGCCGCCTCGATCGCCGCCGCCTGCTCGAGCGCGCCGCCGAACGCGATCGGCCGGGTGGCCCCGCCCGCCGCGACCGTCGCGAGCGCGGCGCGGGCCGCCCGCTCGTAGCGCGGATCCGCCGTCAGCCGCCCGAGCACGCGCGCGGCCGACGACGCCGCGGTGAGACCCGACGGGTACGCGCCCTCGGACGGGTCGGACGCGAGGTCGAGGCCGAAGCCCGCGAGCACCGGATCCGCGCCCGTCGGCACACGGAATCCCGCGGAGCCGGGCTGCGGCTCCCCCGGTCCGGGCTGCCCGGCGGCGGGCTGCGCGCCGGCATCGGCCGCGGCGATGAGCGCGTCCACGATCCCGCGGGCCCGCAGCGCGTACGCGACCTCGCCCGTCGCGAGCGCGAGCGCGAGGAGCCCGTCGGCGAGCATCCCGTGGTCCTCGAGCGTCGCGACCGCGGGCGAGACCCGCCCGTCGATCGAGGCGCGCACGAGGGATCCGTCGGCGCGCACGTGCTCCGCGAGCAGCATGTCGGCGGCGGCGCGGGCCGCGTCGATCCACGCGGGCCGGTCGAACGCGCGGCCCGCCCGGGCGAGCGCGCCGATCGCGAGCCCGTTCCAGCCGGTGAGCACCTTGCCGTCGACCGCGGGCGGTTCCTCGGCCGCGCGCCCGGCCGCATCCAGCGCGTAGTATCCGCCCTCGACGCGGCGCCCGCCGACCGTGCTCTCGGAGTCCTGCGCCGACGCGAACCCGCCGGACCCGCGTCGGAGCGTGGTCGTGAGGAACGCGCCGATCCCGCCAGCGATCCCCTCGTCCCCGGCGCGCGCGTAGGCGTCGAGGAGCAGGGCATTGTCGTAGAGCATCCGCTCGTAGTGCGGCTCGGACCAGTCGCGGCGCGTGGAGTAGCGGAAGAACCCGCCCTCCACGGGATCGCGCAGGTCGGATCCGGCCATCGCGTCGAGCGTGCGGCGGACGAGCGCGCCGGTCGCCGCGGCGCGCTCGGGAGCGAGCGCCCCCGAGGTCGCGAGCGTGTCGAGCAGCAGCACGACGGGCGCGACGGGGAACTTGGGCGCGGATCCGAACCCGCCGTGCTCGGGGTCCTCGAAGCCGCCGAGCTCGGCGGCGACCCGGTCGAGGGCGGCGGCGTCGGGCAGGGGCGAGGCGACGGATCCGCGCTCGGAGGCCTCGCGGATCGCGGCGCTCAGCTGCCCCGCGCCCTGCTCCACCTGGTCGCGCCGGGTGGTCCAGGCGTCGGCGACGGCATCGAGCACCTGCCGGAACGACGGGTGCCCGGCGCGCGGCTCGGGCGGCGAGTAGGTGCCCGCGTGGAAGGTGCGGCCCTCGGGCGTCGTGAAGACGTTGAGGGGCCAGCCGAGCTGATCCGTGAAGGCGCCGGCCGCGGTGATGAGCGCCGCGTCCACCTCGGGGTGCTCCTCGCGATCGACCTTGATCGCGACGAACCGCTCGTTCAGCGCGGCGGCGAGCGCGGGATCCGAGAAGGTCTCGCGCGCCATGACGTGGCACCAGTGGCAGGTCGAGTAGCCGACCGAGACGAGCACGGGCACGTCCCGGCGACGGGCCTCGGCGAACGCCTCCTCGCCCCACGGCCGCCAGTCGACCGGGTTGTCCGCGTGGCTGAGGAGGTACGGGCTGACGGCGTCGGCGAGGCGGTTGGGCATGCGTCCACGCTACGCGCGGGGCAGCCGGCGGCGTCCGGCCGGCGGCGGGCCGGGCGTCAGATCCAGTCGCGCTTGCGGAAGATGCCGTAGAGCACGCCGCTGACGCCGAGCATGAGCACCAGCGAGAACGGGTAGCCCCAGTCCCAGTGCAGCTCCGGCATGATGTCGAAGTTCATGCCGTAGACGCTCGAGACGAGCGTGGGCGCGAAGAGGATGGCCGCCCAGCCGGAGATCTTGCGGGTCTCCACGCTCTGCCGGTTGCTCGACTCGCTCAGCTCGCGCATCTCCTCGTTCTGGCGCTGGCCGACGAGCGTCGAGTTCACGGTGAGGATGTCCCGCAGCAGGACGCGGAACTCCTCCACGCGCTCGTTCACGACGATGACGTGGTCGGCCACGTCGCGGAGCGCCTGCTGGAGGTCCTCGCTCACCTCGTACTTGCCGGATCCCGCCTGCAGCTGCTGCAGCATGCCGCCGAGCGGGCGCACCGCGCGCTGGAAGTCGATGACCTCGCGGCTGAGCTCGTAGATGCGGCGGGACACGGCCGGATCCCCGTCGAACACCTGGTCCTCGATCTCGTCGATGTCGTTGGCGAGGCCCGTGACGACGGGCGCGTACCCGTCGACGACGGCGTCGAGGATCGCGTACAGCACCGACTGCGGCCCGTGCGAGAGGAGCTCGGGCCGCTCCTGCATGCGCGTGCGGATGGCGGAGAGGTCGGGCGACTCCGCGTGCCGGACGGTGATCACGAAGTTGCGGCCGAGGAACACGTGCAGCTCGCCGAACTCCACCTCCTCGCGGTCGTCCACGTAGCGGGCGGCGCGCAGCACCGTGAAGAGGGTGGAGCTGTAGCGCTCGGTCTTGGGCCGCTGGTGGGCCTGGACCGCGTCCTCCACCGCGAGCTCGTGCAGGTCGAACTCCTCGGCGAGCGCCTGCAGCTCCTCGACCGTGGGCCGGTAGAGGCCGATCCACGCCATGGCCTCGGGGCGCTCGTCGAGCTCGCGGAACGTGTCGGCGAGCGTGGCGGGCGAGGCGACGCGGCAGCCGTCCACGTACACGCCGTTGTCGACGAGGCTCGGGCGGCGCGCACCCGTGGGGTCGGCTGCGCCGTCGGCCTCCCGCTCGGCCCGCGCGCGCGACGCCCCTCCACCGGCATGCGCGCCGAGGGGCGCGACGCCCCGGGCGACCACGGACTTGAGGCGCGTGCGGATGCGGTGCTGGGACATGACGGACACCGTACCCGGCCGAGGTGACACGCCCGTGCTGCTCGGGAGCGCCCCGGTCAGACCACCTGGTCGGGGTGGCTGCCGACGCGTCCGGCCGCCTCGAGCGCGGTGATCCCGGCCATCTCCTCGTCGGTCAGCGCGAAGTCGAAGACGTCCGCGTTCTCGACGAGCCGCTCGCGCCGCGTGGTCTTCGGGAAGACGATCGTGCCGCGCTGCACGTGCCAGCGCAGCACGACCTGCGCGTCCGTCCTCCCGTGGGCCAGGGCGGCGTCGCGCACGACCGGTGCGTCGGCGACGGCGCCGCGGGCGAGCGGGCTCCACGCCTGGACGGCGATCCCGTGCTCGGCCAGGTACGCCGTGGTCTCCCGCTGCTGGTGCCGCGGGTGCAGCTCGATCTGGTCGACCGCGGGTGCCGGGAGCCCCGCGGCATCCAGCGCCTGGAGGTGCGGCACGAGGAAGTTGGAGACGCCGATGGAGCGGGTGATCCCCTCCTCGCGCGCCTGGGCGAGCGCCTCCCACGTCTCGACGTAGAGGCCGCGCTCGGCGGCGGGCCAGTGGATGAGGATCAGGTCGACCGCGGGCAGGCCCAGCCTGTCGAGGCTCCGGCGCATCGCCTCGGCCGCCCGCGCGCGCCCGTGGTCGTCGTTCCAGACCTTGGTGGTGACGAACAGCTCGTCGCGCGGGATGCCGGACGCGCGGATCGCCCGCCCGACGCCCTCCTCGTTGCCGTACATGGCCGCGGTGTCGACGTGCCGGTAGCCGACCTCGAGCGCCTCCGCGACGATCCGCTCGGCATCTCCGTCCGACACCTTGTAGGTGCCGACGCCGAACTGCGGGATGGGGACGCCGTCGCCCATCGCCACCGACGGGATGGGCGTGCGGAGGACGGCGCCGCTCACGCCCCGAACCGGTCGACGAGCTCGCGCTTCAGCACCTTCCCGCTGGGCCCGAGGGGCAGCGCATCCACGATCTCCACGCGTCGAGGGTACTTGTACGAGGCGATGCGCTCGCGGAGGAACGCGATCACCTCGGCCGGATCCACCTCGGCGTCGGCGCGCACCACGATCGCCGCCGCCACCTCCTGGCCGTGCAGCTCGTGCGCGACGCCGAACACGGCGCACTGCGCCACGTCGGGGTGCCGGGCGAGCACCTCCTCGACCTCGCGCGGGTACACGTTGTAGCCGTTGCGCAGGATCATGTCCTTCGTCCGGTCGACCACGCGGATGTAGCCCTCGTCGTCGATGGTGCCGAGGTCGCCCGTGCGGAACCAGCCGTCGACGATCGCGCGGGCCGTGTCCTCCGGCCGGTGCAGGTAGCCGTTCATGAGGTTGTGGCCGCGGATCACGATCTCGCCGAGCACGCCGCGCTCGAGGAGCTCGACGCGGTCCTCGCGCTCGGGATCGGCGATCTCGATCTGCACGCCCCAGATCGGCTTCCCGACGGTGCCCGGCCGGGCCGGCAGCCCCACGTGGTTGAACGACGCGACGGGCGAGGTCTCCGTGAGCCCGTATCCCTCGTGGATCTCGGCGGAGAACGCCTCCCGGAACGCGTCGATCGCGGCCACCGGGAGCGCGGCGCCGCCCGAGATGGCGTAGCGCAGGGCCGGCCGCGCGGGGTTCCGGGCGGCGGCGGCCAGCAGCGCGAAGTACATGGTCGGCACGCCCATGAAGACCTGCGTGTCGTGCTCGACCATGAGCGCGAGGGCCGCGTCGCCGTCGAAGCGCGGCACCATCACGATGGTCGCGCCCGCGCGGAACGACGCGTTCATGGTGCAGGTCTGCCCGAAGGTGTGGAACAGGGGCAGGCAGCCCAGGATCCGGTCGCCCGCGCGCAGGTCGAAGGTGTCGAGCAGCAGCACGTCGACCTGCATCACGAGCGCGAGGTGGCAGCCCTCCGCGCCCTTCGGCTGCCCCGTGGTGCCCGAGGTGTAGAGGATCGTCGCGGTGTCGGACGGCCGGCGCGGCACGTAGGTGCGGATCGGCGTCGCGGCCCGCGCGAGCTCCTCCAGGCGCTCGGGTCCGCCCTCGGAGGAGGCCGGCACGAGCACGCTGATGACGGGCACGTCCGCGAGCACCGCGCCCTTCCCGCCCTGCTCGAGCAGCGGTCCGGCGCACACCAGGAGCGCGGATCCCGAGTCGCGCAGCACGTACGCGATCTCCTCGGCCTTCAGCAGCGCGTGCACGGGCACGACCACGCCGCCGAGCGCGAGCACCGCGTAGTACACGCGGGGGAAGTCGGCGACGTTCGGGATGAGCATCGCGACGCGCGTGCCCTCGCCCACCCCGCGGTCGCGGAGGGCGCCCGCGTAGGCCCGCGTCTCGTCCCAGAGCTCGCGGTAGGTGGTGGAGACGTCGCCGACGACCACGGCGACGCGGTCGGCGTGCCGGTCAGCGGACTCGGCGAGGATCGCGGCGACCGAGACGGAGGCGAACCCGCCGGGGGGCTGCTCGTGCGCGGGCTGGAGGGGCGTGTCGGAGCTCATGGACGGATCCCGTCGGTCGTCGTCGACTCGGGCGGCGACTGCGACCCGCGCGCCGTGGTGTCCCGGCGCCTTTCCCCGACGCTACCTCCGGGCCGACGCCACGGGGAGGGGCGGCGCCCCGCGGATAGACTCAAACCAGCATGGAATTCAGCATCGCGTACCCGCCCGAGCTCCCCGTCAGCCGGATGCGGGACGAGATCGCCGACGCCATCCGCGACAACCAGGTCGTCATCGTCGCGGGCGCGACGGGCTCCGGCAAGACCACGCAGCTGCCGAAGATCTGCCTCGAGCTCGGCCGCGAGAGCATCGGCCACACGCAGCCCCGGCGGCTCGCCGCGCGCACGATCTCGGAGCGCATCGCGGAGGAGCTCGGCGGCGAGGTGGGCCAGCTCGTGGGCTACCAGGTGCGCTTCACCGACAAGGTCTCGGCCGACACCCGCATCAAGCTCATGACCGACGGGATCCTGCTCAACGAGCTGCAGCGCGACAGGCTGCTGAAGAAGTACGACACGATCATCATCGACGAGGCCCACGAGCGCAGCCTCAACATCGACTTCCTGCTCGGCTACCTCAAGCAGCTGCTGCCGCGCCGGCCCGACCTCAAGCTCATCATCACGTCGGCCACCATCGACCCGCAGAGCTTCTCGCGGCACTTCGGCGACGCCCCGATCGTGGAGGTCTCCGGGCGGACGTACCCGGTGGAGATCCGGTACCGCCCGCTCGTCGCCGAGGCCGCCGTCGCGGGCGAGGACGACGACCTCGCCGACGCGCCGCTCGAGCGCCCGGCCGACGATCGCGACTTCCTCGAGGGCATCAACGCGGCGCTCGACGAGCTGGCGGCCGAGTCGTCCGGCGACGTGCTCGTGTTCCTGAGCGGCGAGAACGAGATCCGCGACGCCGAGGACGCCATCCGCAGCCGGAACCTCCCGCACACCGAGGTGCTGCCGCTCTACGGGCGGCTCTCGTCGGCGGATCAGCACCGCGTCTTCCAGCCGTCGACGCAGGCGGGCGTGCGCCGCCGCATCGTGCTCGCCACCAACGTCGCCGAGACGAGCCTCACGGTGCCCGGCATCAAGTACGTGATCGACGCCGGCACCGCGCGCATCTCCCGCTACTCCGTGCGCTCCAAGGTGCAGCGGCTCCCCATCGAGGCGATCTCGCAGGCCTCCGCCAACCAGCGCTCGGGCCGATCCGGCCGCACGAGCGACGGCATCGCGATCCGCCTGTACTCGGAGGAGGACTTCGCCCGACGGCCCGAGTTCACCGAGCCGGAGATCCTCCGCACGAACCTCGCGGCCGTGATCCTGCAGATGGTGTCGCTCGGCCTCGGCGACATCGCCGCGTTCCCGTTCCTCCAGCCGCCGGACTCGCGCGGCATCAAGGACGGCGTCGACCTCCTCACCGAGCTGGGCGCGGTCGTCCGCTCCCCCGACGGGAGCCCCACGCTCACCAAGGTGGGCCGCGACCTGTCGCGCCTGCCGATCGACCCGCGGTTCGCGCGCATGGTCGTGGAGTCGCGCAAGCACGGCGTGAGCCGCGAGGTCATGATCATGGTGGCCGGCCTCACCATCCAGGACGTCCGCGAGCGCCCCCTCGAGAAGCGACCGCAGGCCGACCAGCAGCACGCGCGCTTCGTGGATCCGTCGAGCGACTTCATCACGCTCCTCAACCTCTGGAACCACCTGGAGGAGAAGGAGGCCGAGCTCTCCTCGAGCGCGTTCCGCCGCATGTGCAAGGCCGAGTTCCTCAACTACGTGCGCGTGCGCGAGTGGAAGGACGTGTTCCGCCAGCTGCGCCAGCTGGCCCGCCCGCTCGACCTGCAGATGAACGAGCCGAAGGCCGACCCCGACGGGATCCACAAGTCCCTGCTCGCGGGCCTCCTCTCCCACATCGGGCTGAAGGACGCGCAGAAGAAGGACTACGTGGGCGCGCGCCAGTCGCGCTTCGTGGTGTTCCCGGGATCCGCGCTCGCGAAGAAGCAGCCCGACGCGATCATGAGCGCCGAGCTCGTGGAGACCAGCCGCCTGTTCGCGCGCACCAACGCGGCCATCGACCCGGCGTGGGCCGAGCCGATCGCGGGCGGGCTCGTCAAGCGCACCCACAGCGAGCCGCACTGGGAGAAGAAGCAGGGTGCGACCGTGGCCTGGGAGCGCGTGACGCTGTACGGCGTCCCCATCGTGCTCAAGCGGCGCGTGCAGTTCTCCCGGATCGACCCGGCGTACGCGCGCGAGCTCTTCATCCGGCACGCGCTCGTCGAGGGCGACTGGGAGTCGCAGCAGGCGTTCGACCGCGCCAACCGGAAGCTCCGCGAGGAGCTCGCCGAGGTCGAGGAGCGCACGCGCCGCCGCGACATCCTCAACGACGACGAGGCCGTCTTCGAGTTCTACGACAAGCGGATCCCCCGCGACGTCGCCTCCACGCGCGCCTTCGAGGGGTGGTGGAAGAAGCAGCGCCAGGAGACGCCCGACCTCCTCACCATGACCGCCGAGGAGCTCCTCGCCGAGGACGCCGTCGACGTCGACGAGGGCGCCTTCCCGCCCACCTGGCAGCAGGGCGACCAGCGCCTCTCCCTCACGTACCGCTTCGAGCCGGGCGCGCCCGACGACGGCGTGACCGTGCAGGTGCCGCTCGCGCTCCTCGCCCGGCTCAGCCCCGCCGGCTTCGACTGGCAGGTGCCCGGCATGCGGCGCGATCTCGTCACCGCCATGATCAAGGCCCTCCCGAAGGCGCTGCGCAAGAACGTCGTGCCCGCCGCCGACTGGGCCGACCGGCTGCTCGAGGGGCTGCCCGAGCCGGATCCGCAGCACCCCGTGGCCTTCACCACCACCATCGCGGGCCTCATCATGCGGAAGGCGCACGTGCGCGTGGCCGACGACGACTTCGACCTCGACCGGATCCCCGCGCACCTCCGCATGGCGTTCCGCGTGGTCGACGAGCGCGGCCGCGAGGTCGCCGCCGGCCGCGATCTCACCGAGCTGCAGGCGCGGCTCTCCAGCCGCGCGCGCGACAGCGTCGCCCGGGCCACCGCGCGCCCGGTCGAGCGCGTCGCCGGCGCATCAGGGCCGGCGACGCGCGGCATGGAGCGCACCGGCCTCACCACGTGGGACCTCGACGAGCTGCCCCGCTTCGTCGACACCGCGCAGGGCGGCACGGGCGACAGCCGGCAAGTCATCCGCGCGTACCCGGCGCTCGTCGACGAGGGATCCACCGTCGCGATCCGCCTCATGGCGACCGCCGAGGACCAGGCGCGCGCGATGCCCGGCGGCGTCCGACGCCTGCTCGTGCTCGCCATCGCGAATCCCTCGGCCTACGTGAAGCAGCACCTCACGAGCCAGGAGAAGCTCATGCTCGCGACGAGCCCGTACCCGAACGTGCAGGCGCTCTTCGACGACTGCCTGCTCGCCTGCATCGACCAGGTGCTCGAGCGCGTGGCCCCGGGCGGCGCGATCTACTCGAAGGAGCTGTTCGAGACGGCTCGGGATCGCATCTCCGGCGTCGTGATGGACTCGATGTTCGACACGGTGGCGCTTGTCAACCGCGTGCTCACGGGCGCGCGCGACGCCGAGCGCGCGATCAAGCAGGCGACGAGCATGCAGCTGATCGGCGCGCTCACCGATGCGCGCGAGCAGCTCGCCGGGCTCGTGTACCCGGGCTTCGTCTCGGTCACCGGCCTCGCCCGGCTGCAGCGCCTGCCCGCCTACCTCTCCGGCCTGACGCACCGCGTGCAGCGCCGGCCCGACCAGCCCGCGCGCGACCGCGCGTGGATGACCGAGGTGCAGAAGGCGACCGACCTCTACCGCGAGGCCGGCGGCGTCATCCCGTCGGCGCCGCACGCGCCCGAGTCGCTCGTGCACGCGCGCTGGATGCTCGAGGAGCTGCGGCTCAGCCTCTTCGCCCAGCACCTGCCGACGGCCGAGCCGGTGTCGCTGCAGCGGATCCGCAAGGTGCTCGCGGGCTGACGAGCCGGATCCGGCCGTCGGCTCCACGATGCGACGCGCGCCATCCACTCCGCGCTCCTCGCTCCCGCGGCCGAGAAGTGGCCCGTCCGCGCACCGCCCCGCCATCGCCACCGCGCCATGACCGCCGCACCCCGAACGGAGAGACCCCACATGACCGCATCGCCCACGACAGCCCCCGTCACCCCTCCCGCCCCTCCCGCCCTCCCGCAGCGGCACCGGATCCGGTCGCCCGCGTCCGCGCCGCCTACCGGCGCATCGCCGAGGTGGACCGGCCGGAGGTGTGGATCACGCTCCGCCCGGAGGAGGAGGCGGTCGCCGCCGCGGCCGGCGTCGCGCGGGCCCTCGCGGAGGAGGGCGCCGACGCCCTGCCGCTCGCCGGTCTCGTGGTGGCCGTCAAGGACAACATCGACGCGGCCGGGTTCCCGACGACCGCGGCGCTGCCCGTCAGCGCCTACCAGCCGGAGGAGAGCGCCACGGTGGTCGCGCGCCTCGAGGCGGCGGGCGCCGTGGTCCTCGGCAAGACGAACCTGGATCAGCTCGCGACCGGCCTCGTGGGCACGCGCAGCCCCTACGGCGAGGTGCGGGGAGCGGAAGACCCGGAGCTCGTGTCCGGCGGATCCAGCTCGGGCTCCGCGGTCGCGGTGGCGCTCGGCATCGCGGACGCCGCGCTCGGCACCGACACCGCCGGGTCCGGGCGCGTGCCCGCCGCCTACAACCGGCTCGTCGGGATCAAGCCCACCCTGGGCCTCCTGCCCGCCCGGGGCGTCGTGCCGGCCGCGCCCTCCTACGACACCGTGACCGTCTTCGCGCGCACCCTCGCCCTGGCCGAGCGCGTGGCCGGGGTGGTGGCGGGTGTCGACGACGCGGATCCGGCGAGCCGCCCCTGGCCCTCCGACGCCCCGCTCAGCGCGGCTCCGGTCCTCCGCCTCGCTGTGCCGGCCGACGCGGGCCTCGCGCCCATGTCGCCGTCATGGCGGAGCGCATTCGACCGTACGGTGGCGATGCTCGGCGACGCCGGCGTGGAGGTCGCCGAGGTCGACATCTCGCCGCTGCTCGCGGCCGCCGCCCTCCTCTACGACGGCGCCCTCGTCGCCGAGCGCACCCAGGCCGTCGGCCACCTGCTCGCCAGGTCGCCCGAGGGCGCGGATCCGTCGGTCGCCCGCATCATCGGATCCGGCTCCGCGAAGACGGCCGTCGAGCTCGTCGCCGACCAGCAGGCCCTCCGCCGCCACCGGCTGGACGCCCGGCGCATCCTCGCCGGCGTGGACGCGCTCCTGCTGCCCACCGCGCCCGGGCATCCGTCGCGGGCCGAGGTCGCGGCCGATCCGATCGGCGTCAACTCCTGGGTGGGCACCTACACGAACTTCGTGAACCTCCTCGACCTGGCCGCGATCGCGGTGCCCGGGCCGGACGCCGACGGGCGGCCGTTCGGCGTGACCCTGGTCGGCCCGGCGTTCTCGGACGCCGCGCTCGTCGACGCCGCGGACCGGCTGCAGCGCGCGGTCGGCACGGCGCCGGACGAGCCGCGCACGCCTGCCCCGTCGTGGGGACCCGCCGCCACGCCGATCGCCGTGTTCGGCGCGCACATGGTCGGGCAGCCGCTCAACGGCCAGCTCACCGGGCTCGGCGCGCGGCTGCTCGGCGACGCGGTCACCGCGCCCGCCTACCGCCTCCACGCGCTCGACACCGTGCCGCCCAAGCCGGGCCTCGTCGCCACGGAGACGGGCGGCGCTTCCATCACCGGGGAGCTGTGGGCGATCCCCTCGGGCCGCGTGGCCGACGTCGTCACGCAGCTCGCGCGCCCCATGGTGGTCGGCAAGGTGGCCATGGCGGACGGATCCGAGGTGCTCGGCTTCCTCTGCGAGCCCCAGGCGCTCGAGGACGCCGAGGACATCACCGAGCGCGGCTCCTGGCGCGCGCACCTCGGCGCGGGCCGCTGACCGCGGCGCGCGGGGTCGCCCCGCCGCCGCGTACCGTCGACGCATGACGCGGATCCTCCTCACCGGCATGTCCGGCGCCGGGAAGTCCACGCTCCTCGCCGAGCTGGCCCGGCGCGGGCACCGCACGCTCGACACCGACCATGACGGCCGGACCCTGCCGGACGGCCGATGGGACGAGCCGCGGATGGCCCGTCTCCTCGACCGCGAGCCGCGCATCGTCGTCTCGGGCACCGTCGAGAACCAGGGCGCGTTCCGCGACCGGTTCGCGCACGTCGTGCTGCTCAGCGCACCGCTCGACGTGCTGCTCGCGCGCGTCGCCGGGCGCACCGGGAACGACTACGGGAAGGACCCCGCCGAGCGCGAGGAGATCCGCCGGAACACGCGGGAGGTGGAGCCGCTGCTCCGCCGGTCCGCCGACCTCGAGCTCGACGGCCGGCGCACGATCGCGGACCTGGCCGACGAGCTGGAGCGGCTCCTGGGCCGAGCCGTGCGCGGCGCGGATGCCCATGTGCACTCTACTGAGAAGCATTCTCGATAAGCCGGTAGCCTCCGTCTCGGTCCGCGCCGTCGCGCGGATCCCCACGCAGCTGCACGGAGGACCCATGACCACGCTCCCCAGGAGGCACCCCGCGATCGTCGCGGCAGGGCTCGCCCTCGCGATCACGGCGGGAGCATCCGGATGCGCGCCGTCCTCCGACGCTCCCGCGGACGCCGCGGCGACCGGCGGCACGCTCCGCGCGGCCTTCCCCGGCGGCGCGGCCGAGACGCTCGACTACCTGGTCGGCCCGACCGCGCTCGACTACGTCCGCGCGCGGCTGGTGCACGCGCCCTTCTGCGACATCGACGCGTCGGCTCCGGACGGCGTCGCCTACGGCGCCCTCTCCTCCATCGACGTGAGCCCCGACCTCTCCTCCTACACGCTGCACGTCCGGCCCGACGTGCCGTTCACCGACGGATCCACGCTCACCGCCGCGGACGTCATCTACTCGCTCCGCGCTCCCGGGCTGCTGCACGGCCTGCCCTTCACGCAGATCGTCGCGCGCGACCTCGACGTCGACGCCGCCACGGCCGTCGACGACCTCACCGTCACGCTGCCGACGCGCCACCCGGTCGCCGACGGCCGGCAGCTCATCTGCCAGAGCATGCTCGCCATCAAGGACGGCACCACGGAGTTCACGGCGGCGACGCCGTCCTCGGGGCCGTTCACCATCAGCGGGTTCGAGCCCGGGCAGAGCACGGTCCTCACCTGCAACCCGACGTTCTACGGCACCGCCCTCGGCACCGGACCGACGCTCGACTCCATCCAGCTGCTGTCGATCTCCGACCAGACCGCCCGCGAGGACGCGCTGCGCCAGGGCCAGGTCGACTACGCGAGCGGGCTGGCCCCGGCGCAGGCCCAGGAGCTCACGGGAGCATCCGGGATCACCGTCTCCACGAGCGAGCTGCCCTACGCCTCGTCCCTCCAGTTCCTCATGAACCCGTCCTTCGCCCCCTTCGCCGACGAGCGCGTGCGGGAGGCGTTCAAGCTCGCGATCGACCGCCAGCAGATCGTCGACACCGTCTACTTCGGCCACGCGTTCGTGGGCGACGACGTGCCCGGGCTCGGCTTCCCGAGCTACGACACGACCCTGCCGACGCGCGAGCACGACCCCGACCGGGCGAAGGCGCTGCTCGCCGAGGCCGGGCAGAGCGGCATGAAGGTGACGCTCACGGCGGGCCCCGAGCTGCCCGGCATGGTCGAGACCGCCACGCTGATCGTGCAGGACCTCCGCGCGATCGGCGTGGACGCGACCCTCGCCGAGCTGCCCGCGGGCCAGCTCTACGCCGACTACGCCGCGTACCAGAGGCTGCCGTTCGCCGCCGGGTACACGCCGCCGGCGCTCTTCGAGCCGAACCACGTGCCCGGAGCGCTGCCCGAGGCGGACGCGCTCGTCGCCCAGGCGCGCAGCGCCGCCACCCCGGAGGCCCGGCTCGCCGCGTCGCACCAGGCGCAGCAGATCCTCTGGGCGAAGGGCTACACGATCGCGCCGGTGTTCGTGCCCTCGATCAGCGCGCAGTCCGACGGCGTCGCCGGCGTCCGTGAGCTGCAGTTCCCCGACCTGTCGCGGGCGACGGTCGCGGCGCGGTGAGCTCCGCGGCGCCGCTCGGCCGGTGGATCGCCGGACGGTGCGGCGCCGCGCTGGTGACCCTCGCGGCGCTCTCGGTCGTCGTGTTCGCGAGCGCATCCGCGCTGCCGGGGGACGCCTCCGGGGCCCTCGCGGGAAGCGGTGCGACCGCGGCGGAGCGCGACGCCCTCCGCACGGACCTGGGCCTCGACCGCCCCGTCGCGGAGAGGTACCTGACCTGGGCCGCCGGCGCCCTCCACGGCGACCTCGGCCGATCGCTCGTCTCCGGCCGCGAGATCGCGCCGCTCCTCGGGGAGCGCCTCATCGACACGCTGACCATCACGGCGCTCGCGGTCGCGGTGATCGCCGTGGTCGCGACCTGCCTCGGCCTCGCGTCGGGCATGCGGGAGGACAGCGCGGCCGACCGGCTGCTCACCACCCTCACGGTGGTCATGATGGCGACGCCCGACTTCCTCGTCGCCATCGCGCTCCTCGTGCTCCTCACCTCCCTCGTGCCGGTGCTCCCGGCCGTCGCGCTCCTGCCCCTGGGCGACGCCGCGTGGCAGCATCCGGAGGTTCTCGTGCTGCCGGTCGCGACGCTCGCCCTCGCCGGCGCGGGCCCGGCCGCGCGGATGCTGCGCGCGACCGTCGTCGACGTGATGCGGGCGCCGTTCATCGAGCACGCGCGGCTCAACGGGATCCACGGCCTCCGCCTCGCGCTCGTGCACGTGCTGCCGAACGCGGCGGCCCCGGCGCTCCAGTCGCTCGCGCTGGTGGCCGCCGGGCTGCTCGGCGGCGGGATCGTGGTCGAGACGCTGTTCGGCGTCCCCGGCATCGGCCTGGAGCTCGCGCGCGCGGTGTCCGCCCGGGACGTGCCCATGGTGCAGGCGGTCGCGCTCGTGCTCGGCGGCGCGGCCCTCGCGATCCTGCTGGTCGGCGACGTCGGCGCGGCCCTCCTCCGACGCCGCCGGGGCGCCGAGCAGGTCCGCGGATGAGCGACGAGTCCGCCAGGTCCCGCGCCCGCGGCGGCTTCCGTACGCTCGCCCTGGTGCTCGCCGCGAGCGTCGTCGCCGCCGCCCTGCTCGGGCCCCTGTTGCCGCTCGGCTCGCCGGACGAGGTCGTCGGCCGGCCCTTCGCCGGCCCGGACGCCGCGCATCCGCTCGGCACGGAGCTGCTCGGCCGCGACCTGCTCGCGCGCGTGGCCGCGGGCGGGCGGGGGCTCGTGCTCGAGGCCGTCGCCGCTACCCTGGCCGCGAGCGCCGTGGGGCTCGCGCTCGGGATCCGGTCGGGGCTGCGCCCGTCCCGCGCGGCCGACGCGGCCGTGCGCGTCGTCGACGCCGTCGCCGCCCTGCCCGCGCTGCTGGTCCTGCTCGTCCTCGCGGCGGGGTCACCGGGCCAGCCCGCGGCGATCGTCGCCGCCATCGCCCTCGTGAGCGCCCCGTCCTCCGTGCGGGTCATCCGCCAGCAGACGCGCATCGTCGCGGCGGCCGACCACGTCGTGATCGCCCGGGCGCGCGGCGACGGGATCGGCAGCAGGCTCCGGCACGACATCATCCCGGGGATCCGCTCGGTCGCCCTCGCGGACGCGGGCCTCCGGTTCATCGCCGCGCTCCAGCTCGCCGCGGCCGCCGGGTTCCTCGGCGTCGGCGCCAGCGCGCCCGCGGCCGACTGGGGGCGCATGGTGCGGGAGGACGTGGTCGGCATCCGCGCGAACCCGCTCGCGACCCTCGTGCCCGCCGGGCTCCTGGTCGCGGTCTCGCTCGGCGTGACGCTCGCGGTGGACGGGTCCGCCCGACGGCGCGGGGATGCCCGGTGATCCCCGCCATCGAGGTCAGCGGCCTCACGATCCAGGGCGGGACCGGCGCGACGGACGCGAGCGGCACCGGAGCGACGCTCCTCCGCGGGATCGACCTCCGCGTCGCGCCCGGCGAGGTCGTCGGACTGTCCGGGCCGTCCGGCAGCGGGAAGTCGACCCTGCTGCACGCGCTCCTCGGGCACCTCTCCGCCGGGGCCCGGGTCATGGCGGGGACCGTCCGCGTCCACGGCGTGGATCCCCTCGCCCCGGCGGGCCGGCGCCTCCTCCGCGGACGGATCGTCGGGCACGTGCCGCAGGATCCGGCGAGCGCCCTCGATCCCGCGCGCACCGCGCTCCAGCACATCCGCCAGGCGGCTCGACGGTCCGCCGGCCGCGCGGACCTCGGCCGGCTCGCGCTCGAGGCCGCGCGCGACGCGCACCTCGACCCCGCGCTGCTGCGCCGTCGCGGATCCGAGCTCTCGGGCGGGCAGGCGCAGCGCGTGATCCTGGCGGCGCTCCTCGCGGGCCGGCCCGCGGTGGTCCTCCTCGACGAGCCCACGAGCGCGCTGGACGCCGAGACCGCCGACCTGGTCGCCCGTCACGTCGCGCGCCTCCCGTGGCGACCGACCGTCGTCATCGCGAGCCACGCTCCCGACGTGCTCACGCGCACGAGCGGACGCGTCGTCACCCTGCACGGCGGCGCGTGGGGGCACGGCTCCCCGACGGCCGTCGCGACGCCCCCGCCCGCTCGCGGGCCGGCGGCCGTCGAGGCGCGGGCGGCTCCCGCCACCCGGCCCGTCGCATCCGCTCCCGCCGTCGAGGTGTCCGGTCTCCGCGTCCGCTTCCGCGCGCACCGGGTGGTCGACGAGGCCTACTTCCGCATCCCGCCCGGCGCGATGCTCGCGCTCCGGGGCCGATCCGGATCGGGCAAGACGAGCATCGGCCGGGCGGTCGCCGGCCTCCTCGTGCCGGATGCGGGCGCGCTTGACGTGGCGGGCACGCGCCTCCCCTGGGCGGGCGAGGATCGGACCCGCTCGGAGAAGCCGCTCGTGGGGCTGGTGCTCCAGGATCCACGCGCCGCGCTGCACCCGGGAGAGACGGTGCGCGCGGCCATCACCCGCGCGGGTCGCGCCGCCGTCCGCCGGGGCTCCCCGGCCGCCGATCCCGCCGAGCTGCTCGCGCGCCTCGGGCTGGATCCATGCCTCCTCGAGCGCCGGCCGCACCAGCTGAGCGGCGGCCAGCGCCAGCGCGTCGCCATCGCCCGGGCGATGGCCGCGGCACCGGCCGTGCTCGTGTGCGACGAGATCACCGCGTCCCTCGACGCCACGGCGGAGCGGATGGTGCTGGACGCCCTCGACGAGGCGCGCACGCGCACGGGCGTCGCGATCCTGCTCATCACGCACAGCGCGACGGCCGCCGACCGCGCCCACCGGGTGCTGACGCTCGACGGCGGCCGTCTCGCCTGACGTGCCGTCAGGCGTCGCCCGGCTCCGCACCCGTCGCCACGGGGCGGTCGGGCCGGTTCGCCCAGGCCGACCACGATCCCGGGTACAGCGCCGCGTCGATGCCCGCGATCGCGAGCGCCGCGACCTCGTGCGCGGCCGTGACGCCCGAGCCGCAGTAGACGCCCACGGCGGCGCCCGCCCGGATCCCGAGTGCGGCGTACCTCGCCCGGAGGACGTCGGCCGGGAGGAAGGCGCCGTCCGCGTCGAGGTTGCCGACCGTCGGCGCGCTCACGGCGCCGGGGATGTGGCCCGCGCGCGGATCCACCGGCTCGACCTCGCCGCGGTACCGCTCCCCCGCGCGCGCGTCGAGGAGCGTCCCGGAGCGCGCGATCCCGGCGGCGGCGTCCTCGTCGAGGGTGGGCAGAGCGCCGCGGGTGAGCGTCACGTCGCCGCGCTCGGGCACGGCGGATCCCGTCTCGAGCGGCAGGCCCGCCGCGACCCACGCGGGCAGCGCGCCGTCGAGGATCCGCACGTCCCGGATCCCCGCGTCCCGCAGCAGCCACCACGCGCGCGCCGCCGCGGTGTTGCCCCCCCCCCGTCGTGCACGACGACCGCGTCGCCCTCCCGGATCCCCCAGCCGCGCGCCGCCCGCTCGAGGTCGGCGGTCGCGGGCAGCGGATGCCGCCCCTCCTCGGGAGCGCCGTGTCGCGACAGCTCGGTGTCGAGGTCGGCGTACACGGCACCGGGGATGTGCCCGGCCTCGTGCAGCGGCCGCCCGGGAGGTCGGCCGAGCGACCACCGCACGTCGAGCACGTGCACGTCGTCGTGGGTGCGCAGGGCACGGTCGAGCTCGGCGGGCGTGATGAGGATCTCCATCGCCCCATGCTCGCAGGGCCGGGTCGGATCAGCCCAGCGGCTTCTCGAAGCAGACCGAGTTCGTGACGGGGATGTACGGCGGGTACACGTCGATGGGCAGCCACCCCGCGGTCGCGTAGAGCTGGATGGCGTCGGGCTGCCGGTCGCCCGTCTGCAGGATGAGGCGGCGGGCGCCGCGCTCCCGGGCCACGCGCTCCAGCTCGGCCATGAGCACGCGCGCGAGGCCCGTGCCGCGGTGCGCGGGATCCACGACGACCTTCTTCAGCTCGAGCTCGTCGCCGAGGTGCCGGATGACGCCGTGCGCGGCCGCGTCCCGGTCGTCGCCGTCGAGGACGGGCAGCACCACGGCCTCCACGTCGGCCGGGTCGAACGCGAACGCGACCGCGGCCTTCGCGGGCCAGTCGGGGTCGTCGGCGTGGCGCCCCTCGTACCGCACGTCCATCTCGGCCTCCATGGCCGCGCGGATCCGCGCTCCGCGGGGGTCGTCCCAGCCGACCACCTCGGTGCGGTAGACCCGTCCGTCGCGCGCGACGTGCCGGGCGCCGGTGTCCTGCTCGGCCATGCTCCCTCTTCCTGTCCGTCCCGGCCGGTGGCGGCGCGGGCATGACGACGCCCGCACCGGCATCCGGGTGGATGCGCGGCGCGGGCGGGGTCGGTGGTGCGGTGCCGCGGTCTCCCGCGGCGGTGGTGCGGTCCTACTTGGCGCCGACGGTGGCCGACGCGTTCGACTCGTACGACGTGTTGGTCGACTCGAAGAAGTTGACGAGCTGCAGCGTATCGTTCGCCGTCGCCATCCACTTCGCCGGGTTCGAGACCTTGTACTCGGCCTCGAAGCCGAGCTCCTCGAGGCGGCGGTCGGCGAGGTACTTCACGTACTGGTTGATGTAGTTCGCGTTGAGCCCGAGGATGCCGTTCGGCAGGAGGTCGCGGTTGTACTGCTCCTCCATCTCGACGGCGTCGAGGATCATCTGCTTGATCTCGGCGGCGAACTCCTCCGTCTGCAGGTCGGGGTTCTCCTCGAGCACCGTGAGGATGAGGTTGATCCCGAACTTCAGGTGCAGCGACTCGTCGCGCACGATCCAGTCCATGAGCGAGCCGAAGTTGCGCAGCAGGTTCCGCTGGCGGAACGACAGGGACACCATGAAGCCCGAGTAGAACCAGATGCCCTCGAGGATCACGTTGTACGCGACGAGGTTCCGGACGAAGTCCTTCTTGCCCTCGGTGGTGGTGATGTCGAGGGTCTGCTCGGTCATGCGCTTGATGAACGTGACCTCGAACTCCTCCTTGCGCGCCATCGACGGGATGTCGACGTGGGAGTTGTACGCGGCCTCGCGGTCGATCGGGAACGTCTCCAGGACGTACTCGAACGACATGCAGTGGTTCGCCTCCTCCCACATCTGCTTCGCCAGGTAGAGGTGGCACTCCGGCGCGTTGATGTAGGGGTAGACGCCGAACGCGAGCGCCTTGTTCACGAGGAGCTCGTTCGGGTTGAAGTAGCTCATGAGGAACGTGATCGCGTGGCGCTCCTCGTCCGTCATCTTCTTGAAGTCCGCGATGTCCTCGCCGAGCTGGATCTCGTTGGGAAACCACGTGTTGGCGACGGCCTGGTCGTACAGGTCCATGGCCCACTGGTAGTTGACGGGCTTGAGGAGGAGGCCCTCCTGGATTCCCGTGCCGAGGATCTTCGACATCTGCTTCTTCTCTCCGAGTGCGTGGTGCGTGGTGGTGCGGGTGGGGCGGCCGGTCAGGCCGGGTGGAGCTCTAGGAGTGACGCCTGCCTACTGGCAGGAGTCGCACTGGAGCTCGTCCATGGGGTCCATGGGGACGACGTAGTCGCCGAACGTGTCGTCGTTCATCAGCGTGCACCTCCCACTCCGCCGAAGCCGAAGCCCTTGCGGGGCGCCGGAGCGGACTGCGGGGCCGGGGCCTCCGCGGTCGCGGTGGATGCGGGAGCGGTCGACGCGGGCGCGACAGCGGGAGCGCCGCCGCCGAATCCGCCGAAGCCCTTGCGCTTGGTGCCGTCGGCGTCCTGCGACTTGTCGACCTTGACGGTCGACTGCTCGGCCGTGTGGCGCGGCTTCATGTGCAGGTAGTACGTGGTCTTGACCCCGCGCTCCCAGCCGGCGAAGTAGATGTCCATCATGTCGCCGAGGTCGCGCGTCTCGAGGTACATGTTCCGGCTGATGGCCTGGTCGATCCACTTCTGCGCGCGCGCCGCGACCTCGAGGAACGCGTACGGCGAGAGCTGGAAGCTCGTGCGGTACGTGGCCTTGACCGAGTCCGGGATGGCGGCGATGTTCTGGATGTCGCCCTGGCTGCGCAAGATGTTCTCGCGCACGGTCTCCCAGATGCCGAGCTCCTGGAGGTCCTTCACGAGGTTCCGGTTGACCTCGAGGAACTTGCCCGAGGAGGTGGAGCGGCTGAAGATCTGCGAGAACTGCGGGTCGAGGCCGGGCGTGGTGCCGGCGACGAGGCCGATGGACGCGGTGGGCGCGATGGCCATGAGCGTCGCGTTGCGCATGCCGCCCTTGACCTTCACGCGCAGCGCGTCCCAGTCGAGGCGCGTGGTGCGGTTGACCTTGACGGGCACGCCGCGGTCGGCCTCCATGAGGGCGATCGAGTCGAGCGGCACGAGGCCCTCGGACCAGCGGGATCCCTCGAAGTTCGGGTACGCGCCGCGCTCCTTCGCCAGGTCAGCCGACTCGTCGATGGCCGCGTAGGAGACGTGCTCCATGATCTCGTCGATCAGGTCGTACGACTCCTCGGACTCGTACGAGAAGCCGAGCTTCTCCACTATGTCGGTGAAGCCCATGACGCCGAGGCCCACCGCGCGGTTCTGCTGGTTGGAGAAGTCCGCCTCCTTCACGCTGGAGCGCGTGATGTCGATGAGGTTGTCGAGCTGGCGCACCGCGAGGCGCGCGCTCTGCTCGATCTTGGCGAAGTCGACCTTGCCGTCGGCGAAGTGCTGCGACAGGTTGATCGACGCCAGGTTGCAGACGGAGACGTTGTCCTCGTCCTGCGGCAGCGTGATCTCGGTGCAGAGGTTCGAGAGGTGGATCGTGCCCGTGTTGTTGTTCAGGGCGCGGTTGTTGATCGTGTCCTTCCAGGTCAGCCACGGGTGGCTGGTGGTCTGGAGCGAGATGAGGATCGACTTGAACTGCTCGCGCGCCTTGATGCGCTTGAACATGCGGATGCGCCCGGCCTCGGCCTCGGCGACGTAGAACGCGTAGCGCTCCGAGAACGCCTTGCCGTACAGCTCGCCGAGGTCGGAGACCTCCAGCGGGTCGAAGAGGAACCAGTCCTCGTCGTTCTGCACGCGCTTCATGAACTCGTCGCTGATCCACACGGCCGTGTTGGCGGTGCGGGTGCGGCGGTACGGGTCGCCCGAGTTCTGGCGCAGGTCGAGGAACTCGGGGAAGTCGAGGTGCCAGTTCTCCATGTAGAAGCAGAGGGCGCCGAACTTCTTGCCGCCGCGGCTGACGGCGCGGAGCACGGAGTCGATGGTGTGCATGAACGGGATCGGGCCCGTGGACGTGGTGTTGTTCGAGCGGATGGGCGAGCCCTGCGCGCGCAGCTTGGAGACGGAAAGGCCGATGCCGCCCGTGCCCTTGGTGAGCCACATGACGTCGCGCGTGGTCTTCGCGATGTGCTCGATGTCGTCCTGCATCTCCATGACGAAGCAGTTCGCGAGCTGCGGGTAGATGGTGCCCGCGTTGACGAGGGTGGAGCCGGCCGCGAGGTACTCGAGCTTCGACATCTTCTCGTAGAAGGCGATGGCCGTCTCGGTCGGGTTCTGCTCATTCAGCGTGAGGCCCATCGCGATGCGCATCCAGAAGTACTGGGGCACCTCGAGGGCGTCGCCGTTGCGGCCCTTGATGCCGTAGCGGTTGTTCAGCGTGACGACGCCGATGTACTTGAGCAGCTCGTCGTGCGACGGCTCGAGGGCCTGGGCGAGGCGCTCCAGGTCGAACAGCTGCACGAGGCGGGAGTCGAGGAGCATCTCGTCGACGCCGCGCTGGATGTTGCGGGCGAAGTGCTCCGCGTGGAGGCGCTTGAGCTCCTCGGGCGACGAGTAGTCGCCGAGGACGCGCTTGTAGATGGTCTTGAGGAGGAGGCGCGCGGCGACGGTGTCGAACGCCGGGTCGTCCTTCACGTTCTGGAGCGCGACCTGGATGACGGCCTCATCCAGCTGCTGCGTGGTGATCCCGTCGAAGAGGGTGATCTCCAGCTCGGACGCGATCTGCGTGACCCAGCCGATGTTCTCGTCGAGGCCCTGCGTGGCATCCTCGATCGCCAGGTTGATGCGGTTCGCGTCGTACGGCTCCTTCGAGCCGTCCCTCTTGACTACCGTGATCGACACTCTGCATCTGCTCCTTGCGGTCTCGAGGCCCATGCCTCTGGGCGGGGCTGTGTGCCCTGGTTCATAGAGCCGATGACGTGCTGATTCCGGTCCGCTGAAATGCCAGCGCCGCGAACCGGCCATATAGTGGCTGTCGGCTGACAGCCACTATATGGCGGGTAGCGGCGATCGCCTAGCCACCACATCTAGTGGGCGTGTCATTCACAGATTGTGGACAAGTCCGCGGACTTGTCCACACGCTCCCACGCTACGGCGCGCCGCCGACATCGCTGTCCGGTGGCGCCCGAGGCTGCGGGACGAGGCCTCCCGGCCGGTAGGATCTGACCCTCGTGAGCACGTACGGAAGCCTCCTCAAGACCCGCGGCGTGGGCCGGATCATCGCCGCCCAGCTCGTGGCGCGCTTCCCGGGCGGCATGCTCTCGCTCGCGTTCCTCATGCACGTCGAGCGGATCCACGAGTCGTACGGCGCCGCGGGCCTCGTGCTCGCCGCGACGAGCATCGGCCAGGCCGTGGCCGGTCCCCTCACGAGCCGCTGGATGGGGGTCTGGGGCATGCGCCCGGTCCTCATCCTGACGTCGATCGTCTGCACGGTCGCCGTCGTCGCGGTGGCGCTCGGCGACGCGAGCACGTCGGTCCCCGCCTTCATGGGCCTCGGCCTGGTCGCCGGGCTCGCGAACCCGCCCGTGCAGCCGGCCGTCCGCACCATCTACCCGAAGATGGTCAACTCCAAGCAGCTCACGCCCCTCTTCTCCCTCGACGCGTCGGCGCAGGAGATCATCTGGGTGCTCGGCCCGGTCATCGCCACGTTCCTCGCGATCCAGGTGGACACGAGTGCCGGCATCCTCGTCGCGGCGGCGTTCCTCGTCGTCGGCAGTGCGTGGTGCATCTCCTCGCCCGAGCTCGGCCGGGTCCGCATCCCCCGCAGCAAGCGCCGGTTCGGCGTGGTGCTCGGGCGGCCGCCCGTGCTCCTCAGCACCGTGGTCGGGTTCCTCCTCATCGCGGCGTGCTCCGCCATCGAGGCCGGCGTCGTGGCGGTGTACGGGCACGGCGGACCGGAGGCCGGCTTCGTCCTCGCGATCTTCGCGGTCGGCTCGCTCATCGGCGGCCTCTCGCTCGGGCACATCCCCATCAGCCCGTGGGCGATGGCGCGACGTCTCACGATCATCCTGGTCGGCACGGCCCTGGCCGCCGTGTGGATGCAGTTCGCCTGGCTCTCCGTGTTCCTCTTCCTCGCGGGCGTCGGCATCGCGCCCGCGCTGGCCGTGCTCTTCGCCGTGGTCTCGTCGTCGGTGCGCTTCAGCGACACCGCGGAGGCATACGGCTGGGTGGGCACCGGGCAGCTCATCGGGGCAGCGCTCGGCTCCGCTGCCGCGGGCTTCGTCATCGACGCGCAGGGCGCGCAGGGCGCGTTCGTCGTCGCGGCGGCGCTGCTCGCGGCGGGCACGGCGATCGCCGCCGTCTTCCACCGGCACAGCCCGGACCTCCGCGGCCGCGACGCCGGCCCCATCCCGGACACGGAGCCCGTCCCGGTCATGACCTGACGGTCGGGCAGCGCCGCGGAGCCTCCGCCCTCGAGGTCTCCGCCCCCGAGGTCTCCGCCCCCGAGGAAAATCAGCCGCCCGCGCTGGATAGTGTGAGGGCATGACCTCTCCGCAGACCCCTCTGACCACGCGCCGCCTGCGCGCCGGGATCGCCGGGCTGGGCCTCACGCTCGCCGGGTGCAGCTCGCCGGCCGCCGACGACGCCGCGACGCCCACCCCGTCCGCCTCCGCCGAGGCCGCGAGCCCCACGCCCGAGGCGACCACCGAGGGCGACGCCGGCTCGGGCGCTAGCGGGACGGACGCGGCGACGCTCGCGAAGGTCCGCGACTTCACGTGCGGGCTCAAGGACAAGGATGCGATCGAGGAGTCGGACGTCCAGGCATACCGCGACCTGGCCACTGAGGCGCAGAGGAGCGGCGTGCCCAACGCCGACCAGTACGGGCAGCAGATCAACGCCGGAGCGGACCAGATGGCCATGTTGGTCGGCAAGCCGTTGCCCGATGACCTCCGCGCGAGCCTGTCGAGCGCCTGCGACTCGCTGCAGTAACCCTCCCGCACGGACGACGGCCCGGTCAGCGCGAAGCTGACCGGGCCGTCGTGCGTCTGGGACTACCAGCGCGGATGCACCGCAGCGCGGAAGTACCGGTCGTAGACGTCCGCGACCTGGCGCTCGAAGACCTCGCCGAGCGCGGGGGCGTCGCCGGCGCGCGCGTTCGCCTGGGCCTGCTCCGCGTTGCGGGCTCCGGGGATCACCGTGGAGACGCCCTCGCGCTGCACGATCCACGCGAGCGCCACCTGCGCGGGCGTCAGGTCGGGCGCGGCCTCGTGTGCAGCTGCCGCGAACTCGCGGGCCGCGGTGACGCCGTCGTCGTAGTCGACGCCCGAGAAGGTCTCCCCCACGTCGAACGCGGCGCCCCCGCGGTTGAAGTTCCGGTGGTCGGTCTCGGCGAAGGTCGTTTCGGCGGTGTAGCGGCCGCTGAGGAGGCCGGATGCGAGCGGCACGCGGGCGATGATCCCGACGCCCGCCTCGACGGCGGCCGGCAGCACGCGGTCGAGCGGCTTGAGGCGGAACGCGTTGAGGATGATCTGCACGCTCGCGACGCCGGGCCGCGCGATGGCGAGGAGGGCCTCGTCGGTCGTCTCGACGCTGACGCCGTAGGACGCGATCGCGCCGTCGGCGACGAGCTCGTCGAGGGCGTCGTACACGCGGTCGCTCGAGAACACGGGCGTGGGCGGGCAGTGCAGCTGGACGAGGTCGAGCGTGTCGACGCCGAGGTTCCGGCGCGAGCGGTCGGTCCACTCGCGGAAGCGGTCGAGGGTGAAGTTCGCGGGGTCCTGCGCGTCGCGGCGGCCCATCTTGGTCGCGACCGTGACGCCCGCGTCCGGGTGCGCGCGCAGCCAGGATCCGATGATCGTCTCGCTGCGGCCGTCGCCGTAGACGTCGGCCGTGTCGAAGAAGGTGATGCCCGCGTCGGCCGCCGCGTCCAGCACGGCGAGCGCGTCGTCCTCGGCCACGTCACCCCAGTCCCCGCCGAGCTGCCAGGTCCCGAGTCCGATGACTGAGACGTTCCGATGGGTCCTGCCGAGGCTTCTCTGCTCCATGCGTCGAGCCTACGCGCGGTGGACGTCCGCCTCGCGGTCGTCGGCCGCGGCCCGGGCGGGCCGGCGGCGGAGGGCGCGCACGGCGAGCGCCTCGATCACGGCCATCGGGCCGCCCGCGACGATGCCCGGTGCGAGGGTCACGAGCAGGGGCACGAGGTCGAGGAGCCAGCGCTCCCCCAGCGGGTCGCCGAAGCTGGAGTACGGCATGGAGGTCGCGATGCGGGCGGCGAGCGCACGGAGGCCCAGGCCCGCGGCGGGGAAGGCGACGGCGAGGATCCAGAGCGTCGGGGCGAGCCAGCCGGCGAGGGCGGGGCGCTCGGTCGCCTCCGGGGGCGACCCCGGTGCCGCGGCACGCTGGAACGCCGGGTCGAACCGCGGATCCAGGCCGGCGGGCTCGCCATCGTCATCCGACCTCCGCGTCATGCCGCTCAGGGTACGCCCGGGCGGGCCCAGGACGCATGGCGGACGCTCGTGCTCGTCATGGGGTGCTCATAGGGTCGCCGGGTGTGATCTTGCCATGGCCCCCATCGGGCCACCCGAGACACGAAGGACCCGTCATGAACGAGACACCCCAGGAGCCGACCGGACGTCCGGACGAGGCCCCCATCGACGCCACCCGCTCCGCCGACGCCGCGACCGCGCCCGCCGCACCCGCCGCTCCGGTCCCGGCCGACGGCTCGACCGCGACCGGGCAGCCCGGCTGGCCGGCGCCCGCCGGTCCCGCGACCGCCGGTCCGGCCGCGCCGGCCACCCCGGTCGCGCCCTCCGCACCCGCCGCACCCGCCGGCTGGACCGCCCCCGCCGCCGCGCACGCCACCGCGGGCCCCGCGGTCGGCGCCGGCGCCCCCGCTTCGCAGCAGCCGACCGCGCAGCAGCCCACGTCGCCGCAGCCCACCGCCGCCTACGCCACCGCGATGCCCGCCGGCAGCCACCCCGCCGGATCGCCGTGGCCCGCCCCCGCGACCGACGCCTTCGGACGCCCGCTCGCCGTCGACGCGGCGGGGAACCCCGTCCCGCCGAAGCGCATGCGCCGCGGCCTCCGCACGGGCCTCATCGCCGGGGCGTCCGCCCTCGCGCTCCTCCTCTCCTTCGGCAGCGGCACCGCGGTGGGCTTCATGGCCGACCTCGGCCGCTCGAGCTCGCAGGCCGGGAGCTCGCAGGTCCAGGACCCGGGCTCCTTCACGCCGGGCCAGGGCTTCGGCCGCGGCACGACCACGCTGCCCGGGCAGGGATCCGGCAGCGGCTCCGGCTCGGGATCGGGCACGCAGTCCGGCACCGGGCGCGGCACGTCGGTCACCTCGCCCGAGGCGACGACCGCGCAGAAGGCCGGCGTCGTCACGATCGACTCCGCGCTCACCTACGAGAACGCGGCCGGGGCGGGCACGGGCATCATCCTGTCGTCCGACGGCACGATCCTCACCAACAACCACGTCGTCAGCGGCGCCACCAGCATCCGCGTCACGGTCGAGTCGACCGGCAAGGCGTACGTGGGGAAGGTCGTCGGCACCGACGCCACGAACGACGTCGCGGTCGTGAAGCTCGAGGGCGCGTCGGGGCTCACCCCGGCGAAGCTCGACACGGACGGCGCCCAGGTCGGCGAGGCCGTCACGGGCGTCGGCAACGCGGGCGGCACGGGCACGCTCACCGCGGCGACCGGACAGGTCACCGCGCTCGGCCAGACCATCACCACGCAGTCCGAGGGCACGGCGGCGGGCGAGACGCTCACCGACCTGATCCAGACGGACGCGCCGATCGTCTCCGGCGACTCCGGCGGGCCGCTCGTGGACGCGGAGAACGAGGTCGTCGGCATCGACACGGCCGCCTCGTCCGGCTCGGAGCAGATCGCCGGGTTCGCCATCCCGATCGACAAGGCCATGGGCATCGCGAAGCAGATCGAGAGCGGGGTCGAGTCGGGCACCGTGAAGATCGGCTACCCCGCGTTCCTCGGCGTGCTGCTCGCGAACGGCGCGGGCACCGTGGCGGGAGCGCCCGTCCAGGGCGTCGTCGACGGATCCGGCGCCGCGAAGGCGGGCCTCGCCCAGGGCGACGTCGTCACCTCGGTCGACGGCAAGGCCGTCGCGTCGGCCTCCGAGCTCAGCGCCGCGATCTCCGCGCACAAGCCCGGCGAGTCGGTGACCCTCGGCTGGACCACCGCGGCCGGCGCCGCGAAGACCGGCGCCGTGACCCTCACCGAGGGCCCCGTGAGCTGATCGGCTCCTCCCCACGGCGACGGCCCGCCCTGCATCGCGCAGGGCGGGCCGTCGCCGTCATGCGCGCGTCAGCTGCGGGTCACGTCCAGCACCACGACCGCCCAGGACAACGCCGGCAGCGTGAGCGTGAGACGCCCGCCCTCGGCGTGCACGCCCTCGAGCGGCACGAGGCCGACCTGCTCGCCCGACTCCAGCGTGTTGCTCGAGTGCCGGTCGCCGCCCTCGGGCACCCGCAGGACCTCGGCCCGGAGGATCCGGCCGGCGTCGAGACCGCGGAGCGCGACCTCGGTGGACGCGTCCTCCTCGAGACCGCGGTTGGCGAGGAACAGCGAGACGGTGCCGGCCTCGTCGTCCCAGGTCGCGCTCACGTCGACCACGTCGGCCGTGCCGAAGCGGTCGTTGTCGTAGCGGTCGCTGTCGACCTCGACCTGGAGGATCCGTCCCGTCGCGAGCTGCGCCATGCGCGCGAACGGCCAGAAGATGGACTGGCGCCAGGCGGGCCCGCCCTCCTCGCTGCGGATCGGCGCGATCACGTTCACGAGCTGCGCCTGGTTCGCGATCTTCACCCGGTCGCCGTGCCGCAGCAGCGAGTTGAGCAGCGTGCCCACCACCACCGCGTCGGTGACGCTGTACTCGTCCTCGATGACCCGCGGATGCTCGCGCCAGCCCGCCTCCTCGATGCGGTGGGGCTGGTCCTCGCCGTCGAGCCCGCGCTGGTACCAGACGTTCCACTCGTCGAACGAGAGGTCGATCCGCTTCCGGTTCTTGAGGCGCGCGCCGGTCGCGTCCGCGGTCGCGACCACCGATTCGATGAAGAAGTCCATGTCGACGGCGCTCGCGAGGAAGCTCCGCACGTCTCCCTCGTGCTCGTAGTAGTAGGCGTGCAGCGAGACGTAGTCGACGACGTCGTAGGTGTGGCCGAGCACGGTCTGCTCCCACTGGCCGAACGTCGGCATGCCCGAGTTCGAGCTGCCGCACGCGACGAGCTCGATGCGCGGATCCACCAGCCGCATGGCCTTGCCCGCCTCCTGCGCGAGGCGGCCGTACTCGTCGGCCGTCTTGTGGCCGATCTGCCACGGCCCGTCCATCTCGTTGCCGAGGCACCAGAGCCGGATGTCGAAGGGCTCCTCGGCGCCGTTCCTCCGGCGCATGTCGGAGTACTTGGATCCGCCGGGGTGGTTCGCGTACTCCACGAGCGAGCGCGCCGCGTCGACGCCGCGCGTGCCGAGGTTGACGGCCTCCATCACCTCGACGCCCGCGGCCTTGGACCAGCCCACGAACTCGTGCAGGCCGAACGCGTTCGTCTCCACGGTGTGCCAGGCACCGTCGAGGCGGCGGGGCCGGTCCTCGACGGGGCCGACGCCGTCCTCCCAGTCGTAGCCGGAGACGAAGTTGCCGCCCGGGTAGCGGACGACGGTGGCGCCGAGCTCCTTGGTGAGGTCGAGCACGTCCTGCCGGTAGCCCTCGGGCGTCGCGGTCGGGTGGCCCGGCTCGTAGATGCCGCTGTAGACGCACCGGCCCATGTGCTCGACGAAGGAGCCGAAGAGCCGGCGGGGCACGTCGCCGATGGTGAAGTCGCGGTCGATGGTGACGCGGGCGCGGGTCATGGGCGTCCTCCTGGGCGCGGGGCCCGGGCGCGTGCGTCCCGGGCGGGATGGGTGGTGCGGGTCGGGGTGTCGTCGCGCGGCATCACTGTCCGCCGAACCCTGTGGTCGATATGCCCTTGATGATCTGGCGCTGGAAGAAGAGGAACACCAGGATCAGCGGCAGCGCGGCGAGCACGGCCGAGGCCATGTTCTGCGCGTACTGGATCCCGTACGCGTTCTTCACCGTCTGCAGGCCGACCGGCAGGGTCATGAGCGTGGCGTCGTTCGTGGCGATGAACGGCCAGAGGAAGTTGTTCCACGCGCCGATGAAGACGAAGATCGCGACCGCCGAGAGGATCGGGCGCGACAGCGGCATCACGATCTGCAGGAACACGCGCACGCGCCCCGCGCCGTCGACGCGCGCGGCGTCCTCGAGCTCGATCGGGATCTGGTCGAAGAACGCCTTCAGGATGAACACCATGGCGGGCTGCACGATCTGCGGCAGGATCACCGCCCAGAGGGTGTCCACCAGGTTGAACGACAGCATCTGGTAGAAGAGCGGGACGATCAGGATCTGCGGCGGGATGATGATCGACGCCACGATCGCGCCCATCAGCACCTTGCGGCCGCGGAAGTCGATGCGGCTGAGCGCGTAGCCGGCGAGCGCCGAGAACACGACCGCGACGACCGTGATCACGGTGCTCGTGAGCAGGCTGTTCCAGGTCCACAGCGGGATCGTGCCGCCGTTGAGCACGGAGGCGTACGCGTCGAGCGTGAACCCGCCCGCCGGGAAGACGGTGACCGGGAACGCCGCGGCGTCGGTCTCCGACTTGAACGACGTGAGCCCCGCCCAGAGGAACGGCAGCAGCCACGCGGCGGCGAGGACGATGAGGATCAGGAGCGCGGCGATCCGCGACGGGGCGAACCGCGGCGTGCCCGTGCGGCCCTCGCGGGCGGCGGCGCTGGTCGCGGGCCTCCGGGCGAGCGTGCCGGAGGAGAAGGCGGGACGGGTGGCGGTGGTCATGACTTCCTCCGTGTCGCGGTGAACTGGATGACCGAGATCACGACGATCAGGGCGAAGAAGATGTAGGAGATGGCGGCCGAGTAGCCGAAGCGGAAGCCGGTGAACCCGGTCTCGAAGACGTACTGGACGATGGGCCGGGTCGATCCGCCCGGGCCGCCCGCGGTCATCTGGTAGATCTGGTCGAAGACCTTGAGCGACGCGAGCACCTGCAGGATCGCGAGGAGCGCGGTCGTCGGGGCGAGCTGCGGGATCGTGATGGAGAACAGCTGCCGCCACTTCCCCGCGCCGTCGAGCGCGGCCGCCTCGTACTGCTGGTCGGGGATGTTCTGCAGCGCCGCCAGGTAGATGAGGAAGTTGAACCCGACCGTCCACCACACGGTGGTCACGACGACGCTCGTCATGGCGAGGTTCGGGTCCTGCAGCCACGCGGGCTGCGGGAGGCCGAACGCGCCGGCGAGCGCGTTGACGACGCCGAGCTGCGGGTTGTACATCCAGAGCCAGAACAGCGACACGACCGTGGACGCGAGCAAGAACGGCAGGAAGAACGCCAGCCGCCAGAGCCACTGGCCGGGGAGCCCGAGGTTCACGAGGAGCGCGAGCACGAGGCCGACGACGAGGAGCGGGATGGTGCTCGCGATCGTGAACACCACGGTGTTGCCGAGCGAGCGCCACATCTGGGAGTCGCCGAAGGCCTCGAAGTAGTTCGCGAAGCCGATGAGCTCGCTGTTCGCGCCCGTGAGGCTCTGCCCGGTGAGGCTCTGGTAGAAGCCGTAGAGCACGGGCCAGACGAGGAAGAGCAGGAAGGTGATGAGGAACGGGGCGATGAAGAGCATCCCCTGGGTCTGCTCCTTGGCCTTCGCCTTCGGGCTGCCCGCGGCGGGCCGCGGGGACGGGGACCCGGCCGCGGGGGCGACCGGGGTGGGTGGTGCTGCTGTCATCACGAGTGGACTCCTTCGTCGTTTCGCTGGGAAGAGGGGCGCGGCGCCGCGCGGTCGCGCGCTACAGGGGGTTGGGCTTGGCGAGCAGCGCGTCGATCTGCCGGATGAAGGCGTCGATGCCCTTGCCCGCCTCCTGCCGCCCGAGGAACACGTTCTGCACGTTCTCGGCGAAGTACGTCTGGAAGTCGGAGCCGGATCCGGTGAAGTACGCCACCGGGTCGTACTCGATCTGCTGCGCCGCGTTCGCGTAGTGGGCCTGCGGCAGGAGCTCCGCGTACTCGGGGCTGTCGATGATCGGCTTGTACGCCGGGATGTGCCCGGCGCCCGCCCATTGGAGCGAGTTCTTCAGGAGGTCGGCGACGAAGAGGTAGGTCCTCTCGCGCTTGACCGGATCCGGCGAGCTCTGGTGGGGCAGGACGAACGCATGGGAGTCGGCGAAGGTCGCCGGCGTGCCGAAGAGGTTCGGGATGGGCATCGCGTCGAAGGGCACCTCCGCCTTCTGGAAGGTGGGGAGCTCCCACACGCCCGTGACGATGGCGCCGCTCTTGGCGCCCGCGAACTCGGCGATCGCGGTGCCGGCGTCGCCGCTCGGGGTGGCGATGGTGCCGTCGAGCAGGGTCTGGATGTACTCGAGAGACGCGACGGCCTTTTCGCGGTCGTAGACGACCTGGCCGCCCGTGGGCAGCTCCATGTCGCCGCCCATCTGCTTGTAGAACGTGTAGAACATTCGCCACATCTGGGCGCCGTCGCCGAGGTACCCGTAGCTCAGGGCGTGCTCGCCGGTGACGGCCTGCATCGCCCGCATGACCTCGAGGAACCGGTCCGGCGACGTGATCTCCTCGAGCTGGCCGTCGCCGCCCAGCACGCCCGCCTGGGCCGCGATGTCCGTGTTGTACATGAGGATGAACGGGTGGCTGTCGAGGGCGATGGAGTACAGCTGCCCGTCGACGACGCCCTTGTCCCACACGCGCGGCTCGAAGTCGGCCTGGGTGACGCCGAGCTCGGCGAGCCTGTCGGTGTCCCACGGGTCGAGCAGCCCGCCCGGCGCGAAGCCGGGCACGCGCGCCGCATGCATGACGGCGACGTCGGGCGCCCGCCCGCCGACCGATGCCATGGCGAGCTTCGTGTAGTACGGCTGGCCCCAGGCGAGGACGGTGGCGGTGACGTCGAAGCCGCCGCCGGAGTCGTTCGCCTCCTTCACCATCTCCGTCATGCGGATGCCGTCGCCGCCGGACAGCAGGTGCCAGTACTTCAGGTCGACGATGCCGCCGGCCGACGCCACCTGGGGCGCGCAGCCGGAGAGGCCACCGACCAGGAACGCGCCGCCCAGGGCTGCCGCTCCGCCCATGAGGATCTGACGCCTCGACCATGCCGAGGGACGTCCCCCGGCCTTTCCTGCAACAGGATCCATTGACCACTCCTTCGTGATGCAGTGATCATTACATCGTTGTAATGCGGAGCGCAACGTTTCCGCCCGGCGATCCGCCCGGCGTTCGCGGAGCGGCAGTCCGTGTCAGGCGGAGGGGCGCGTGCTACCGCGGACGACGATGCGGTGCGGGATGACGAGCTGAACGGGCGGGCCGTCGCGCTCCTCGATCCGGCGCACGAGCTGGCCGACGGCGGCCTCCGCGTACGCGCGGATGTCGAAGTGCACGGTGGTGAGGGTGGGGATCGAGAAGCGCGACTGGTCGACGTCGTCGAAGCCCGCGACCTGGATGTCCTCGGGCACGCGGATGCCGTGGTCGGCGAGCGCGCGCAGGGCGCCGAACGCGAGGCCGTCGGTGAAGCAGAACAGCGCGTCCGGGAGGGGGTTGCCATCGGCCAGCCAGGCGTCGACGGCCTCGGCGCCTGACGCGCTGTTCCAGCCCGTCCGGTCGATCTCGACGGGCGCCTCGCCCGCCTCCTCCATCGCGCGCCGGTAGCCGATGCGGCGGAGATCGCCCGCCGCGGACTCCTCGCGGGTGGCCGTGCCGACCGCGGCGATGCGCCGGGCGCCCGTGCCGAGGAGGAAGCACGTCATGTCGTACGCCGCCTGGACGCTGTCGACGAGCACACGGTCGACGATCTCCTGCTCGACCTCGCCGATCACCACGACGGGCGGCAGCGACTCGGCGCGCGCGATGGCGCTCCGCGAGAGGAGGACGGGGTTGAGGATCACGCCGTCGACCAGGTGCTCGCGCGCGCGCGACATGAGGTCGCGCTCGCGGTCGGGCCGGGAGCCCGTCTCCTCCATCTGGATGCTGTAGCCGGCCTCGTGCGCGACCTCCACCAGGTGGTGCGCGAGCTCCGCGGAGTACGCGGTGCCGAGGTCGGGCAGGGCGACCGCGATCACGCCCGTGCGCCCGTTGCGGAGGCCGCGCGCGGAGAGGTTCGGCACGTAGTCGAGGTCGGCGACCGCCCGCTCGACGCGCTCGCGGGTCGCGGGGCTCACGGCGACGCGGCCGGTGATCACGTTCGACACGGTCTTCGGAGAGACCCCGGCGCGCGCGGCGAGGTCCTTCACTGTCGCGCGCATGGTCCTCCCCGTGTCCGACCGGCGGCGGCGTCTGCCGCGGGCGGTGCCCCGAATCTAATGCACCCGCATTCCCCCGCCCGCGGAGGCGGCGCCCGGGAGCGCCCGGCATACTGCACGGATGATCTCCACCGCGCACGCCACGACCCTCCTGGAGCTCGGCCTCGAGTGGAGCCCCGAGCCCGGCGACCGGTTCCGGATCCGCGGCCAGGGCTTCGAGTCCGACGTCTTCACCATCAGCGAGCTCACGATCGAGGCGCACGAGCACGCGACCGGCACCGTCCTCGGCTTCAACGGCACGACCGAGTGGGCGCTCGACTCCGTCGCGCTCGAGGACAGCCTGTGGCTCCCGCGCGAGGACCAGCTCCGGACGCTGCTCGGCGGGGCCTTCCGGTCGCTCCGGCGCGAGATCGGCGGCGCGGAGGACGGCGCGCACGTGGTGCTCGTCGTGATCGACGGCGAGGATGTCGAGCACCGCGACCTCGAGGCCGAGGAGGCCTACGCGAAGGCGCTCATCGCCGTGATGGAGGCGGGGGCCCCCGCTCCACCCGCCGCCTGACGCGGGGCCGCCGGCGGGCTCAGGCCCGCGCGCGCCGACGGACGACGACGGCCGAGACGGCGCGCCAGCCGAGCATCAGCAGCCCCAGGATGATCGCCGTCGTGATGACGAACGGCACCACCACGCCCTCGCCGCTGAGCGCCCGGAGCACCATCCCGACGACCAGCGTCACGCCCCAGACCAGGAGGCCGGTGGGCACGACGCGCGACGGGCTGCGCCAGGCCCGCGCCACAATCCAGCCGACGAGCCCGCCCGCGAGGAACGGCCAGGCGGTGCCGAGCACGCCCGACGGCGCGAGGTCCTCGCCGTGGCTCGCGCGGCCGATGAGGACGAAGACGACGATGAGCGCGGCGTCGAGCACGACGGCGCGGACGATCTCGGGACGGGCGGCGCGGCGGGCCATTCGGGGAGTCACCCGGCGATCCTAGGCGTCGCGCCCTGGACGGTCGGCGTGGGCGTCACCGGTCGTCGCGCCCGGGAGCAGGAGGAAGCCGTCGGCGACGAGCCCGCGGATCCGCGGCAGCAGCTCCGCGCGCAGGGCGTCGGCGTCTACCGCGGTGAGCTGCGCGACCGCGTCGACGATGGCGCCCACCGCGAGCTCCCCATCGCACGCTCCGACGAGCGCCGCGAGGCCCGTGTCGAGCGGCACCTCGCGGCCGAAGCCGGCGCCCTGGCGGAGCGTCATGACCGTGGGATCCTCGGCGCCCGGCCAGTAGTGCCGCTCCTCCGTGACGTCGCCGGCCAGCACGAGCGCGAGCCCGGCGAGCGCGCGGTCGTCGACGCCGGCGAGGGCGTCGTGCGCCGCGAGGGAGGCCTGGAGGTGGTCGCCCAGGCCGGTCGGGTTGTGGCCGAGGCCGCTGTGCAGCCGCTCGATCCGGCGGAGCGTCGGCGCCCCCACGGCCGGGCGGCGGAGGGTGAGGTACCCGAAGCCGACCCCGTCGACCCCGCGCGCGGCGAAGTCGTCGAGCCAGGCGCCCATGAGGGCCTCCGACTCGGGGGTGCCGGCGCGGGTGCCGCCGTCGCGGATCCACGTCTCGGCGTACAGCGCCGCGTCCTGCACCTCGCGCTCGACGATCCACGCGTCGAGGCCGGATCCGGTGCGCGCGGCCGCCCGATCGAGCCAGCCCGCGACGCGCTCGAGGCCGGGCTCCCCGGCGCGGTGCTCCCAGTTGCCGAGGAGCTGCGCGACGCCGCCGGGCGTCAGGTGGTCGGCGAGGTCGGCGACGACGCCCTCCACGAGGGCGTCGCCGACGAGGCCGGCGTCCCGGTACTCGTAGGCCGGCACGCCCTCCGCGCGCGGGGTGATCACGAAGGGCGGGTTCGAGACGATGTGGTCGAACCGCTCCCCCGCGACCGGCTCGAACAGGCTGCCGAGCCGCAGCTCGATGGTCGTGATCCCGTTGAGGGCCGCGTTGAGCGCCGCGAACGCGAGGGCGCGCGCGGAGATGTCGGTCGCGACGACGCGGTCGGCGTGCCGCGAGGCGTGCAGCGCCTGGATCCCGCAGCCGGTCCCGAGGTCGAGCGCGCTCGCGACGGGCGTGGAGATCATGAGGCCGCTGAGGGTGGCGGACGCTCCGCCGACGCCGAGTACGTGGTCCTCGTCGAGCGCGCCGCCGGTGGCGCGCTCGCCGAGGTCGGACGCGATCCACCACTCGCCGACGCCGTGCGCGTCGATGAAGCCATAGGGCCGGAGGTCGACTGCGGGGTGCACGTCGAGGTCGCCGTCGACCTCGACGAGGCCGAGGCGCCGGGCGCCGTCGAGGCCGAGCGACGGCAGGGCAGCGCTCAGGTCGGCGACGTCGACCGGGTCGCCGAGCACGAACAGCGCCGCGAGCACGGCGGCCGCGGGGAGCCCGTCGGCGGTGCGGGCGGCCTCCACGGCGCGACGGGCGGGGATCCGGTTCCCGCGGTGCAGCGCCTGCCCGGCCGCGTCGCCCCACACGTCGAGCGCCGACGCGAGGGTGAAGGGCGCCGCCTCGAGGTCGGCGCGCAGCGCACGAACCTCGGGGGTCGCGATGGTCACGGGCGGGATCGCGGGGCGGGGCACCGGTCGAGCTTAACCGGCGAGGCGCCGGCCGCCGGGCGGGTGCCCGACGACCGGCGCCGTGGATGCGGGTCGGTCAGCGGCTCGTCACAGTGAGCTGCGGCGAGGCCGGAGCCGGCCCGCCTCCCGCCTGCAAGCCGACGTGGACGGTATGACCCGCGGACAGCGCACCAGCCCAGTCGGCGCCCGTGCACGTGACGGTGCCGGACGCGGCGGTGCAGCGCATCCCCAAGCTGTTCCCGACGGAGGTCGTGCCCGGGCTCGCCCACGACACGGTCCACCCGGCGACCGCGGACTTCGCGGTGACGTCGAGGTCGGCCACGTAGCCCGACGACCAGGATCCGCCGGGCTGCCACGTCGCCGTCACGGCGCCCGACGTGGAGGGCGCGGGCTGCGGCTGCGGTGCGGGCTGCGTCCCGGAACCCGAGCCGGAACCCGAACCCGAGCCGGCACCAGAACCTGAACCCGAACCCGAACCCGACGACTGCGCCGGGTGGAGGATCGGCGCCATCGCGTCGAGCTTCGCCTGCTCGGGCGTGACCCAGTCCGACTCCACGAGCCCGCCGGTGTCCCCGCTGTCGGGGTTGAACGCCCAGAACGAGGAGCTGATGCCGGTGGTCTGGAGGTACGACACCAGGGTCGTCAGCCACTGCTTGTCGCTGGTGGTCTCGAGCTTCGTGCCGAACTCGCCGAGCAGCACCGGGGCGATGTTCTTCTTCGCGAGGTAGCCCCAGTGGGTGTCCCACACGCTCGTGAGGTTGTTCGGGTAGTCGGGCGAGCTGAACCACGACTGCGCGTAGATGCTCGACGGATAGTCGTGCGGGGAGTACACGACGCGGTTCGGCACGCTCAGCTCGACGGGCTTGTCGCCCGCGGCGCCGAGGGCCCCGCCCCACCACGTTCCGGATCCGTCGGGCTGCTTCTCGGTGCCCTCGACGATGACGAGCAGCTTCGGGTTGACCGACAGCACCGCGTCGCCGCCGCGCTCCGCTGCGAGCCGCCAGTCGGTGGCCATGTCGCCCGTGCCCCAGGAGGCCTGGCCGTGCGGCTCGTTGTGCAGGTCGACGCCGATGACCGTGGGGTCGTCCTCGTAGCGGTCCGCGAGCATCTTCCAGTCGGAGATCCACTGGGACTCGGAGAGGTCGTTCGAGTACCAGAGCTCCGACTGCCCGTTGGTGGTCGGGCGGTGCTGGTCGAGGAACACGTTGAGGCCGTTGGCCTTCGCGGAGACGATGGCGCGGTCCATGAGCTGCAGCGGGGAGATGCCCTTCAGATCCGGATTGGCGGTGGTGCCCCAGTCGGCGACGCTCGAGGCGTGGAGGCAGTCGTTCGAGAACGGGAGGCGCACCGTGGTGAAGCCCATGTCGTGGAGGTGCTTCATGCCGCTGTCGAGGGTGATCTTGTCCAGCCCGTGGAGCACGCAGCCCGACGACTCGAGCCCGAACCAGGCGGCACCCCGGATCGTGTACGTGGAACCGGTGGAGTCGACGATCCTCCCGCCGTCGGTGTGGAGCCATCCGGACGCGGTGGATGCGGTCGACGCCGCGGCGGGGTGCGCCGAGGCGGAGCCCGGGTCAGCTGCGGAGGCCGAGGCAGCCGACGCTCCCGCCGTCGCCAGGGCGACCGGGAGGAGCAGTCCGAGCAGTGCGGAGGTGAGGCCTCTTCGTGTCTTCATGCGCGAAGGCTAGGACCGCGTGGCGGGCCGCGTTCCCATCCCTCACAGGACGTGAGGGTGTCCTACCGCCCGCAGGGGACAAGCAAAAACCCCGCCGGAGCGGGGTTCTTGTGGACCTAAGGAGATTCGAACTCCTGACCTCCTCGATGCGAACGAGGCGCGCTACCAACTGCGCCATAGGCCCTGACAACTCCACGAGACTACCACGTCACGCGGAGCCCGCCGAACCGCCGAGGCGGCGGTGGATCCGGTCAGCCGACAGCCCGGCGGCGCCGCAGCACCTCGTCGAGGTCGCCCATGCCGGGCTCGGCGTCGTCGACGATGCCCATGCGGGAGAAGCGGCTGACGGGAGCGGTGCGCGCGGCGGGCGCAGCAGGAGCGGCGGAGGCGGCCGCCGCCGCCTCGGCGGAGAGGCGCGCGACCTCGGGCTCGAGGTGCGCGCGACGCAGCGTCTCCTCGGACTCGGCTGCGGCGCGGCGCATCTCCTCGACGGGCGAGAGCGGCGTGCGGGGCGCGTTGCCGGCGCCGGGACGCGGGCCGGGCGCCTGCGAGCGGGAGAGGTAGAGCGGCTTCGGCACGGGCACGGGGGTCCAGGACTCGCCCTCCTCGCGCTCCGCGACGGGCTCGGCGGTCGGCGCGGCCGCCTCGTGGAAGTCGGTGAAGCCGGTGCGCGGCATCGGGCGGGCCTCGGGCGCCTGGAGACGACGGGCGGCGGCGACCTGCGACATGCGCTGCAGGGACGCGAGCGACGCGAACGTGGCGAGCGAGGAGATCACGAGCAGCGTCCAGGCGCCGGCACCGGCGACCTGGGCGATCCCGGCGATCACGCCGACGAGGGCGAGGGCGAGGACCGCGGTGGCGGCGAGCCGGCTGCGGCGGAGGCGCGTGGCGGCGGAGGGCGACGTTGCGGACACGGGGGCCACTTTCGGTAGGGCGCGCTGGGCGGCGGCGTCTCGCGCACGCGCGGCGGCTTCGGCTTCTTCTGCGGCCCGGCGGAGGGCGCGCTGCTGCTCGACGACGCTGCGGGCGTTGGTCTCCGCGCGCACCGCGTCGGGGACCTCGGCCGTCTCGGCCAGGATCCGCAGGGTCTGCTGGAGGCGCACGGCGTTGCGCTCGGTCGCCATGTACTGGCGCCGGTGCAGCCACGTGGGCAGCAGGTAGGCGAGCCAGAGCACCGCGGAGAGCGCGATGATGATGCCGCCGGATTGCATGTCCCGAGGCTAGGAGGTCCGGCGGGCACGACGCGGGAAGCGCGCCGCGTGTCCATGGCGACACCGGCGCATCCGCAGGTCCGCGGACGCGCGGAGGTCAGATCCGGCGCTGCACGGCCAGCGGCACGGCGGCCGCCTCGACGTCCGCGTCGGGGACGCGCGACCGCTCGGGATCCACGCCGCCCTCCTTCCAGCGCGCGAGCACGCTGGTGGACAGCTCCTCGACGACGAGGCCGAAGCAGAAGTGGTCGCGCCAGTCGCCGTTGATGTGGATGTAGCGGCGCCGCAGCCCCTCGTAGCGGAAGCCGAGCTTCTGCACGACGCGGAGGCTGGGCGCGTTCTCCGGGCGGATGCAGATCTCCATCCGGTGCAGCCCGAGCGTGGTGAAGCAGTAGTCGGTCGCGAGCGCGACGGCCGTGGGCGTGACGTTCCGCCCGGCGAACTCCTGGCCGACCCAGTAGCCGATGGTCGCGCTCGAGAGCGAGCCGTAGGCGATGGACGACACGTTGAGCTGGCCGGCGAACTCGTCGTCGTAGTCGATGACGAGCGGCACGCCGAGGCCGGCGCGGGCGTTGGCCTGCAGCGATCGGATGCTCGCGCGCGTGTCGAACGCCATCGGCGCGTACGGGCTCGTGGCCTCCCACTTGCGGAGCCAGGAGCGGTTGTCGAGCAGCGAGCGCTCGAGGGCCCGCGAGTCGCGGAGCCGGATGGGCCGGACGGAGATGCGCCCGTCCCGCATGGTGGGTACGGTCTGCGGCACGTCCATGAGCCTAGGCCTCAGCGCGGGCGCCGGTGCGCCCCGGCAGCGCGCCGCGGATCCGGATCAGCGCTCGAGCGTCTTGACGAACTCGGGCAGCCACTCGCGCAGGCCCTCGCCGAGGTCCTCGTGGTCGACGCCGAGTTGGACGATGGCCTTGAGGTAGTCGAGCCGGTCGCCCGTGTCGTACCGGCGGCCGCGGAAGACGACGCCGTACACGCCGCCGGTCCACTCGGGCGCGGCGGCCATCTTCTCGAGCGCGTCGGTGAGCTGGATCTCGCCGCCCTTGCCGGGCTCCGTCTTGTGGAGCACGTCGAAGACCTCGGGGCGCAGCACGTAGCGGCCGATGATCGCGAGGTTGGAGGGCGCGGTGCCGGCGGCGGGCTTCTCGACCATGCCGGTGATGCGCACGACGTCGTCGTCGTCGGTGGCCTCGACCGTGGCGACGCCGTAGAGGTGCGTCTGCGACGGATCCACCTCGAGCAGCGCGACGACGGAGCAGCCGTGCTGGAGCTGGACCTCGATCATGCGGGAGAGGAGCACATCGCGCTTGTCGATGATGTCGTCGCCGAGGAGCACGGCGAAGGGCTCGCGGCCCACGTGCATCTCGGCGCGGAGCACCGCGTGGCCGAGACCCTTGGGGTCGCCCTGGCGGACGTAGTGCATGTCGGCGAGGTCGGTGGACTCGTTGACCTTGCGGAGCTTCGCGTCGTCGCCCTTGAGCTGGAGGGTGGCCTCGAGCTCGGCGTTGCGGTCGAAGTGGTTCTCGAGGGCGGTCTTGTTGCGGCCCGTGATCATGAGGACGTCGTGCAGTCCCGCGCCCACGGCCTCCTCCACCACGTACTGGATGGCCGGGCGGTCGACGACCGGCAGCATCTCCTTCGGCATCGCCTTCGTCGCGGGCAGGAATCGTGTTCCGAGTCCCGCGGCGGGGATGACGGCCTTGGTGATGTGGGTGACCATGCGATCGAGCGTAGCGGGCGAACATACCTAGACTCGAACCATGCCGAGCGATGTCGGGAACGAGAAGAGGGCGCTGCGCGCCCAGCTGCGGGAGCGTCGTCGGCAGATGACCTCGACGGAGCGCGACGAGGCGTCGCACGGACTGACCAGCCGGCTGACCGAGCTCGTGGCGAGCCACGACGCGAACCGGGTGGCCTGCTACCTCTCCACGGTCGACGAGCCCACCACGCGCCCGTTCCTCCAGTGGCTGCACGCGAACGACCGGCAGGTGCTCCTGCCGGTGTCGCGCAACGACGGCCTGCTCGACTGGGTGGTCAGCGACGGCACCGAGACCGAGGGCCTGTTCGGCCTGCCGGAGCCGGTGGGCGAGCTGCTCGGGCCGATCGCCATCAACGACGTCGACCTCATCGTCGTGCCCGCCGCGGCGGTCGACCAGGGCGGGATGCGCATGGGCTGGGGGCGCGGCTACTTCGACAAGACCCTCGGATCCATGGAGGCCTGTCCCCCGGTCTACGCTGTGGTGTTCGACGCCGAGTTCGTCGACGAGCTCCCGCGGGAGAAGCACGACATGCCGGTCGACGGCATCGTGACCCCGACCCTCATCCACTCCTTCTAGGGGCCCATGCCCACGTACTCCTACCGCTGCACGGTGTGCGGCAACGCCTTCGACATCGTCCAGGCGTTCACCGACGACTCCCTCACCGAGTGCCCCGTGTGCGGCGGCAAGCTCCGCAAGCTGTTCGCCGCGGTCGGCGTGAGCTTCACCGGCAGCGGCTTCTACCGCAACGACTCGCGCACCGAGGACGCGGCTAAGCGGTCGCGGTCGACGTCGTCGGGGGCGTCGAAGCCGTCCGGATCGGGGGCATCGGACTCCTCGTCCTCCGGATCATCGGACTCCTCGTCCTCGGGATCGTCGGACTCCTCCGGGGCGTCCGGATCCGGCACCGTCGGCCAGGGCTCCGGTACCGTGACCCCCAGCACCCCCTCCGGTCCCGCGTCCTCGGGCTCCGGCTCGTCCTCGCCGTCCACCTGATCGGACGGCCCGCCAGACAGGAGCACCCGTGAAGGGCTTCAAGGAGTTCATCCTCCGCGGCAACGTCATCGACCTCGCGGTCGCGGTCGTCATCGGCGCCGCGTTCACCGCGATCGTGACGGCCATCGTCACGTCCGTCTTCAATCCGCTGATCGCGGCGCTCTTCAACGCTTCGACGCTCGCCGACGCGTTCAAGGTCGAGATACCGACGGCGAACGGCGGCACGTCCACACTTCTCTTCGGGGCCGTGCTGGCCGCGCTGATCAACTTCCTCATCGTCGCCGCGGTCGTCTACTTCGCCCTCGTGCTGCCGGTGAACCACCTCAAGAAGGTCGCGTTCGCCAAGCAGAAGGCCGCGGAGGAGGCGACGCCGAAGGACGTGCCGCCGACCGAGGCGGAGCTGCTCATCGAGATCCGCGACCTCCTCGCCGGGCGGCCGTCGCCCGAGGGCGCGCACACGGTGCCGTCGTCGACCGGCCAGCACGTGGCCGAGCCGGGGAAGCCCGCCTAGATGTACTGAGTCATCACGTTGGTGACACTCGGGCCGCGGGCGTCAGCCCGTGGCTCGAGTGGATTCGTTCAGTGTTGTAGTGCTGGATCCACGGATCAAGGGCGTCGGTTCTGGCTTGGTTGCTGGTGAAGGGTTGCCGGTAGGCCCACTCGGTCGCGAGGGTGCGGTTGAAGCGTTCGACCTTGCCGTTCTGCCAGGGGCAGTGCGGGCGGATGAACTTCTGCCTCGCACCGAGCTGCGTGACCGCGTTCTGGAACGCGGCCGAGTGCCGGTAGGCGAACGCGTTGTCCGTCAGGACCCGTTCGATGCGGGTGATGCCGTGCTCGGCGAAGTACGCCGCGGCCCGGGTCAGGAACCCTGCCGCGGTCACGCCCTTCTCGTCCGGGTGGATCTCCGCGTAGGCGAGGCGGGTGTGGTCATCGACCACGGCGTGGACGTAATCGCACCCGATCCCACGACCACGAACCTGTTCGCTGCGGCCATGCGCCCGCCAGCCGCCGCCGTCCGGGATCCGGCCGAGCTTCTTCACGTCGACGTGGATCAGGTCGCCGGGATGCTCATGCTCGTACCGGTTTGCCGTCGACCGGGATGCCCGGATCACGGCCCCGGTGACGGGGTCCAACCATGCCAACGGCGGTGCCCCGTGCCGCCGCAGGACGCGGGAGATCGTGCGGGCTGGAACACCGGTCACCGGCGCCAACCGGGCAGGACCTGATCGCAATCGGGTCCTCGCTTCCACGACGGCTCGTTCTCGTTCCGGGCTCGTCCTCGTCGGCACCCGTCTCGGCCTCGAGGACCGGTCCGACAAGCCTTCGAAACCCTCGGACCGGAACCGATTCACCCACCGATGCGCGCACTGACGCGACACACCGAGTTCGCGCGCGACATGCGAGACCGGCCGACGATCCTCGACCACCCGCCGCACGAGGAGAACCCTCCCGTGAACCGTCAGACGAGCATTAGCGTGGGACATCGAGGCCTCCTGGCAGTGGCAGAACTAGACAGCTCCATCAAGCCAGGAGGCCTCCTCACACGCCCCGAAGTGTCACCAACGTCATGGCCGGGTACACCTAGCGCGACCCGAGCGCCCGCACGACCCGACCGCCTCCGACGTCGACCCGTCAGCCCCAGTGGGGCGGGCGGTCGAGCCGGAGGCGGTCGTCGTTGGCGGCGGAGGCGGCGGGCGCGTCGCCCCAGCCCTGCGGGGCGTCCTCGGCGGCGGGCACCGCGGGCGCGCGCGCGGCGGCCTGCGGCGTGGGGTCGGATCCGGGCACGGGCGGCGTCGACGCGCGACGCGAGCGGCGGACGGGGCGGCGCTCCCCCGCGGCGTCCGGCGAGTCGGCTCCGGACGCGTCGCGCTCGGGCATCACTCCGCCCGGTGCGCGCCGGCCTGGACCTGCACCGGGGCGGTCACCGGGTGCGCGTCCGAGATCGCGCCGAGGGCGGTGGCGATGCGGCGGGCGACGGCGTCCGGATCCGCGAACAGCTCGAAGGAGTGCACGCGCAGGTAGTGCCAGCCGAGGCGCTTGAGCATCTCGGGGCGCAGTCGCAGGGACTCGCGGAGGCTCGTCTGGTTGACGACCGGATCCGTCTCGATCGCGATGGCCCGGCCGCCGTAGGAGGCGACGAGGCCGAGCTTGTCGCGGTGCCCGAGGGCGGGCGCGAGGCCGAGTCCCTCGAGGCGGCGGGCGAGGTCGACGAGCATGGCGTCGCCGTCGTCCGGGATCGGGTCCTCCTTGAAGCGGGCCTCCGCCTCCGAGAGAATCTGCGCGAGCGCGACGATGCCGTGCTTCATCCGGTCCTGGTCGATGTCCGCGGGCTGGAAGCAGGAGACGACCACCATCGAGCGGCGGGCGCGCGTCATGGCGACGGCGAGCAGGCGCTCCCCGCCGGGCGCCGCGAGGGCGCCGAAGTTCGACAGCACGCGGCCGTGCGGGGTGCGGCCGTAGCCGACCGAGAAGATCACGCGGTCGCGGCTCTGCGCGACGCACTGCTCGAGCGTCGCGACCATGAACGGCTCGGCGCGGTCGCCGATGAAGAACTCGGTGACGTCGCTGCGCTTGGCGGCCGCGTGGAGGACGGCCTGCTGCACGCGCACGGCGTGACGGGCGCTCGCGGTGATGACCATGAGCGACTCGCGCGGGCGGTGGCTCGCATGGTCGAGCACGAGCTCCACGACGCGGATCACCTCGGCGTCGACGCTCTCGACGGCGCCGGTGTCCTCGTCGGGCATGCCGTGGCCGTCGGCGACGAAGTCGAGCGACAGGCTGCCGTGGCCGAGGAACGTGCCCGCCCACGGCAGGGACTGGATCCGGCCGCCGTAGAAGCGGCGGTTGACGAGCTCGGCCAGGTCCTCGCCGCCCGCGCGGTAGCTGCGCGTGAGGGAGAGCGTGGGCAGCAGCTCGCCGAGGCGGGCGAGCGCGGAGTCGGCGTGGCGCACCTCGAGCGTCGAGTCGTCGTCCGCGAGCTGCGGCGTGGAGCGCTCGGGCTGCGGGACGACCGCGATGGTGAACGGCGACGGCGTCTGCGTGACGGGATCCCCGAACACGACGGTCTGCTTGCCGCGCCGGATGCCGCCGAGGGCCTCCGCGAGCGTCATGGCGCCGGCGTCGACGAGGAATACGGCGTCGAACGGCATCTCGTCGGTGATCGCGGGCACCTCGTAGGGCGACGCGAGCCAGACCGGCGCGATGGTGCGGGAGAGGTGGGGCGCAGAGTGGTGGAGGGCCGCGGCGTCGACGGGGGCGGATCCGCCGAGCAGCTGGCGCAGGTGGTGCGCTTCCTCGGGCCAGTCGACCACGCCGATCTTCCACGTCTCCGCGAGCTGCCACGCGAGCAGGCCCGCGCTGGCGGTGGCGTGCGCCTCGTCGACGAGGCGGAAGTCGGACTCGAGGCGGTCGAGCACGCTCGTGTTCGCGTTGAGGAGCGCCTTGTCGCCCGCGAGCATCTGCTCGAGCACGGACTGCCACCAGGCGAGCTCGAGCTCGGCGGCCACGGCCTCCTGCGGCACGTGCCGGTCGGAGAGGTCGCGGAGCAGCGGATCGAGGTCGAGGCGGCGGAGCTCCGCCAGCAGGGAGGTGCGCTCCTGCAGGTTCTGGAGCACCTCGCTGTCCTCGGCGAGCTGCGCGACCTTCTCGCGCAGCTCGGCGATGGGGAGCTCGCCGAGCGGGGTGGGACGGGTGAGCATGCTCAGCGGCTCGTCGAGCACCTGGAGGTCGGCGGCGACCTCCTGGTAGCGCACGTGCACGTCGGAGATGCCGCGCGGGACCTCGGGGGTGGAGCCGACCGCGACGTAGCGCTGCCAGAGGATCCGCTGCTTCTGGATGGCCGTGAGGCTCGCGTGCATGTCGGAGATGTGGACGCCGGGGCGCACGTACTCGCGCGCGAGCTTGCGGAGGCGACGGCGCGTGATGCTCGTCATCTCGGGGGCGTCGCGGCGGGATCCGGTGGCCGCGATGATCTCGCTGAGCGACCGGTCGAACACGACGGGCTGGAACTTGTCGAGCGTCTCGCGCACGTCGAGGAGGAGGCGCAGGTAGACGCCGAGCTCGTCGATGGACGTGTAGGCGCGCATGCGCGTCTGGCCGATGAGCTCGTCGGCGCGCTCGAGGAGGCGCGGGAGTCCGTCGGCGGAGAGCGACTTCGCCAGGTCGTGCGCGTGCGTCGCGGCGGCGCTCGTGGAGAAGGTGGCGCCGTACCAGGGCGAGTCGCCCGGGCCGTAGCGGAACTCGCCGAGGCTCGCGGCCTTGACGAGCGAGGCGGCGGCGCTGGCGCGGTCGTGCGCGATCGCGACGACCGCCTCGCGGGTGAGGCGCGCGGTGGTGGCCGGCGGATCCGGCAGGAGGGCCAGGCGCGACAGCTCGCCGAGCGCGTCGAGCACGGAGACGCCGAGGTCCCTGTCGGGACGCCCGAGCGCGAAGCGGTAGTCGAGCAGCACGTGGCGGAGGCGCACGAGCGCGTCGTCGACCTCGGCGGTCTGCGCGGGCGCGGCCTTCTCGTTGCGGACGATGGACTGCACGACATCGCGCTTGAGCGACTTCGGCGCGACCGCGAGGCCGGGCAGTCCGACGTCGGTGAGCCGCTGCGCGATCCCCTTCAGCGAGGAGGCGCGCGGGCTGACGACGAGCACGCGCTTGTGCTGCGCGACCAGGCAGCCGATGGAGTTGACGATGGTCTGCGTGCCGCCGGTGCCGGGGAGCGTCGTCACCACGAGCGAGTTGCCCGCGTTGATCTGGGCGATGACGTACTCCTGCTCGGGATCCGCGTCGAGCAGCAGGGTGTCGGTGACGGGCGGGCGCTGGTCCTGCGGGATCGGGTCCACGGGCGCGTACGCCTCGCCCACGCCCCACTTCGCGGTGGGGTTGCCGGCGATGGCGTCGATGACCAGGTGCTCGAGGTGCGCGGCGTCCTCGGCGAGCGCCTGGCCGACCTCCGCGAAGGACGAGACGACCAGCCGCGGCTGCACGGCGAACGCGGGAAGGTGCGAGGTGAGGCCGCGGAGGCGGTCGATGACGGGCTGCGGCTTGAAGGCGCCGTTCTGCACGGCGAGCGCGACGAACGAGTCGGCGTCGAGCGTGATCTGGAACTGCTCCTCGAGGGCGCGCGCGAGCGCCGGGTTGAGGAACGGCTGGCCCTTGAGGCGCACCTCGTAGTCGCTGCCGTGGCGGCGGATCGCGAGCGGGCGCAAGAGCACCGGCGCGCGGAACTGCTCGTCGGCGAAGCGCCACTCGGCGAGGCCGATGGCCAGGTGGATCGACTCGATGCCCCGGGCCGAGACCAGCTCGATGCCCTTCTGGGTGATGCGGTTCGCAGCCTTGCGGGCACTGCGGAGCGCGAGCTCGTCGCGGATCAGGGACGACAGCAGCGTCGTCTTGCCCGTGATGAACTGCGCGAGGCCGCCCGGGTGCGTGGTGCTCAGCTCGATGCGCGAGCCGGGCGCATCCACGAAGTGGAGGAGAGGAGAGGTGCCGCCGATGCCGGCCAGCTGCTCGCGCCACTCGCGCCAGCGGGGCTCGGCCACGTTGCCGCTCCCGAGCTGCACGTCGCCGACCCGGAGGTCGTGGGGGCTGGTGCTGTTGTGGGAAGCATTCACGTGGGGGTCCTCAAGAGGCTCGGCGGCGAACCCGGAGAGCAGGTCGTCGTCGTCGTCGTCGGATCGTTCATTGGCACGCCACACCCGGCAACAGTACGACGCGGCGGGTGGGGAAACCGGCAGGCGGGGCCGCGCGGGGCCGGATCTGCGGGGGCGCGCCGCCCCCGTCCCGGCCCGCGCTCCGCCGCCGTCGCGCCTCGGCCGGCCGGGCTCCCCTCCGCTACCATGGGCCGGTCAGCCTCTGTAGCTCAATGGAAGAGCAGTTCCGTCCTAAGGAAAGGGTTGGGGGTTCGAGTCCCTCCAGGGGCACCATCCGCTTCGCGCGCTCGCCCGTCGTGGCCCTCTCGAGCTCGGCCGATCCGCGTCGACGATCCCCGCCGTGGAGAACCCCGGTGACCGGCCGTCGGCTGCCGCTACTTTCAGCGCATGATCAGGTCAGCCGCCCCGTGCACCCCGTGACGAGGCGCCGACCGACCCGGGCCGCGCCGGGGGCGCGCGGGCGCCGACGCCTCGCCGCCGTGCTGGGCATCGCCATCGCCCTCGCCCTCAGCGCCTGCGGGGCGGTGATCGACACCACGATGACCGTGGACGCCGGCGGATCCGGCTCCCGCCAGATGACCGTCACGCTGAGCCAGCAGGACCTCGCCAAGGTCCCGGGCGGCTCGGCCGCCATCGACGCGTCCATCCGCCGGCACCTGCCGTCCCCGCTGGCCTACTCGGGCATCACCGGCACCGCCGACGGCGGCATCACCGCGACCCTCACGCTCGCGTTCTCCTCCCCCGCGGACTACTCGCGCGAGGTCGCCGCGCTCCTCTCCTCGCGCACGGGCTCGTCTGCGCCCCGGTTCGCGGTCACCGACTCCGCGCTCGTGCGGGGCATCGACCTGCAGGAGTCGTTCACGAGCAGCGACCTGCTGGGGTGGATGTTCTCCGGCCTGATCGTGGACGGCAGCGAGGGCGTCGGATCGCTGCGCGAAGAGGGGCGCGCGGCCGTCGTGTTCGCGGGAGAGCGGCACACGGACGTCGGGGATCCGCTCTCCTACTCGCACGAGGAGAACCACGGCTTCGACGGCGTCTCGATGGCGACGGACGCATCCGACCCGGGGCGAATCACGCGGACGATCACGTTCCGCGCCGAGCCGGGAAGGGACCAGGCCGACCAGGCGCGCCTCGACGCGTTCGTCCGGGGCGCCATGCCTGCGGGAGGAGAGGTCGCCGCACCCGAGCCGGGCACGTGGACGATGGCCTTCACCGGCGCCGCGGTGGCGATCCAGGCGGACACGACGACCGCGCTCGGCGGCGGCGCCACGACCTTCGCGGTCGACATCTCCCCGCGGGCGGACGACCCCTCGCAGGAGGTCCTGCAGCTCACCGACACGGCGTCGTGCGCGGCGGTGTGCGCAGTCGACGCCATCGGGCGCAGCGGGGTGCCCGATCGCTTCACCGCAGGCGCCGACTACTCCCCGGAGTCGATGGACGTGGGGTCGACCACCGCCGGCCCCGTGAGCTTCGTGCTCAGCCCGCCCATCTCGTCGGTCTCATCGCACCTCTCCGTCGGCTCCGGCGGGGACGTCATCGGCACGACCACCATCGTCGTCCCGACCTCCAGCGCCGACGCCGTCGGGGACGGGTTCCTGCAGCGCTACCGGCCGGATCCGGACCTCGGCACGATCGCCTCCGACGCGGGGCCGGACAGCACGACCTACACCGTGACCATCACGGGCGCGAGCGTCGAGGACTTCGCGGACCGGTATGCGAGGTGGGTCCCGGGAGCGTCCGTCGGAGCGCGGGTGGTGGACGGCGGGTTCCTCGTCCACCACTCGGAGTACGCGATCGCCCCCGGCTTCGACGCCCTCGCGTCCGGTCACCGCGTCCTCGACGGCACCGACGTGACGCTGGACCTCCCGTTCGGCTCTTGGGTCGACGGGGCGCGGGGCGGCTCGGGCGCAGACGGCGCCCGGATCACCGTGATCCGCACGAGCAGCCTGACGCCGGCGGGCGTCGCCGCCGCGGCCGTCCTGGCACTCGCGCTCGCCGTCGGGCTCGCGCTCCTGATCCGGCGTCGACGGGCGGTGGCGGCGTGCGTCGCCACAGCACGGGCGCGGCTGGACGCAGCGCTGGCCGCGCGACGCCGGACCCGGCTCGACGCGCGGCTCGCGATCGAGCCGGCCCTCGGCGCCGGCGCGGCGGAGCGCGGCTCGCTGCTCGCGCTCCCGGCACCGGCCCCGTCCGCCATGGTCGGCGTTCGCACGGGTGCGCTCGACATGGATCCGCCGCGCGAGGCGGCCGGCGGACCTCCCCGCCACGGGGCGCTGTCCATGACCCCGCCGCGCCGCAGCACGGGCACGCGACCGACCCTGCTCGGCGCCCGACCCACCTCGGCCACGATGTCCACCACCGCACGCACCACCGACCGCACCGACCCCTGGGGAGCCTGACCGCATGTTCGAACCGCAGATGGATGACGACGCCGCGACGAAGCCGATCGCCGAGGACGGCAGCGGAGGCGTCACGGCTCCGCCCGCACCGACGCATCCGTTCCGGCTGCTGCCGGACGAGACCGTGCTCGGCACCTACCCCGTCGCGCGCCGCACCCGACCGCTCGGCCGCCTGGTGAGCTACCTCTTCGTCACCGACTCCCGCGTGATCTACTCCGCCGAGGCCAAGACGGTCACGTCCTCGTCCACGTACTCGCGCGAGTACAAGATCGACAAGGTCGACGGCATCGAGGTGGGCCGCGACACCGGCTACGACGCGCTCGGCGTGGCCGCGCTCGCCGGTACCGCGATCAACCTCCTCGTCAGCCTCATCGCCTGGCTGGTGCTCGTGGGCGCCGACTCCTCCAGCCTCGACGGGCTCGCGTGGCTGTTCGGCGTGGGCACCTTCTTCGCCGTCGTCCTGGGGGTGATCGGGTTCTTCGTGCTCCGCAGCAGGGCGGCGGTCCTCGGCGTGATCACCGGCAGCCAGCGGCAGGAGATCACCACGCGGCACGACGTGGCGAAGATCCTCTTCGTGCTCGTCCTCTTCGTCGCGCTGGGGGTCATCGCGCTCCTCGGCGCAGCGCTCTGGGTGCTGCTGCGGGAGCTGGGCATCGTCAGCGCGTCCGATGCGGGCCTCTACATCCGCACCGACGACCTCGACCGGATCTCGTACGAGGCCGGTGCGCTGATCCTCGACGCCCAGGCACGCGGCAAGCTCGCGGGTACGTGGGACTGACCGGCCGCACGATCGCGGATCACGCAGCAGACGGGGAGACACATGCACGTCGTACAGCTGGGCCAGCTCCGGGACTCCGGACCGACGCCGGACATCACCATCCAGGACCCCGTGACGAACGAAGCCCGGAGCTACACCCTCACGCCGCGGCTCCTCGACCTGATCCGACGCGTCGACCCGGTCGCCGCCGACCAGCCCTTCACGGCGGATGAACGGCGGATCCTCCGCAACATGGCCGGGATCGGGGTCATCGCGCTCGTCCCCGATGACGCTCCGTTCGCACGCTTCGACTTCCTCCCGGTCACCCGGACCGACATCCTCTTCGACGCGGCGCTCGAGGAGGGGTACCGCCTCAGCTCCGAGCCGGGGGGGTCCGTTCGAGCTGAGCGAGTACGGCGCGAGGTTCCTGCACGAGGCCGACGGCCGGCGCACCCTCGGGGAGATCATGCGGAGCGTCCGGGACCGCGCGCTCGACGATGACGACGAGCGCCGGGAGATCGAGGAGGACGAGCGTCGCGGCATCCTGTTCGACGATCTGCTCCGGGATGAGGCCTTCCGGTTCGCGAAGGCCTGCGCCGCGAATCCCGCCCTCAGCCTCGAGCCGAGCCGCACCCGCCCGGCGGACGCGCTCCCCGCGTAGATCCCCTCATCCCGCAGTCCACGATCCCCTCGGAGGAACACCATGCACGTCGTACCGCTCGGCCACATGTGCGACTCCGCAGGCGCACCCACCGTCACCGTCCAGGATCCGCTCACCGAGGAGGCGAGGAGCTACTCGCTCAGCCCGCCCCTCGCGGATCTGATCCCGTCGCTCGACCCCCGGGAGACCGACAGGGCGTTCACGGAGGAGGAGTCCCGGCTGCTTGAGGGCATGGCGCGCCTGGGGGTCGTCGCGGTGTTCGACGACGACGCTCCGCTCACGGCTCTCCGCTTCATCCCCGTCACCCGCGCCGACGTCAGGTTCGACGCGGCGCTAGCCGATGGCTTCCGCTTCGACTCCGACCTCCATCGGCCGTTCGAGCTGAGCGAGTACGGGACGCGTCTGCTGGAGAAGGTCGACGGCCGCACAGACATGGGTGCGATCGCGGAAGCGGTCCTGCGGGAGGCGCTCGCCGACGAAGGCGACCGGGAGGAGATCGAGGAGCGCTTCCGCCTCCATGGGCAGAGCTTCGAGGACGTCCTCGTCGCCGAGTCATATCGCTTCGTGGATGCACTGCGTGGGAACCCGACGGTGACCTTCGAGCCCGCGCCCGCGGCGTCGGTCATCGGCGAGTCCCACGCCAGCGCTCCTCCGGCGACAGCCATCACGACGACGGAGAGGAGGGCGGCATGCACGTCATAGTGCTCGGACATCTGAGCGAGGTGGACGGTGAGCCCAATGTCACCATCCAGGACCCTCGGACGGAGGAGAGGAAGGGGTATCGGCTCGACCCGTCCATGTACGCGTTGCTGCACGAGCTCGACCCGACGGAGACGGTCCACGACTTCACGCCGGAGGAATGGCGATACCTCCGCGGCTTCGCTCGTCTCGGAGTCGTGGCCATCACCAGCGACCGCGACTCCGTCGACGAGTTGACGTTCGTCCCCGTCCCGCGGGCCGACATCCGCTTCGTCGGCATGACCGATGGCGGCTATCAGCTGACGTCGACGCTCGGCCGGACATTCGAGCTGAGCGAGCACAGCACCCGCTTCCTCGGGATGGCCGACAGCAGGCGGAGTCTCACGGAGATCGTCACGTCCGTCCAGCAGGAGGCCCTCGCGCGCGCGGAGGAGCAGCCCGACATCGAGGAGATCGAACGCGATTCGGGCATGTCCTTCGGCGAGTTCCTCGAAGCCGAGGCGTACCGGTTCATCCGAGCGCTCCGCGGGAACGAGGCCGTCTCGTTCGAGCCGCACGCGATCCCCCTGGCCGTGGATGAGCCGATCGCGGGTCAGGCGGAGCCAGGCAGACTCCCCCCCAACGGGCGAGTCCGGCGAGTGAACACGCATCGCACCCCACTCACAGCACCCTCGAGAGGATGAACGAAATGCGCGTCGTGCAGCTCGGCCACATCGCCGAATTCGATGGCCGCCACAACATGGCCGTCCAGGATCCCCTCACGCGCAAGGCCGCGAGCTACGACCTCACCCCGCAGGCGCTCGAGCTCCTCCTCTCCCTCGACCCCACCGAGACCGGCCGCGTGTTCACCCCGGAAGAGCATCGCCTCCTCGAGATCTGCACCGCTCTCCGCATGGTCGCGCTCATCGAGGACGGAGCGCCCCTCTCCAAGCTGTCGATCATCCCGGCTCCTCGGTACGACGTGATCCTCGACGCGATCCTCGACGACGGCTACCGCTTCACGTCGGAGGTGGACGACCCCTTCGAGCTCACCGAGTACGGGGGAAGGTTCCTGCTCCGGGTCGACGGCGAACGCACCCTCGGGGAGATCGCTCTCGCAGTGAAGGAGGACGCGCTCGCGAACGAGGAGGACCGCGCCGCGATCCGCGTCGGCGAGGTGGAGCTGCAGCAGACGTTCGACGAGTACATCGAGGACGAGGCCTTCCGATTCATCGCCGCCCTGCGCGGGCGGGAAGCGATCACGTTCGAGGCGACCGCCGGGACATGAGAGGCAGGACGTTCATCGGCGGGGGCCTCCTGGGAGGAACCGTCGTCATCGCGTCGCTGGGCGGGGCACCGCACCTCGCGGACTCCGACCCCGAGGCACTCCTCGACGGCATCGAGGCGGTCGCCGTGACACCCACCGAGAGGAGAGAGGAGCTGGAAGCGCGCCTCGACGAGGCGAGCATCTCGTCTGACGACGAGACTCCATCGCTCCGGGACGACCTCCCGGAGCCCGACGCCATCGAATCGACGGGCACTACGTCGGTCGCCGTCGATCCCGTCGAATCCGAGCCGGGCGCTAGCTGTACCCGGCCATGACGTTGGTGACACTTCGGGGCGTGTGAGGAGGCCTCCTGGCTTGATGGAGCTGTCTAGTTCTGCCACTGCCAGGAGGCCTCGATGTCCCACGCTAATGCTCGTCTGACGGTTCACGGGAGGGTTCTCCTCGTGCGGCGGGTGGTCGAGGATCGTCGGCCGGTCTCGCATGTCGCGCGCGAACTCGGTGTGTCGCGTCAGTGCGCGCATCGGTGGGTGAATCGGTTCCGGTCCGAGGGCTTCGAAGGCTTGTCGGACCGGTCCTCGAGGCCGAGACGGGTGCCGACGAGGACGAGCCCGGAACGAGAACGAGCCGTCGTGGAAGCGAGGACCCGATTGCGATCAGGTCCTGCCCGGTTGGCGCCGGTGACCGGTGTTCCAGCCCGCACGATCTCCCGCGTCCTGCGGCGGCACGGGGCACCGCCGTTGGCATGGTTGGACCCCGTCACCGGGGCCGTGATCCGGGCATCCCGGTCGACGGCAAACCGGTACGAGCATGAGCATCCCGGCGACCTGATCCACGTCGACGTGAAGAAGCTCGGCCGGATCCCGGACGGCGGCGGCTGGCGGGCGCATGGCCGCAGCGAACAGGTTCGTGGTCGTGGGATCGGGTTCGATTACGTCCACGCCGTGGTCGATGACCACACCCGCCTCGCCTACGCGGAGATCCACCCGGACGAGAAGGGCGTGACCGCGGCAGGGTTCCTGACCCGGGCCGCGGCGTACTTCGCCGAGCACGGCATCACCCGCATCGAACGGGTCCTGACGGACAACGCGTTCGCCTACCGGCACTCGGCCGCGTTCCAGAACGCGGTCACGCAGCTCGGTGCGAGGCAGAAGTTCATCCGCCCGCACTGCCCCTGGCAGAACGGCAAGGTCGAACGCTTCAACCGCACCCTCGCGACCGAGTGGGCCTACCGGCAACCCTTCACCAGCAACCAAGCCAGAACCGACGCCCTTGATCCGTGGATCCAGCACTACAACACTGAACGAATCCACTCGAGCCACGGGCTGACGCCCGCGGCCCGAGAGTCACCAACGTGATGACTCAGTACAGCTAGCGGGGGCGCGCCAGCGCCGGCCGGTGGATCCGCGGATCCGGCGACCGGAGCAGAACCGGAGCCCGAACCCGAACCTGAACCCGAACCTGAACCTGAACCTGAACCTGAACCTGCACCTGAGGATGCAGCTTCCGTGCTTCCCCGGAGAGCCGACGCGCCCCAGGGCGGCGTGGAGGAGACGGCGACGGATGCGACCGCGAGCGACCCGCCCGTCGGACCGGAAAGCGCTCCCGCGGATGTCGACTCGTCGGGCGACCGAGAAGTCGTGGAAGAGGCAGCGCCCGAGGCGGGCGGAGAGCAGCAGGTGGATGCTGCGGCGCCTGAGCCATCGACGCCGTCGGAGGGCTCCGAGTACGCCGGTCCGGACCCCGACACCGACGACCCCGAACCGGAGTGGTGATGCCCTACTCGGAGGAGGTCGTCAGCGGCACCGCGCTGCGGGACTGCGCGGGGCACATCGGCCCGCGGCCGGCGGAGTTCGGCGTGCACGGCGGCGCCGGCACGAGCATCGGGTTCGACGACGCGATGCTCGGCCGGCACGTGCTCTACCTCGGCGGCATCGGCACCGGGAAGACCGTCGGCATCTCCGCGCTCGTCGCCTCCGTGCGCGCGAGCATGACCGCCGACGACGTGATGGTCGTGTTCGACACCAAGGGCGACTACCACGAGACGTTCCACCGGCCGGGCGACGCAGTGATCGCCGCGACGCTCGCCGACGAGTTCGCGGGGCAGGTCTCCTGGAACCTGTTCGAGGAATTCCGCGCGCTGCCACCGGGCCGCCTGCCCGAGGACGAGATCTTCGAGATGTGCAGCGGCCTGTTCTCCCGTCTCATCGCCGACGCCGGCGACAACGCGTACTTCGCCAATGCCGCACGCGACGTGTTCACGGCCCTCGTCACGGCGATGTACCGGGCATCCGAGGAGCGCTCGAACCGCGACATCCGCATGATCGTCGGCGGCATGGGCATCGGCGAGATGCACGCGCTATTGGACCGACCGGGCAACGCCGACCTCCGCGGCGCGCGCCACTACATCGCCAAGGAGGGGTCGAACTCGACCATGGCGACGATGGCGTTCATGCAGCAGGTGATCCAGGAGTCGTTCCGGTCGTCGTTCGGGCGACCGGGCGACTTCTCCATCCGCGCGTTCCTCCGGGCGAAGGGAGCGCGGGCACTCTTCCTCGAGTACGACATCGCCTCGGGCAGCACGCTCGCCCCGGTCTTCACGACCATGCTCGACGTCGCGATGAAGGAGGCCATGTCGCGCCGCCGCGCCGCCGGGCGCGTGTTCTTCGTGCTCGACGAGTTCGCGCTGCTCCCCGAGCTGACGCACCTCTCCGACGGCGTGAACTTCGGCCGCTCGCTCGGGTTGCGGTTCATCGTCGGCACGCAGAACGTCAAGCAGGTGCAGGAGATGTACGGGCCCGAGATGGCCGCGTCGGTGCTGTCGGCGTTCGGATCCGTGTTCGCGTTCCGCCTCTACGACGGGGACTCGCGGCGCTTCGTCGGCGACCGATTCGGCGCGAACCGCAAGCTGACGCGGTTCGACGCGTCGGTGCGCGGATCCGGTCTCCGCGAGGAGGTCATCACGGGGGCGGTGGTGGAGGACTGGGACCTCTCGAGCCTCGGCGTCGGCACCTGCGTCGCGGCGCTGCCGGACGGCTCGCCGGTGCGCTTCCGGTTCGCGCCGCCGTCGGTACCATCGCCAGCCGGGGTGCGCGCCTGAGCTCGCGCGACGCATCGACGCAATCCCACGACAGCAAGAAGAGGACCCATGCACGTCGTCCCGCTCGGGTACATCGGCGAGTTCGAGGGCAAGCCGAGCCTCGCGCTGCTGGATCCCCTCACGTCGGAGACCAGGCACCACACGCTCGCGCCGGAGACGGCCCAGCTGCTGCGGTCGATCGACCCGACCCTGCCCGACCAGGATCTCGACGAGCAGGAGCGCCGTCTCCTCGTGGGATACGCGAAGCTCGGCATCGTCGCCCTCATCGGCGACGACGCACCTCTCTCGGCCCTGGACGTCATACCCGTGCCCGTGTGGACATCATCCTCGACGAGGTGCTCGACGACGGATACCGCTTCAGCTCGGGATCCGACGAGCCGTTCGAGCTGACCGAGTACGGCGCCCGGTTCCTCACCAAGGCCGACGGCCGACGCACGCTCGGGGAGATCGCCGAGGCGGCGCGCGACGAGGCCCTCGCGGACGACGCCGACCGCGCCGCGATCGAGGAGGGCGTGGCACGCACCGGGCAGTCGTTTGAGCGCTGCCTCATGGACGAGGCCTACCACCTCATCTCCGCCCTCCAGGGTCGCGTGGCTGTGACATTCGAGGCGACCGGGCGACCGTGAAGGGGCGCCGGGTCCTGGGAGGCGTCCTCGTCGGAGGAGCCGCGTTCATCGGCACCGAGGGCGTCCCCCCTCAGGCCGACGGACCGGATCCGAACGCGCTGCTGGACAGCGTCGAGGCAGAAGCCGTGACACCCGTCGAGAGACGCGAGGAGCAGGAGGAGCGGATCGGAGCCGCGCGCGATTCGACCCGGAGCGACGCCCCGGCTCTCCGAGGCGACCTGCCTCATCCGCAGGATCTCCCCGTGGACGGGACGAGGTCGCTTCCCGTGGCTTCGGCGGGCGAGCGCGAGGGGCGCCCAGGATGGCCAGCGGAGGACGGTGACCCCGCGACGGCGAGCGCAGGCGCCTCTCCATCTGCGGGGACACGCCCCACCGGACCGCCGACGGCGATCGTCCGACGTGCGATGCCGGCCGCGACACGGCTCGGGAGGGGCACCGGTCGCCGTGATGCGCCCGGCCGACGCGGCCGGTGACCGCGCACGACGGAAGGGTCCGGAGCGCACGCTGATCGGAGCGGGCTCGGATCCACGGATCCGGAACGCCGCCCTCGTCTCCCCGACGAGATGCGGTGAGGTGAGGCGCAGCCCGTCCGTCCCGGTCGGCGCCTCGGACTACGTGCCGACCGGCTCCCCCGCATGGACCCGGATGGCCTCCCGGATCGTGTCCGCGTGCGCGTAGATCTCGTCGAGCGATCCGATCGGGTGGCGCGTCTCGACCTTGTGCGCGTCGAAGAGCCCGAGGTACTTCTGCCTCTTGCCGTTGAAGTGGAGGCGCGCGATGGGCTTGCGGTTGTTGTCGTCGAGGAGGATCGCGAGGTACGACTTCGCGTCGCGGTGCACCACCCGCTGCGGCTTCACCTCGCTGCAGGCGATGGCCTTGACGATCTGGTAGCCCTCGAGCTCCTCGAGCGTCGTCTCGATCTCGGTGTCGCGGTCGAGGTCGGCCTCCACGGCCTCCTCGCTCGTGATCACGTCAGCGGACACGGCTGTCGGCGCCGACGGGAACGCGGGAGCCCCGAGCGCCGTCTTCAGGCGGTCGTTCACCTGCTCGTTCAGATCCTGCTTGGACGCCTTGCCGACGAGCGTCGTGAACTGGTCGCGCACCTTCTCCGTGAACATGCCGTCGTAGACGCGCCGGGTGAGGAGCTTCACCCATTCCGGGGTCGGCTCGCGGAACTCGGCGGCGATGGCGCGCTTCAACGCGCCGACGTACTTGAGCTCGCCGGCCGCGCTGATGATCGAGTCGAGGTCGAAGACGTCCTTCGTGAGCTTCGTCAGCTCGGGCAGCAGGGGCTCGTCGATGTCGGCGAGGTCGAGCACCAGGAACGGCTTCTCGTCCATGCGGTTCGGCGCGTCGAGGTCCGTGTAGAAGTGGTAGACCTCGCCGTTCGTGAGCACCGCGATGCGCGCGTTCGTCACGGCGAAGTAGCGGAAGAGCTGCGACGCGTGCTCGATCTTGAGCGGCTCCGTCGACTTCTTGCACTCGATGAGGATCTGCACCTCGCCGTCGCGCATGATCGCGTAGTCGATCTTCTCGCCCTTCTTGAGGCCGAGGTCCGCCGTGAACTCGGGGACCACCTCGAGCGGGTTGAACACGTCGTATCCGAGGATCGTGGAGATGAACGGCATGATGAACGCGTTCTTCGTCGCCTCCTCCGTCTGGATGGCCTCGCGCTGGTTGCGCACCTTCAGGGCCAGGGCGGCCAGTCGTTCGGCGAATTCCATGGGGACTCCCTCGTCTCGGTGATGCCGACGATACAGATGTCGATGCGCGCACATGGAGATGCGGGTGCCCCCATTTCGGGACGACGTCGACTCGCGCGGGTGACCCCGGGGACGCGAACGCGGGATGGCCGCCCGATCGCTACAGTCGATGCCCGCGCACCGCCCCGCACCGCGCCAGACGCGCAGTGCACGTCCCCGGCTCCGAGCCGCCGCCGTCCTCACGGAGGGAGATCACCATGCATGTCATCCAGCTCGGCTACCTGGGGGTCCTCGACGGGCAGCCGAACCTCGCGCTGCAGGATCCCCTCACGCGACGGACGCGTCACTTCAGCCCCCGTCCCGAGGACGCGGAGCTGCTCCGGTCCATCGACCCGACGCGCACGGACCAGGAGTTCTCGGAGGAGGAGCGGCGCCGACTCGTCGGATTCGCCCGGCTCGGGATCGTCGCCCTCTACGGCGACGACGCTCCGCTGTCCGCCCTCGACGTGATCCCCGCGCCGCGGGTGGACATCGTCCTCGACGCGGTGCTCGACGACGGGTACCGCTTCACCTCGGCATCCGACGAGCCGTTCGAGCTGACGGAGTACGGCGCTCGCTTCCTCTACAAGGTCGACGGTCGACGGACGCTCGGGGAGATCGCGCTCGCCACGCGTGATGACGCGCTCGCGGACGACGCCGACCGGGCGGCCATCGAGGAGGGCGTGCAGCGAATCGGGCTGTCGTTCGAGGAGTTCCTCACCGTGGAGGCCTACCGCTTCGTCTCCGCTCTCCGCGGGCGCGTGGCGCTGACCTTCGAGACGACCGAGGACGAGTGAACGGACGCGCGATCGTCAGCGGCGCGGTGGCAGGAGGCGTCGCGGTCGTCGGCGCGCTGGGCGCCCTCACGCCAACCCCAGGACCCGACCCCCGGACCCTGCTCGACGCCGTGGAGGCCGCCGCGGTCACGGCGGACGAGAGACGGGACGAGCGGGAGGAATGGATCACGGCCGGGCGTGACGCCACGGCGGACGACGCACCGAGCCTCGGATCCCCGTCCCCGCGGCCGCAGGACCTGCCGAGCGGGACGACCCCCTCCGTGCGCGTCCTGCCCGCGGCGAGCCCGCGTAGGCGGATCCCTCTCCCTCACCGACCCGACCGCGGGCGGGGCCGCTGAGGCCGAGGCCCCCTGCGCCGACCCGACCGCACCGAGTCCGCGGTCGCGCCGCGGCCGGCCCGTGGACAGCTCGCCCGGACCAGTCCCGCGCCGATGAGACTGGGCACCGCGCCGTGGGGCGATCCGGGAGGCGCGACCGGCATCACCGGCTCACCGCGCTCGGCGTCTCGGCGTCTCGGCGTCTCGGGCAGCGTCCACGTCGCCGGATGGTCATCACCGAACACGAGGAGTCGACGCATGCCCGATGCCGAACGCGGATCCGGAACCACGCCGTCCACCGAGACGGGCGTAGCCCCCGGCACGGGCCGGCCCCCACGCCACGCCCCGCTCTCCGTCCTCGACCTGGTCCCCGTCTCCGCCGGGTCGTCGTCCGCCGACGCGCTGCGCGACAGCGTCGACCTGTCGATGCGCGCCGAGGCGGCCGGTTACGCGCGGTACTGGCTCGCCGAGCACCACATGAACCCCGGGCTCGCGGGATCCAGCCCGCACGCCATGCTGGCCGCCGTCGCCGCGGCGACCCGCTCCATCCGCGTCGGCTCGGCGGCGACCCTCATCGGGAACCACAGCGCCCTGCAGGTGGCCGAGGCGTTCGGCACCGTCACGGGGCTCTACGGACCGCGGTTCGACCTGGGGCTCGGCCGCAGCCCGATGCCGCCGAAGCGACCTGCCGGGGCGGGAGCCGATGCCGGCGCCGACGCGGAGGGCCGTGTCGTCGACGGCCTCGTCGTGCCCGCGCGCACCGTGATGTTCCGGGACCGGTCGCGGGCCCAGCTGCAGGCGCGGCTCCTCCGACGCGGGGACTCCGAGGTCGCGCCCTTCGGCGAGACGGTGGACGACCTGCTCGCCTTCCTCGACGGGACGTACGCGGATCCGGAGATCGGGCCGATCGCGGCCCCGCCGTCGGACGCGTCGGCCGTCGAGGTGTGGATCCACGGGTCGTCCGCCGGCGAGAGCGCCCGCGTCGCCGGATCCCGCGGGCTGCCATTCGGCGCCAACTACCACTCGACGCCGTGGGGCGTCCTCGACGCCGTCGCGGCGTACCGAGCGCACTTCGTCCCGGGCGTGCTCGCCGCCCCGCACGTGATCGTCTCGGCCGACGTGCTCGTGGCCGACACCGATGCGGAGGCCCGGCGCCTCGCCTCCGGCTTCGCGCGCTGGGTGCTCTCGATCCGCTCGGGCCGCGGCGCGATCCCCTACCCGGCCCCCGACGACGAGGCAGCCGCACCGCTCGACGCCGCCGAGCTCGCGCAGGTGCAGGACCGCCTCGACACGCGCATCGTCGGGGATCCCGCGACGGTCGTGCGGGACCTGGAGACGCTCCGGCGCGTCACGGGAGCTGACGAGCTGCTGATCACGACGACGGCACACGATGCCGCGGACCGGATCCGCTCCTACGAGCTGCTGGCCGAGGCGTGGGGGCCACGCGGGCTCTGAGCGGTTCCGCGCGCGCGACGCATCAGCGCGGGTCCCCGTCCTCATCCGCCTCCCGGCGCTTCCGCTCGATGGCGTCGCGGTATCTCCGCATGGCCCGTGCCCCGGCACGACGGCGGATCTCCTCCACGTCGGGGGCGAAGGTCTCGCGGGTCATCTCCTTCAGCTCGGCGTACTTCCCGTCGAACTCGTCCTGCGTCATGCCGGGCTCCCACGGGCGCAGCCAGGCGATCTGCACGGCCTCGACGAGCGCCCACGCCGCCCCCACCGCCGCAGCCATCACGAACGATCCGCTCACGAGTCGACCCACGGCCACCACCGCGACCAGCGCGACGAGCGGGGGCACGAGCGCGAAGTCCCAGCCGCCGGGCGACGAGAGCTTCCGGCGCCGGGCGAAGGGATCCTCGACCAGGACCTCGATCAGCGCGCCGACTGCGACGGACACGGCGACGAGCGCGACCAGTTCGGCGGGGCCCCGCGGCGGGACGGCGGGTAGGAGGGTCGCCAGCCACAGGAGCACGAGGACGGCCGGCGTCGTGACGGCTCCGAGGACGAGATGCCCGAGGAGCGCCGGCCCGAAGCCGGGAGGCTCCCACGTGTCGGGGTTGCGTGGTCGATCCGCTGTCATCAGGTCGTCCATCCTCGCCGAGCTGACGGACCCGCGCCGCGTCCCTCCCCCAGCACACCGCCCCGCTTCACACCCCCGACACGACACCCTGCACATGGCGCCCTCCTCGGGCCGATACCTACGCTGTGGCAACCCGTTGCCGCAGGCATCCCCCGAGGAGTCCCCATGGCATCCACCACACCCGACGACTACGCGCTCGCGCGGGTCCCGCAGGAGGCGCGCTACCGCTGGTTCCCGATCGCCACGCAGCGCGTCGGCCAGCTCTCGGCGCTGAGCGCCTTCGTCGTCGCCGCGACGCTCGGCTTCAGCATGAGCTTCTAGGACGCCTTCGGGGCGATCACCATCGGCGGCGTGATCCTCGAGGTCGTCTGCATCTTCACGGGCCTCATCGGGCAGCGCGAAGGACTGAACACGTCGATCCTGTCGCGCTGGACGGGCTTCGGGCACGACGGGTCGGCGCTCATCGGCCTGGCCATCGGCATCAGCCTCATCGGCTGGTTCGGGATCCAGTCGGGCGTCTCCGCGTCCGGCCTCAACTCGATCATGCCGTGGCTGCCGGTGTGGGCCTGGTCGCTGGCGTTCGGCCTCCTCATCACCGCGGTCGTGATGCTCGGCTTCCACGGGATGCAGTGGGTCGCGAACGTCGCCGTTCCCCTCTTCCTGGTGCTCGTCGGCTGGGCCGTGGTGATCGAGCTGCAGAAGCACGACATCTCGGAGCTCGTGACGCAGCCGGCGCCGGGCCCGCAGATGTCGATCATCGCGGGCGCCTCGTTCCTGGCCGGCGGCTTCATCGTCGGCGCGCTCATCTCGCCCGACCAGACGCGCTACAACCGGTCGGCCGCGGACGTCGTGAAGCAGACGGTCGTGAGCATCACGGTCGGCGAGTACCTCACGGGGCTGTCCGGCGTGCTGCTCGCGCACGCGGTGCGCACGGCCGACGTCTCGGCCATCATCCTGTCCTCGATCGGCTGGGTCGGGGTGCTCGTGATCCTGCTGGGCACGACCAAGATCAACGACTGGAACCTGTACTCGTCGGGCCTCGGCATCGTGAACCTCATCGACACGGTGTTCGGGCGACGGGTGAACCGGGCGCTCGTGACGGTCGTCGTCGGCGTGATCGGTTCGGTGCTCGCGGCGGCCGGGATCCTCGGGCAGTTCACCGCGTTCCTCACCCTGCTGGGCGTGGCGTTCCCGCCGATCGTGGGGATCATGATCGCCGAGTACTTCGTCGTGAGGAACTGGCGGCCGGGGCTCGACGCGTCGCGCGAGGCGGGCGCGCTCCCGGCGAGCGCGCCGCGCTGGGTGCCCGTGAGCCTCGCGATCTGGCTCGTGTCGGCGCTCGTCGGCTACTACGCGACCTTCGGCCTCGGCAGCCTCAACGCCGTCATCACGGCCTTCGTGCTCTACGCGGTGCTCGGCAAGGCGGGGCTGATCCGCGGCGTCGGCGAGGTGCGCACCGAGACGGTCGCGCAACCCGCCCCCGGGGTCGCGACGCCGGAGGCGGCGACCGCGGGGAAGGTGGCCGCGCGATGAGGATCGGCATCGACGTCGGCGGCACCGACACGGACGCCGTGCTCATGGACGGCGACCGGGTCGTCGTCGGCATCAAGTCCTCGACCACCGAGGACGTGACGAGCGGCATCGTCGGCGCGCTCGCGGAGCTCGACCGGCAGCACCCGTTCGACCCCGCCGACATCGACGGCGTGATGATCGGCACGACCCACTTCCTCGACGCGCTCGTCGAGGCCAGGCGGCTCGCGCCCACGGCGGCCGTGCGGCTCGCGCTGCCCGCCACCGCGTCGCTGCCGCCGTTCGTCGACTGGCCCGGGGAGCTCGTGGCGGCGGTGCGGGGCACGGGCTACCTCGCGCACGGCGGCCACGAGCTCGACGGGCGGGTGATCGCGCCGCTCGACCACGACGAGCTGAAGCGGCACGCAGCGGACATCGCCGCGCGCGGTGCGCGGGCACGGGATCACCGCTCCCCTCCACCTGTCGCAGAACGACGGCACGCTCATGGGCGTGGACTTCGCGCGCCGCTACCCGGTCGCGACCTTCGCCTCCGGCCCCACCAAGTCGATGCGCGGCGCGGCCCTGCTCTCCGGCCTCGGCACGTGCGCGGTCGTCGACATCGGCGGCACCACGAGCGACGTGGGCGTGCTCGCGGGCGGGTTCCCGCGGGAGGCGACCGCCGAGATCAGCGTCGCGGGCGTCCGCACGAACTTCCGCATGCCCGACGTGCTCTCCATCGGCATCGGCGGCGGATCCCGCGTACGCGGCGACGGCGACCTGGTCGGCCCCGACTCGGTTGGCTACGAGCTCCGCCGTCGGGCGCTCGTGTTCGGCGGCGACACCCTCACGACCACGGACGTCGCGGTCGCGGCCGGCATGGTCGACGTGGGCGACCCGGCGTGCGTGGCGCACCTCTCGCCGCAGCTCGTCCGGCGCGCGCTCGACACCATCGCGATGCGCGTCGCCGACGTCGTGGAGCGCAAGCGCACGTCGTCCGCGCCGCCGCCCGTCGTGGCGGTCGGCGGCGGGTCGATCCTGCTGCCGGAGTCGCTCGAGGGCCTCGGCCGGGTGCATCGCCCCGAGAACTTCGCCGTCGCCAACGCGGTCGGCGCGGCCATCGCGCAGGTCTCCGGCGAGCTCGACCGCGTCTACAGCGTCAGCGAGGGATCCCGCCAGCAGGCCCTCGACGACGCCAGGCAGGAGGCCGTCGGGCGCGCGGTCGCCGCGGGCGCCTCCCCCTCCACCGTGGAGCTCGTCGACTTCGACGAGCTCCTCGAGGCGGGCGTTTCCCCCGGCGCCGGGCTCCTCCGCCGCGCGCTCGAGCTGGGCTGGCGCGTCGAGGGCTGGCACATGGGGATCCGCGTCGTGTCGCGCCAGGACGCCGACCTGGTCGGCCGCCGCTACGAGCTCATCGAGGCGCTGGCGGCGGAGGGCCTCGACGTGGGCGTGGTCGACCAGGGCGACGGCTGGGCCGCGTGGATCTCCTTCGCGCTCGAGCCCGACGTCCCGACCGCGAACGACGCCGCCCGCGCGGTCCGCCGCGCCCAGCAGCGCTGGGACGACGACCTGCCGAGCGACGTCGGCGTCGGCCGCGTGCACCGCGGCCCCGCGGGCATCGCGCGGTCCCTGGCCGAGGCCGCCGACGCCGCCCGCCTCGCCGCGTCCCGCCCGCAGTCCGGCCGCTTCCTGCACGTCGACCGCCTGGGCCTCGCCCAGCTCCTCCCCGCCTGGACCCAGACCGACGCCTTCCAGCCCGCCGCCCTCGAGCTCCTCGCCCCGCTCCGCCGCCAGACCACGGGCGACCTGCTCACGACGCTCGCCACCTACCTCGACGCGGAGTCGTCGGTCGCGGAGACCGCCTCGATCCTCGCGGTGCACCGCACCACGGTGGCCGAGCGGATCCAGCGCGTGCAGCGCAGCCTGCAGGTCGACCCCCAGGACGCCGAGACGCGCCTCGCCCTGCACCTCGCGTGCCGCACGGTGCTGGCGGCGGGCGGTTGGGGCCGGCCGTCAGGAGGCCGGGACCGGCTCCGCCCCGTCGAGCGCGCGACTGGCCCGGTACTCCTCCGCCGCCGGGTGCAGGGCGAACTCGACGATCTCCACCGCGTGCGCCTTCAGGGCGTCGAGCACCTCGTCGGGCGTGACGTAGAAGAACTCGCGCCGGAGGTTGATCCGGTTCACCCGGTGCTCCGCGAACGTCCGGTGCAGCATCGCCTCGACGCCCACCGCATCGTCGGCGAAGAACAGCGCGTGGACGTCGAAGCGGAACGGCACGGACGCGTCGCCGAGCTCGACCACCCGGTCCATCGGCTCGAGCCGCCGCGTCATGCCGATCTTCACCATCCGCTCGCCGAACGCCCCCACGTTGGAGATCACGTAGACGTATCCGGCGCGCACGTTCGCCGCGCGGTAGTCGACATCCACGAGCGCGCGGTCGACGTCGTCGATCCGGTCCCGCATGCGCGCCGCGCCCTCGACGTCGCCGTTGGTCTCCAGCGCGGCCAGGGTCGCGGCGTAGTGGGCGCGCTCCTTGTCGAGGCGATCGCGCTCGGCCTGCAATTCCGCCGTCGCCTTCGCCTGCTCGCGGAGCTCCGCCCGGCGCTCCCGCTCCATCTCCTTCTCCGCCTGCAGCACGCGGAGGTGCGCGCTCGCGAGCTGCAGCTCCTCGAGCCGCAGCTCGTGGTATCCGTCCTCGATGCGGAGGTCGATCATCGTGCCGCTCTTCGCGATCTGCTCCGCCGCCCGGGTCAGCCGGTTCTGCGCGACGTGGAGGCTGCCCGCCCTGGTCGCCTTCACGGCGTTCTCCGCCTCGGCGTTGTAGGCGCGCAGCAGCACCTTCGACATGTCGCTCACGAAGCGCCGCCCCTGCGCCTCGGATCCGTTGAACGTGAACCCGGACGTGGCCGTCACCGCCCGCTTGTCCCGGACGGCGTTCTTGATCGTGTACCGCAGCGCCTCCAGGCGCGACGCGAGCTCGGCCGAGGACTCCGCCGGGTGGTCGTAGTCGAACAGGCCCACGCCCTGCAGCTCCGCCGTCGCAGTCACGTCGACGAGCTCGGCGCGCGCGGTCGCGAGCTCCGCGTCGACGGCGCGCCGGGTCTCGATCCGCTCGTGCACGGCCTCGTCCACCGCCTGGAGCTCGGCCTCGGCCCGGATGCGCGCGGCCCGGGCGCCCGCCTCGGCCCGGTCGCGCGTCGCCGCCGCCTCCGCCTCGGCCCGGAGTCGCTCCGCCCCGGCCCCCGCGAGGATCCGGTCGCGCTCCTCCCGCGCCGCGGCGACCAGCGCGGTCGCGGCGTCGGCCCCGGTGCGCCGGGCGGACTCGGCCTCCGACGCCGCGTGGGCGCGGTAGTCGTCCACCTCGGTGAACTCGCGCATGCCGTGGCGCCGGATCAGGTCCTCGAGCTGCGCGATGTGCGCCTCGGCCGCCGCGGCCCGCTCCCGGGCCTCGCGCTTCGAGAGGCGGTCGACGGGCGCCGCGGCGGGCGCGACCGGCACCGGCTCCTGCTCCGTCTGTGTGACCTCGGGCTTCGGCTGCACGTGCTCGGTCCACCGCTCGCCGTCCCACCAGCGGACGAAGCGGGGATCCTGGTCGTCGTACCAGCCGGCGGCAGCGCTCATCCCCTCAGGCTAGGCAGCCGCCCCGGCCGCCAGGAGCCCCCGTTCGAGGCGGCGTCCGCCCTCCCCCTGTGGACGCTCGCCCGCTCCACCCAGGTGCCGCGCCTACCGTCGACATCACCGCTCTCCCGCCGCACGCGCGGCCAGGCGCACCCCGGCCCGACGCAGGTGCGCCGCGGCGGATCCACCACGACACGCACGAGAGGCACGCCCCCATGACCGACACCACCCGCACGATCCCCTGGGACGGCTCGCTCGACGAGCGCGCGGCCCAGGCCCTCGAGGCGCCAGGAGGCCTCGTCGTCGCCGCCACCAAGGTCGGCTACATCCTCATGACGACGGACGGCACCGGCCTCGAGCGCAAGTTCGACGCCAAGCAGCGCAACCGCGACAAGCCGGGCGTGGTCCTCTGCACGAGCATCGAGCAGCTGGAGGAGCTCGCCGTGCTGAACGACGAGATCCTCGCCTTCTACCAGGAGCACTGGGACGCCGACGTGCTCCTCGGTTGCATCCTCCCCTGGCGCGAGGACGCGAAGCACCTCATCCCCGACGAGGTCGCTGGCCAGCTGGCCATGGACCGCCGCGGCACGAGCTGCTTCGTGATCCGCTTCGGCCGCCCCGCCGAGCAGCTCGCCGAGCGTCTCTGGGAGAGCCGCCGCCTGTCCTTCGCGAGCTCCGCCAACCCGTCGGGCAAGGGCAACCGCGGGCGCGTCGAGGGCATCGGGGAGCGCATCGAGCAGCAGGCCGACGTCATCGTGGCGGCCGACGACTACGTCGCCTCCATCCAGCCCGGCCTCGACGAGACCAGCCGCCACGAGCAGGGCGTCATGGTCTCCATGGTCGACGCGTCCGGCGCGCTCATCCCCGAGCAGCGCGGCGAGCGCTCGGTCACCCCGAACCCGACGCTCATCCGCCGCGGCCTGGCGGTGGACGTCATCATGTCGGCGCTCGCCCGGTCGTTCCCGTCGTGGGACTACCGGCACGGCGAGTACTACTGATCCCGCCGGGATCAGCACCCTCGAGGGCCCGCGGAGCGCGTCTCCGCGGGCCCTCCCGCGTTCCCGCGCGGTGATCCGTGGTGCGCCCCTCTAATTCCGTAGGTGAGGAGATGGCGCCGCATTCCCCGGTGATATGCCAGCCGCGTTCCGCCGCGACGCGCGGGAAACACCGCCGTCGACACCCCGCTGACGCGACGGAATGCGCCCGACGATGGCGCGACGACGTATCGGCGGACCGGGTCCCCACGGATTGTCTGCCGATTTCCGTCTCCGATTCACGAACCATGTCGGATTTCCCGCGCGCACCGGGTATCGTGGTTCTCGTCGCATCATCTGATGCGCCATCGGCAATGGAAGGAACAGACGTGGCTCGCAAGGTTGTCACCACGCTCGTCGACGACATCGACGGCGTCGTCATCGAAGAGGGAAAGGGCGAGACCGTCCCGTTCGCGCTCGACGGCGTGAATTACGAGATCGATCTGAGCGACGCCAACGCCGCGAAGCTCCGTGAGGCGCTCGACGCGTACGTCGACCGCGCCCGCCGCGTCGGCCGCGCCTCCACCGGCCGTTCGACCGGCTCGCGTCGCTCCTCCTCCAGCGCTCCGAAGGAGAACCTCGGTGCCGCCCGCGAGTGGCTGCGCGAGCACGGCCACAAGGTCTCCGAGCGCGGCCGCATCTCCGCCGACCTGCTCGAGGAGTACCGCGCCAACAAGTAGGCGACACGACGCGCGCACGGCGCGCAGCACGTGCGAAGAGGGCCGATCCGCCAGCGGATCGGCCCTCTTCGTCGTCCCACGGGTGCCCCGTAATGATTTACGCAGCCCGCGGAATGCCAGGCCTCCACCTACCCGGCGCGCCATGTGTCACGCCCGCGTCACGCCCGCGTCGCGGGTGCGTCGCGGGGGCGCGAGCACTCTGGCCGGGAAGAAGGAGCACCGTGCCGAATCACCTCGCATCACCCGGGACCGCAATTCCCGCCCGCCACCCCCGTCGTGGCATCCGTCAACGCGTCCTCGCCTCCGCGGGCGCCGCGCTCATCGCGCTCGTCGCCGTCGTCGGCGTCACCGGGCAGATGCAGTCCGCATCGGCGGCCGTCTCCCCCACGACCACGTCCCAGTGCAACGACACCCCCAACGGCGGTGGCGACCAGGTCGAATGCGACGTGACGGTCGTCAACGAATTGAACGTCGCGACGCAGACCGGATCCTCGACGGTCACCAGCCGCGTGTGCGCCGGCGCCGCGGGAGCGGCTCCCCTCTGCACCACGACGGTGTCGCAGCGTGACGGGATCATCATCACCGCGGTCGACCAGTGCAACGGCGTCGCGAACGGCGGCGGCAGCAATGTCATCTGCAACGTGGACATCACCAACAACATCGTCGGTGACAGCACCACCACGCCCGCGACCGTGAACCAGTGCGTCGGCTCCGCCACGGACGGCGCAGCGGGCGGGACGGCCTGCAACCCGGTGTCCAGCACCACGGGCGCCGACGTCACCCAGTGCAACGGATCCGGCAACGGCGGCGGCGCCGCGGGTCGCGTCACCTGCACCGTCCCGACGTCCACCGTCACCTCCGCGCTCCTCGTCACGGTCAACCAGTGCAACGGATCCGGCAACGGCGGCGGCGCGACCGTCACCTGCGCCACGAACCTCAGCAACTTCGTCACCGCGGTCGTGACGCCGACGCCCACGCCCACGGCGACGCCCACCGCGACCCCCACGGTCGAGCCCACCACGCCCGCGCCGACGCCCACCGTCCCGACTCCCACGCCGACGGCCCCGACCCCGACCCCGACGCCCACGGTGCCGACGCCGACGCCCACCGTCCCGACGCCCACGCCCACCGCGCCCACGCCCACGCCGACGGCTCCGACGCCGACCCCGACGGCCCCGACGCCGACGCCCACCGCGCCGACCCCGACGCCCACCGCGCCGACGCCCACGCCCACGGCCCCGACGCCCACCGCGACGGCCCCCACGCCGACGCCCACGGTCGGCACGCCGACCCCGACCGCGGGCACGCCCACGCCGAGCGTCGGGACGCCCACGCCGTCGAGCACGACCCCCGCGCCGATCGTCCCCGGGGGCAGGATGCCCGGCGGATCGCTCCCGGTGACGGGCTACGACCCCACGCCCACCATCGGCTGGGGCCTGGCCGCCCTGGTCCTGGGTGCCCTCGGACTCGGATGGAACGCCCGACGCCGATCCGCCCAGCGGTAGCCACCCCCGCGGATCGCGTGACCGATGGCCCGACGACACGTCGTCGGGCGATCGGTCGTGCGTAGCCTCAAAAGCACCTGCGTGATCGGATTTCGCTTCCCAGCGGATACGGTGGCCGCGATGGAGGTGCCGGATGCATCAGCGAGTCGAGGGCGGATCCCTGCGCTCAGCGCGCCGTCCGGCCACCCCCGCCCGCCCGATCGTCGGCCGCCCGATCCCCGCCGAAGCGCCGTCGTGATCCGCGTCGACGTGCTCGGCGGCTTCCACGTCGCGGGCCTCGGCGCGGATCCCGCGTCCGCGTCCGCGCGCCCGGATCCGCACGGCGCCGCCCTCTCCGACGGCACCAGGCGCCTCATCGCCGCGCTCGCGATCCGCGCCCGCCCCGCCGACCGCGGCACCCTCGCCAGCCAGCTGTGGCCCGACGCGCTGGATGCCCGCGCCGCGTCGAGCCTCCGCTCCGCCATCGCCCGCCTCGGCGACGGGGGCCGCGAGATCGTCGGCTCCGCGCCCGGCGGCCTGATGCTGAACGACGCCGTGGCCGTCGACCTCCGGACGGCTCGCGGGACGGCCGCCCGCCTCCTCGAGCCGCGGCAGGAGGAGCCGGACGACGCGGACATCTCGCCGGCCGCGGTCGCCCTCTTCAGCGCCGACCTCCTGCCCGACTGGTTCGACGCGTGGCTGGAGCCCGCGGCCGAGGAGTGGCGGCACCTCCGGGTCAACGCGCTCGAGGCGCAGTCCCAGGCGCTGCTGACCCGGTCGCGCCTGCACGAGGCGGCCTCTGCCGCCCGACGGGCCATCGACGTGGATCCGCTCCGCGAGACAGCGCAGCGCTGCCTCATCGCCGTGCACGTCGCCGCCGGCAACCGGTCCGACGCCCTGCGCGCCTACGAGATCTACCGCACGCGCCTCGAGCGCGAGGTGGGCCTGGAGCCGACGGAGATGCTGACCGACCTCGTATCCGCTCTGCGTCCCCGCGTGTCCGCCCGCCGCGGCGGCTGACGATCCGGGCGGCCGCCCGGATCGTCGCCCGCCGCGCTGCTCGGACGCCCGCCGTCACGCCCCGAGCCGCTCCCAGAGGAACGCGTGGATGAGCGACTGCAGCCGTGCCGTCGCGGGGTTGTCCGCGGCCCCGCCGTGGCCGCCGCCCGTGTTCTCGAAGTACCACGCGTCCTCGACCCCGGTCTCGTGCAGCAGCGCGACCATCTTCCGCGCTTGCACCGGGCCCACGCGGTCGTCGCTCGTGGCCGCGTAGACGAGCGTCGGCGGATACGCGATCCCCGCGCGGACGTTGTGGTACGGCGAGAAGGTGCGGATGGAGTCCCAGTCGCCGGGCACGTCGGGGTCGCCGTACTCGGCGATCCACGACGCCCCCGCCGAGAGCCGCGTGTACCGCCGCATGTCGAGGAGCGGCACCCCGCAGATCACGGCGCCGAACAGCTCCGGGTAGGTCGTGAGCATGTTGCCGACCAGCAGCCCGCCGTTGCTGCGGCCCTCGCAGCCGAGGCGCGCCGGCACGGTCACGCCGCGGGACACGAGGTCGCGTGCGACGGCGGCGAAGTCCTCGTAGGCGCGATGGCGGTTCTCCCGCAGGGCGGCGCGGTGCCAGGCCGGCCCGTACTCGCCGCCGCCGCGGATGTTCGCGAGCACGTAGACGCCGCCGCGCGCGAGCCAGCCGCGCCCCACGACGCCGCTGTACGACGGCAGGCGGCTGTTCTCGAAGCCGCCGTAGCCGGAGAGGAGCGTCGGCGCGGATCCGTCGAGCGGCAGGTCGCGCGGCCCCACCTGGAAGTAGGGCACGCGCGTCCCGTCGTCGGACACGGCGAAGTGCTGCTGCACCTCGAGCCCGTGGGCGTCGAACGACGCGGGCTGCTCCTTGACGGGTCGCGGCGCTCCCTGGCCGACCACGCCGTGCAGCAGCGTCGGCGGCGTGAGGAACCCGGTGACGGCGAGCCAGTACTCGTCGGTCTCGCGGTCCGTCGCGACGACGGAGACGGATGCGAGCGGCGTCCCCACGCGCACGTCCTCCACCCGCCACCCGGCGGTCCCGGAGGCGGTCGGCGGCGTCAGGACGCGGATCCGGCTCGCGACGTCCTCGAGCAGCGTGAGCACGAGGTGCCCCGCGGTCCACGCCCAGTCCTCCAGGCTGCGGGACGAGGTCGGCGCGAACAGCACGGCGAGCTCGCGGGTGCCGGCGAGGAAGTCGTCGAGGCGCGCCGCCAGCAGCGATCCCGCGGCGTGCACGACGCCGCCGATCTCCGTGTCCGTGCGCGGCCGCAGCACGAGCCACTCGCGGTGCAGGTCGACATCCACGTCCTCCGGCACGTCGATCCGGACCGTGCCCGCGTCCGTCAGCAGCAGCGTCCGCGACGAGAAGAAGTCCGGCACCTCGCGCACCACGTCCCGCTCGAAGCCGGGAGTGGGGTCGTGCGTGACGTGGACGAGCATGTCGGTCGCGGCGACGGCGTGCACCTCCGGCGCGTCCGCCAGCGCCTGCCCCCGGCTCCAGCGGCGCGCGGTGCGCGCGTACGAGCTCTCGGTGAGGCTGCCCGGCCCGAAGTCCGTGCCGACGAAGACCGTGTCCCGGTCGATCCACGACACCATCGTCTTCGCGACCGGCACGGCGAAGCCGTCCTCGACGAAGCGCCCGGTGGTCAGGTCGAGCTCGCGGACCGCCACCGCGTCCCCGCCGTCGGGCGAGAGCGACACGAGCGCCCGGTCGCGCGCGGGCGACAGCAGCTGCGCCCGCGAGAACTGCCACGGGATCCCCTCGGCCGCGCCCAGCGCGTCCAGGTCGAGCAGCACCTCCCACTCGGGCGCCGGCGCCTGGTACTCGTCGAGCGTGGTGCGCCGCCAGAGCCCCTGCACGTGCTCGGCGTCGCGCCAGAGGTTGTAGAGGTGCTCGCCGTGCCGCGTGACGTACGGGATCCGCTCGTCCGACTCCAGCACCTCGAGCAGCTCGCCCGTCAGCTCGGCGCGCGATCCCTCGGGCGACCGGCCCAGCGTCCGCTCGTTCTCCGCGCGCACCCAGGCGAGCGCCCTGTCGCCGTGGATCTCCTCCAGCCAGAGGAACGGGTCGTCGGGGGTGGAGGGGTCGCGAGCGTCGGCGGTCATCCCCTCAGCCTACGGAGGCGGGGCGGCGCGATCAGGCGGCCGGCGCCAGGAACTCGTCCCACCCGGGAGCGGGGCGCTCCATCCCGCTGACCACCCAGCCGCTCCCCTGCGGCGCCCGCGGTGACGTCCGCAGCGTCCAGCCCATCTCCTCCGGCGTGCGGTCGCTCTTGCGGTTGTTGCACGAGAGGCAGCAGGCGACGAGGTTCTCCCATGTGTCCTTGCCGCCGCGCGAGCGCGGGAGGACGTGGTCGATGGTGGTCGCGTTGCGGGCGCAGTAGGCGCACCGCCCCCCGTCCCGCCGCAGCACCCCGCGCCGCGAGACGGGCACGCGGCGCGCGTGCGGGATCCGCACGTACCGCGTCAGCAGGATCACGGACGGGCGGCCCCAGGCCCCGCCGTTGCCGAGGATCGGGTGCTCCTCGTCCTGGGCGAGCATGGTGGCCTTGCCGCTCAGCACGAGCACCAGGGCCCGCTTGAACGACACGACGGCGAGCGGCTCGAAGCCCGCGTTGAGTACCAGTGTGCGCACGACATCCCTCTCAGACCGGCCTGGACGGCTTCCAGGAATCCGAATGAGGCGTCCCGCCCCCGGGAACACGCGAAGGCACCGCCGAGTGCTCGGCGATGCCTTCTAGGAGAGCGGGTGACCGCTCGGGTGGACCAGGTGACTGCCCGCCCGGGGATGGTGCCGATGTCCGTGGCGCACGTGCGCATCCATGGTGCGGATGTCAGGTGCGGTGGTCATCGGGGCTCCCGGGCGGGTCGAGGGACGTCTCACCGGACAGGGTAGCCCAGCGTCCCCCGTTTGTCCCGGGGAACGCAGGAGGCCGGCGGCGCATCCCACAGGGTGCGTGCCGCCGGCCTCCCGGTCGATCTCGTGCCGGTCGTCAGCCCAGGAGGCGGACGTAGTGCACGTTGGAGCTCCAGACCGGGCGCTCCTTGACGTAGTCGCCGGGCTTCGGCGCGTCGATCATGATGCCGTTGCCGGTGTAGATGCCGTCGTGGCTGCCGTCGTTCCACACCACGATGTCGCCGGCACGGGCCTCGGAGGCCGGGACCGTGAAGCCAGCCGCGTCCTGCGCCCGCACCGAGTGCGCGAGGTTGAGGCCGAACTGCGCGAAGACGTACTGGACGAGGCCCGAGCAGTCGAAGCCGACGGGGGTGTTGCCGCCGAAGACGTAGGGCACGCCGAGGTACTGACGGGCGACGGCGGCGACGCCGGTAGCCGAGGTGCCCGGGTAGATCGGGTTCTGCGCGGGCTGGGACGGGGACGCGCCCGTGTAGCTCGTGGCCGAGGAGGCGAGCTGGGTGCGGCGCTGCTCGGCGAGGGCGGCGCGCGCGGCGGCCGCCTTCTGCGCGTTGAGGTCGGCGACGGAGGTGGCGGTGAAGCTCTCCTCCTCGACCGGCGCGGAGGACGCGTTGTCGGCGGTGACGACCTGCGCGTTGGCGGCCGTGTAGTCCTGCAGCGAGGCGCCCTCGGCGGACGAGGTGTGCTCGAGCGAGGATCCGACGGCGTACGCCGGGATCGCCATGACGCCGACGAGGCCGGTGACGAAGGTCATCACGACCGCGTTGGCGGCCTTGGTGCGGCGCGACCGACCGGCCGGCACGGGGGCCGGGGTCAGGCGGGGCGCGGGAGCCTGGAGCGTGCGGGTCGCGGAGTCGCGACGCGGGCGGACGGCCTTCGCGCTCTCGGCGGCGCGGAGCTCGCGGCGAGTGGGCAGGCGATCCATCCCGGGTGCGGGCGGTCGGGTCGGGTCGGACGCGTTCCCGACGGAACCGCTGATGTCACCATGGGCCAAGTTGTCAACCTCCTGCGTCTCGACGCCGGACATGCTGGCGCCCCGTCCCTCCAAGGTCGTCGAGGGGTACTCATGCAGGGGACGGGTGTCGAGACGCCCTGCATCAGGCCCGGAACCTCTGTGGTGGTCGGTCGGACCTGTTCGAGAGTAAGGGACGCGCACCCGTTTGTCATCCTGAGGGACCATATTTCTAACGAATCCATAACGGCAGACGTCATCCTCACGACGGATGCGGGACAGAACCCCCGGTGACGGCGGCGAGCCCCGGTCGCGGCCCCCGTCCGGGGGTGGTCCTGGCGATCCGCCCGGCGCCGATGCCGGACCGCGTCGGGTTCAGCGCTCGATGAAGATGTGCCCCGCGACCTCGAGCGGCAGCTCGAGCCCCGGTCCCGCCCCGTCGACCCGCACCAGGACGTACGCGCCCTCGCGGGAGAAGGACCCGGTCGCACCCGGCAGCACGCCGGCCTGCTTGAGCTGCGAGAGGAGCTCGGGGTCGAACTGCACGGGCTCGCCCAGCCGGCGGATCACGCCGCGCGCGGGGGCGTCCTCGGTCGTGCCGAGCGAGGCCTCGACGATGCTCACGACGCCGGCCATGAACGCCACGGCGGGCGAGTCCCCCAGCTCGTCGAGTCCGGGGATGGGGTTGCCGTACGGCGACTCCGTGGGGTGCCCGAGGAGGTCGAGGATCTTGCGCTCCACCTGCTCGCTCATCACATGCTCCCAGCGGCAGGCCTCGTCGTGGACGAACTCCCACTCGAGGCCGATGACGTCGCTGAGGAGGCGCTCCGCCAGGCGGTGCTTGCGCATCACGTGCACGGCCTTGCTCCGGCCCTCGGGGGTGAGCTCCAGGTGGCGGTCGCCGCTGACGATCACGAGGCCGTCGCGCTCCATGCGCGCCACCGTCTGCGAGACGGTGGGACCCGAGTGGCCGAGGCGCTCCGAGATGCGCGCGCGCAGCGGGACGATGGCCTCCTCCTCGAGGTCGAGGATGGTGCGGAGGTACATCTCCGTCGTGTCCACGAGATCAGTCATCGGGCCTCCCTTGCGCCGTGGACCAGCCTACTTCCCCGGGTGCGGGATGACCGGCGCGGGTCTTCGGACCACCCGAGGCGGCGGCGGACGGTCCCCTACCATTGCCGCATGCCGACCACGAAGATCCCCACCGAACTGCTGCCCCTCGACGGACGATTCGGCTGCGGGCCGTCCAAGGTCCGGCAGGCGCAGCTCGACCACCTCGCGCTCGCGGGTGCGCAGATCCTCGGCACCTCCCACCGCCAGGCACCCGTGAAGGACATGGTCGGGCGCGTCCGCGACGGGCTCTCCCGGCTCTTCCGCCTGCCCGACGGCTACGAGGTCGTGCTGGGCAACGGCGGATCCACGGCCTTCTGGGACGCCGCCGCCTTCTCCCTCATCGAGCGCCGCAGCCAGAACCTCGTGTTCGGCGAGTTCGGCGGCAAGTTCGCGAAGGCCGCCGCGGCGCCCTTCCTCGAAGCGCCCGACGTGATCCGCGCCGAGCCCGGGAGCCGCGCCTCCGCGAACCCGCTGGAGGGCGTCGACGTCTACGCGTGGCCGCACAACGAGACCTCGACGGGCGTCATGGCCCCCGTCACGCGCGTCCACGGCGACGAGGGCGCGCTCACGGTCGTCGACGCGACGAGCGCGGCCGGCGGCATCGACTTCGACGCCGCCCAGGCCGACGTCTACTACTTCGCGCCGCAGAAGAACCTGGCGAGCGACGGCGGCGTCTGGCTCGCGCTGTTCTCCCCCGCCGCCCTCGAGCGTGTGGAGCGCATCGCGGCGTCCGGCCGGTGGATCCCCGAGTTCTTGAGCCTCAAGAACGCCGTCGACAACTCCCGCCTGAACCAGACGCTGAACACCCCGGCCCTCGCCACGCTCCTGATGCTCGAGGACCAGCTGGACTGGATCGAGCGGGCCGGCGGGCTGGCGTGGGCGGACGCCCGGACGCGCGAGTCGTCCTCCGTCCTCTACGAGTGGGCGGAGCGCGTGGAGTGCGCGCGTCCGTTCGTCGCGGATCCCGCGCACCGCTCGCAGGTCGTGGTGACGATGGACTTCGACGACTCCATCGACGCGGCGGCCGTCGCGAGGACGCTGCGCGCGAACGGGGTCGTCGACACCGAGCCGTACCGGAAGCTCGGGCGCAACCAGCTGCGGGTCGCGACGTTCACGGCCATCGAGCCGGACGACGTGCGGGCGCTCGTGCGCTGCATCGAGTTCGTGGTGGAGCAGGGCGCGGGCTGACCCGGCCCTCCCGGAGACGACGACGGCGGCGGTCCCCTCGGGGGCCGCCGCCGTCGTCATGCGGGATGCGGATCAGCGATCGGCGCCGTCGAAGCTCGTGTCGTCGTCATCGTCGTCATCGTCGTCATCGTCGTCATCGTCGTCATCGTCGTCATCGTCGTCATCGTCGTCGTCGTCGTCGTCCGACGCGGGCGCCTCGAAGTCGACGCCGTCGAGGACGTCGTCCGTGTCCTCGGCGTCCTCCGTGGAGTCGTCGTCCTCGTCGTCGTCATCCTCGTCGGACTCCGCCGCGAGGCGCTCGGCCTCCTGATCGGCCTCGATGCCGGCGAGCCGGTCGGACCACGGCAGCCACTCGGGCGAGAGCAGGGCGCCCTCGCCGGGCATCAGCTCGGCCTCGAGCACCGTCGGAGCGGCGTCGTCGACGCGGGCGAGCGTCACGGTCCAGAACCAGCCGGGGTACCCGGGCATCGTGTTCGCGAAGAGGAGCGACAGCACGCGGTCGCCCTCGACGATCGACCCGGCAGGCGACCCGACGGTCTCGGCCGGCGTGATCTCGAGCAGCGCCGCGCGCGCGAGGTCCACGGCCGCGAGGAGCTCGGCGTCGGGGACGGCGGGCTCCCGGGGCGCCTCGTCCTCCGTCGCCACGTCACCGGTCGCCGTCTCGTCGTTCGTCACGTCGTCGGGCATCGCGTCAGCCGCATCCACGGGAGCCTCGTCCCCGGTCGTCGTCTCGTCGTCCCGCGGCTCAGGCATCGAGCTCCTCCGCGACCCGGCGCAGCAGCGCCGCGATCTTCCGGCCGTGCGCCGCCTCGGGGTAGCGGCCCCGCTTCAGGCCGGTGCCGATGCCGTCGAGCACCTTCACGAGGTCCTCGACGATGACGGCCATGTCGTCGGCGGGCTTGCGGGACATGCGGGCGAGCGAGGGCGGGGCGTCGAGGATCCGCGCGGAGAGGGCCTGCGCGCCGCGCTTGCCGTCCGCGATGCCGAACTCGAGCCGGGTGCCGGCCTTCACGCCGGCGACGCCCGAGGGCAGGGCCGACGCGTGCAGGAATACCTCCTGGCCGTCGTCCGAGCTGATGAACCCGAACCCCTTGTCCTCGTCGTAGAACTTCACCTTGCCGGTGGGCATGCGATCCTCTTCCCTCGCCCCGGAGGGGCTCGATGTGCTGATTGGCGGTCCAGTCTATTCGCCGGGCCCCGCCCGGGCCCGTGTCGGCGGGGCTCGACCGGTGCCCGCGGCCCCGCACGACGCGCCCGGGCGCAGGCCACGGCGTAGTCTGAGGGGATGGCATCCGAGACCGCACCGAGCGAGGGCCGGGCCGAGCGCGTCCTCGCCTACATGCTCGCCGGCATCCTCCTGGTCGCCGTGCTGAGCATCCTCGCGATCCTGCTGGCGCCGCTCATCGCGGTCGACGCGTCGCAGTACAGCACCCCCCTGTGGCAGGTCATCCTGCTGCTGCCGGCCGTGGGGATCCCCATCGCCGCGCTCCTCTTCATCGCGATCCTCATCATCAGCGTCCGGCGCCGACGTCGCATGGACGGCACGTCCCGCTAGCGGGACGACCATGACCGACGCCCTCGTGCTCGCGGCCCGACTCCGCGCGCTCGACGACACGACGCTCGCCGCCCTGGTCCGCGACCGCGGCATCGACGCCGCGCGCATCGCCGACCTCTTCGACCTCGCGGACGCGCTGCTCGCCCCGGAGGCCGTCGCGCGGGCCCTGGAGCAGCTCGATCGCGCGGCGCTGGCCGTCCTCGCGGTCGCCGCCGAGGAGGGGGCGACCGCGCAGCCCGTCGGACTGGGCGCAGTCCGCGACGCGCTGTCCCGCCGCTCGGGCGAGGACCCGCTGGATCCGGCAGGTCTGGCGGACGCCGCCCACCGCGCCGCGGACACGCTCCTCGCCGTCGTCGACGACGCGGGCATCACGACGCATCCGGAGGTCGCGGCCGCCCTCTCCGCCTGGCCAGCGGCCGGCCTCCCGGGGGCGGACGAGCTGGCCCGCCTCGCCCCTCCCGCGCCGCTCGCCGCCGTCCCGCGCGTCGACCCCGAGGAGGTCGACCGGAGGGCGGGCGAGAGCGCCTTCCGCTCGGTGGTGGCCGTCGCCGCCCTCATCGAGGAGCTGGACCGCGAGCCGGCGCGCGAGCTGAGCCGCGGCGGCATGTCCCTGCCCGACGCGCGTCGGCTGGCTGCCGCGCTCGGCACCGACCTCGACGACGTCCCCACCCACCTGTCCCTCGCCGAGCGCGCGGGGCTCGTGGCGCGGTCCGGCCGCACCTGGTCGACGGCCGCGACGGCGGCCGCGTGGTCCGCGCGACCGACCGCCGGACGATGGGAGGCCCTCGCCGCCGCCTGGCTGGACGCGCTGGCACCGACGACACGCGGGATCCTCGCCGAGCGCGCCGACGCGTCGTGGGGAGCGGGGCTCGTCGACAGCGTCCTCTGGCGCTTCCCCGGCGGATCCGCGTGGATCGGCGAGCGCATCACCGCGTTCACGCGCGACGCCGGCCTCCTCGGGATCACGACGGGCGACGTCCCGAGCTCCGCGGGCCGCGCCCTCCTCATGACGGGACCCGGAGCCGCCTCCGCCGCGCTCGCGCCGCACCTGCCCGCCGAGGTCGACCGGGTCTACCTGCAGCACGACCTCACCGTCGTCTCCCCCGGCCCGCTCGACCCCGCGGTCGAATCGCGCCTGCTCGAGGTCGCCGACGCGGAGGGCCGGGGGCTCGCCGCGACCTACCGGATCTCCGCCGCATCCGTCACGCGCGCCCTCGCGTCCGGCGGGACGCCGGACGCCATCCGCGCCCTCCTGGCGGACGTCTCGCTGACCGGCATCCCCCAGCCCCTCGCCTACCTCATCGACGAGGCCGCCGCCCGCTTCGGCCGCCTCCGCGTGCGTCCGGCGTCGCCCTCCGACGCGGTCCCGGACGCCCGGACCGCGATCGTCTCCGAGGACGGGCCGCTGCTCGCCACCCTCCTCGTCGACCGCGACCTCGCGCCGCTGCGGCTCGTGCGCGCGGGCGACGCGGTGCTCACGTCGGCCGCATCGCCCGACGCCGTCGAGCGCGCGCTCGCGGCCGCCCGGCTCGCCCCCGTCCGCGAGGACGATCGGGGACGCCGCATCGCACCGGCGGGACGGACCGCCCCGGCCCCGCACGCTGTCGCGGAGCCCGAGCCCGATGCCGCCGACGCCCTCGTCGCCCGCGTCCGCGCGGCCGACGGCCCCGACGACGGAGCGGCGTGGACCACGCGCCAGCTCGAGGTGGCGATCCGCGCCAAGGCCGCGCTCCGCGTCCGCGTGCGCATGCCGGACGGCCGCGAGGTGGATCACGTGCTCGAGCCCTCCAGCGTCGCCGGCGGACGCCTGCGCGCCCGCGACCGGGTCGCCGACGTCGAGCGCACCCTCCCCCTCTCGAGCATCCTGGCGATCTCCCCCGGACCGGCGACCGCGTGAGCGCGCCTAGGCTGGCGGGCATGCCCGACGGCCCCCTCATCGTCCAGAGCGACCGCACCGTCCTCCTCGAGGTGGCCCACGCGGACGCGGAGGACGCGCGACACGACCTCGCCGTCTTCGCCGAGCTGGAGCGCGCGCCCGAGCACATCCACACGTACCGGATCACCCGGCTCGGCCTCTGGAACGCGCGCGCCGCCGGCCACGCGGCCGAGGACATGCTCGCGACCCTCGAGCGCTACTCCCGGTTCCCCGTGCCGCAGTCGGTCACGGTGGACGTGAAGGACACCGTCGGCCGCTACGGCCGCCTCGTCATCGGGCGCGACGCCGACGGCGGGCTGCAGATCTCGAGCACCGAGTCCGCGGTCCTGTCGGAGGTCGCGAGCTCCCGCCGCATCGCGCCGCTGCTCACCGAGCGCGTCGACGCGACGACCTACCGCGTGCAGGCCTGGGCGCGCGGCCAGCTCAAGCAGGAGCTCGTGAAGATCGGCTGGCCCGCCGAGGACCTCGCCGGCTACACGCCCGGCACGCCCCACGACATGGCGCTCGTGGAGGACGGCTGGACCCTGCGCGGCTACCAGACGGACGCGGTCGACCACTTCCTCGACGGCGGATCCGGAGTCGTCGTCCTCCCCTGCGGCGCCGGCAAGACGCTCGTCGGCGCCGCCGCCATGGCCCGCGCCAAGACGACCACCCTGATCCTCGTCACGAACACGGTGTCGGCGCGTCAGTGGCGCTCCGAGCTGCTGAAGCGCACCACGCTCACCGAGGACGAGATCGGCGAGTACTCGGGCCAGTCCCGCGAGGTCAAGCCCGTCACCATCGCGACGTACCAGATCCTCACCGCCAAGAGGAAGGGCGAGTACGCCCACCTCGCGCTCCTCGACGCGCTCGACTGGGGCCTCGTCGTCTACGACGAGGTGCACCTGCTGCCCGCTCCCGTCTTCAAGCTGACCGCGGACCTCCAGGCCCGCCGCCGCCTCGGCCTCACGGCCACGCTCGTGCGCGAGGACGGTCGCGAGGGCGACGTCTTCAGCCTCATCGGCCCGAAGCGGTTCGACGCGCCGTGGAAGGAGATCGAGGCCCAGGGCTTCATCTCCCCCGCCGAGTGCTTCGAGGTGCGCATCGACCTCCCCGACGACGAGCGCCTCGTCTACGCCGCCGCCGCGGACGACGAGCGCTACCGCCTCGCCGCCACGGCGCCCGCCAAGCTCGACGTGGCGCGCGCGCTGGTCGAGCGGCACAGCGGCGAGAGCATCCTCGTCATCGGCCAGTACCTGGAGCAGATCGACGAGCTCGCGGAGGCGCTGGGCGCGCCGAAGCTCACTGGCGCGACGCCCGTGGCCGAGCGCGAGCGGCTCTACCAGGCGTTCCGCGACGGCACGGAGCGGGTGCTCGTGGTCAGCAAGGTCGCGAACTTCTCGGTGGACCTGCCCGACGCCACGGTGGCCATCCAGGTGTCCGGCTCGTTCGGATCCCGCCAGGAGGAGGCGCAGCGCCTCGGGCGCCTGCTCCGACCCGAGGCGTCGGGCCTTTCCGCCAGCTTCTACACGCTCGTCTCCCGCGACACCGTCGACCAGGACTTCGCGCAGAACCGCCAGCGCTTCCTCGCCGAGCAGGGCTACAGCTACACGATCCTCGACGCGGCCGGCATCGCGGCCTGACCCTCGACCGGACGCTCGCCACAGCACGCCCCGCGTGTCCAGGTGGCTCCCAGCGAGCGCGCAGATACTTCATCCCATGAGCGATGGCCCGAAGATCCTTATCGTCGATGACGAACCCAACATCCGCGACCTGCTGACCACGAGCCTCCGGTTCGCCGGGTTCGCGGTCCGTGCCGTCGGCAACGGCGCCCAGGCCATCTCGGCCGTCCTCGAGGAGGAGCCCGACCTCATCATCCTCGACGTGATGCTGCCGGACATGAACGGCTTCGGCGTCACCAAGCGCCTCCGCGCCGCCGGCTACACGGCGCCCATCCTCTTCCTCACGGCGAAGGACGATACCGAGGACAAGATCACGGGCCTCACCGTCGGCGGCGACGACTACGTCACCAAGCCGTTCAGCCTCGACGAGATCGTGGCGCGCATCAAGGCGATCCTCCGCCGCACGATGCACGCGGACGAGGACGCGATCATCCGCGCCGGCGAGCTCACGATGGACCAGGACACGCACGAGGTCCTCGTCGGCGAGGAGCCCATCGAGCTGAGCCCCACCGAGTTCAAGCTCCTGCGCTACCTCATGCTCAACCCCAACCGCGTCCTGTCGAAGGCCCAGATCCTCGATCACGTGTGGGAGTACGACTTCAACGGCGACGCGGGCATCGTCGAGTCCTACATCTCCTACCTGCGCCGCAAGCTCGACCAGCACTCCTCGGAGCCCGTCATCCAGACCAAGCGCGGCTTCGGCTACATGCTCAAGGCCGCCAAGTCCTGACCCTCCAAGGCCCCTGAGGGGTCCGCTCCATGCGAACGGCCGGACGCTCGGCGAGCGCTCGGCCGTTCGTACATGCTGCGTCGCCTATCCTCGTGACTCAGGTCAGCGAGACAGGAACACGAGGTGCGACCAGTGCACGACTACGTGTCGGAGAAGTGGAACAACGTCTCCCTGCGCACCAAGATCACGAGCGTCACGGTGCTCCTGCTCCTGCTGGGCCTCCTCGTGTCCGGTGCCGGCACCATGTACCTGCTGCGCCAGCAGATGGTGAGCCAGCTCGACGCGCAGCTCCGGGTGACCATCACGCAGCTCCCCAAGGTGCTCAACACCGACGCGACGATGCCGGACACGTTCACGCAGGACGACGTGGCCACCGCGGATCCGGCCTGGTTCGTGGTCCTCCTCGACGCCCAGGGCGACGTCCTCGCCGACAACTGGACGGGCGACTCCGCGGAGCACCCGCGCGTCTTCGGCCTCGACCTGGCCCGGGCCTCCCAGATCAACAACGAGATCGTCGTCTTCTCGGACAACTCGGACAAGAAGGCGTGGCACGGCATCGTCCGGGTGTCGCAGAACGCCTCGCCGGACGCGATGGAGTACTCGACGCTCGTCGTCGCACGCCCGCTCGAGCAGGTCGACGACCTCGTCGCCACGTACATCGTCATCTTCGCGAGCTTCGGCCTCGCCGTCGTCGTGCTCGGCGCCGCGGTCACCCGCATGCTGGTGACCAGCACGTTCGGCCCTCTCCGCGAGGTCGAGCGCACCGCGGCCGCCATCGCGGGCGGCGACTTCAGCCAGCGCCTCGGAGGCGCGACCCCGAACACCGAGGTGGGCCGTCTCAACCGCTCCCTCAACATGATGCTCAGCCGGATCGACCGCGCCTTCGCCGACCGCGCGAAGACCATCGACCAGATGCGTCGCTTCGTCGGCGACGCCAGCCACGAGCTCCGGACGCCGTTGGTCTCGGTTCGCGGCTACGCCGAGCTGTACCGCATGGGGGCGCTGCAGACGCCCGAGGACGTGTCGCAGGCCATGGAGCGCATCGAGAAGGAGGCCATCCGCATGGGCGGGCTGGTGGAGGACCTCCTGGAGCTCGCGCGACTGGACGAGACCAAGCCGCTGCAGCTCGCGCCTGTCGACCTCTACCCCATCGCCCGCGACGCCGCCCTCGACGCGATGGCCTCCTCCCAGACCCGCACCGTCACGGCGCTCCCGCCGATGCTCGTCAATCCCGTCGGCCCGACCCTCGACACCGACGGCCTCGAGCCCACGCAGGAGCAGTCGTCGGACGCGCAGCGCGGCACCGGGGGCACGCCGGGCAACGACGCGACCGGGCCCATCGCCTTCGCCGGCGCCACCCTGTCCCGGTTCCGCGCCCGCCGCTCGCGCCGCCCCGGCGAGACGGCGACGGACGCCCTCGCCCCGGTCCGGCCCGACGACGACGACGCGCCCGTCCCCGCGGAGGGGTTCGCCATGGTCCAGGCGGAGGAGAACAAGATCCGGCAGGTGGTGACCAACCTCATCGGCAACGCCGTGCGCTTCACGCCCGCCGGCAGCCCGATCGAGCTGGCGACCGTCGTCGACGAGGCCGCACGGGAGGCGCGCATCGAAGTCCGCGACCACGGGGACGGCGTGCCTCCGCAGATCCGGGAGAAGATCTTCCAGCGCTTCTGGCGCGCCGACACGTCCCGCACCCGGGAGACCGGCGGCAGCGGGCTCGGCCTGGCCATCGTGTCCGCCATCGTCGCCGCGCACCGCGGCAGGGTCGACGTCGTGGAGACCGAGGGCGGCGGCGCCACCTTCCGCGTGATCCTGCCCCTCCTCCCCAGCTCCGACTCGTCCACGACCTCCATGCCCAGCGCCCCCGCCGCCCCCGCGTCCTGACCGCCGCGTAGCCTCCGCCCGTCCCACGACGAGAAGGAGGAGACGCATGACGAGGTACCAGGTGGACAGCGAGGCCGTCCTGTCGGCGACCGCGGCCGTCCAGGGCAGCATCGGCCGCATCCAGGCGGAGGTGGCGGGCCTGCATGGCCAGCTCGCCGACCTGCAGGGCTCGTGGTCCGGTAGCGCGGCCACGGCGTTCCAGGGCGTGGTCGCCGAGTGGAAGGGCACGCAGCAGCGCGTCGAGGAGGCCCTGGCGAGCATCAACCAGGCGCTGAGCTCCGCCGCCCGGCAGTACGCGGAGGTGGAGGAGGGCAACGCCCGCATGTTCGCGCACTAGCTGTATCCGGCCATGACGTTGGTGACACTTCGGGGCGTGTGAGGAGGCCTCCTGGCTTGATGGAGCTGTCTAGTTCTGCCACTGCCAGGAGGCCTCGATGTCCCACGCTAATGCTCGTCTGACGGTTCACGGGAGGGTTCTCCTCGTGCGGCGGGTGGTCGAGGATCGTCGGCCGGTCTCGCATGTCGCGCGCGAACTCGGTGTGTCGCGTCAGTGCGCGCATCGGTGGGTGAATCGGTTCCGGTCCGAGGGTTTCGAAGGCTTGTCGGACCGGTCCTCGAGGCCGAGACGGGTGCCGACGAGGACGAGCCCGGAACGAGAACGAGCCGTCGTGGAAGCGAGGACCCGATTGCGATCAGGTCCTGCCCGGTTGGCGCCGGTGACCGGTGTTCCAGCCCGCACGATCTCCCGCGTCCTGCGGCGGCACGGGGCACCGCCGTTGGCATGGTTGGACCCCGTCACCGGGGCCGTGATCCGGGCATCCCGGTCGACGGCAAACCGGTACGAGCATGAGCATCCCGGCGACCTGATCCACGTCGACGTGAAGAAGCTCGGCCGGATCCCGGACGGCGGCGGCTGGCGGGCGCATGGCCGCAGCGAACAGGTTCGTGGTCGTGGGATCGGGTTCGATTACGTCCACGCCGTGGTCGATGACCACACCCGCCTCGCCTACGCGGAGATCCACCCGGACGAGAAGGGCGTGACCGCGGCAGGGTTCCTGACCCGGGCCGCGGCGTACTTCGCCGAGCACGGCATCACCCGCATCGAACGGGTCCTGACGGACAACGCGTTCGCCTACCGGCACTCGGCCGCGTTCCAGAACGCGGTCACGCAGCTCGGTGCGAGGCAGAAGTTCATCCGCCCGCACTGCCCCTGGCAGAACGGCAAGGTCGAACGCTTCAACCGCACCCTCGCGACCGAGTGGGCCTACCGGCAACCCTTCACCAGCAACCAAGCCAGAACCGACGCCCTTGATCCGTGGATCCAGCACTACAACACTGAACGAATCCACTCGAGCCACGGGCTGACGCCCGCGGCCCGAGAGTCACCAACGTCATGACTCAGTACAACTAGCGCGATGCGGCGGCCGTCCTCCGCCGCGGGAGCGGCCCCGCATGACGAAGCGGGCGGCCCCTTAGGGGACCGCCCGCATCGTCGTGCTGATCGCGCTGGTGGGCCGGAGCGCTTCCGCTCCGGCCCGGTCGGACTAGAAGTCCATGCCACCCGTGGGGTCGCCGGCCGAGGCCGGGTTCTTCTCGGGCTTGTCGGCGACGACCGCCTCGGTCGTGAGGAACAGGCCGGCGATGGACGCGGCGTTCAGCAGAGCCGAACGCGTGACCTTCACCGGGTCGTTGATCCCCGCGGCGAGCATGTCGACGTACTCCCCCGTGGCGGCGTTGAGGCCGTGACCCGAGGGGAGGTTGCGGACGCGCTCAGCCACGACGCCGGGCTCGAGGCCCGCGTTGAGGGCGATCTGCTTGAGCGGAGCGTCGACCGCGACGCGGACGATGTTCGCGCCCGTCGCCTCGTCGCCCTCGAGCTGGAGCTTCTCGAAGGCGAGCTTGCCGGCCTGGATGAGCGCGACGCCACCACCGGCGACGATGCCCTCCTCGACAGCGGCCTTGGCGTTGCGCACGGCGTCCTCGATGCGGTGCTTGCGCTCCTTGAGCTCCACCTCGGTCGCCGCGCCGGCCTTGATGACGGCCACGCCGCCGGCCAGCTTCGCGAGGCGCTCCTGGAGCTTCTCGCGGTCGTAGTCGCTGTCGGTGTTGCCGATCTCGTTGCGGATCTGCTGCACGCGGGCCGCGATCTCGGTGGCGTCTCCGCCGCCCTCCACGATCGTGGTCTCGTCCTTGGTGATGACGACCTTGCGGGCCGTGCCGAGCAGGTCGAGGGTGACGTTCTCGAGCTTGAGGCCGACCTCCTCGGCGATGACCTGGCCACCGGTGAGGATGGCGATGTCCTGCAGCTGCGCCTTGCGGCGGTCGCCGAAGCCGGGAGCCTTGACCGCGACCGACTTGAAGATGCCGCGGATCTTGTTGACGACGAGCGTGGCCAGGGCCTCGCCGTCGACGTCCTCCGCGATGATGAGGAGCTGCTTGCCCGACTGGATGACCTTGTCGACGATCGGCAGCAGGTCCTTGATGTTCGAGATCTTCGAGTTGACGATCAGGATGTACGCGTCCTCGAACACGGCCTCCTGGCGCTCGGGGTCGGTGACGAAGTACTGCGACAGGTAGCCCTTGTCGAAGCGCATGCCCTCGGTGAGCTCGAGCTCGGTGCCGAAGGTGTTGGACTCCTCGACGGTGACCACGCCCTCCTTGCCGACCTTGTCGATCGCCTCGGCGATGATGGCGCCGATGGTGGCGTCGCCGGCGGAGATGGACGCGGTGGCGGCGATCTCCTCCTTGGTCTCGATCTCCTTCGCGGCGGACTTGAGCTCCTCAGTGACGGCCGCGACGGCCTTCTCGATGCCGCGCTTGAGGCTGATGGGGTCGGCGCCCGCGGCGACGTTGCGGAGGCCCTCGCGGACCAGGGCCTGCGCGAGCACCGTCGCGGTGGTCGTGCCGTCACCGGCGACGTCGTCGGTCTTCTTGGCGACCTCCTTGACGAGCTCCGCGCCGATCTTCTCGAACGGGTCGTCGAGCTCGATCTCCTTGGCGATGGACACGCCGTCGTTCGTGATGGTGGGGGCGCCCCACTTCTTCTCGAGGACGACGTTGCGGCCGCGCGGGCCGAGGGTCACGCGGACCGCGTCGGCCAGGATGTTCAGGCCGCGCTCGAGGCCGCGGCGGGCTTCTTCGTCAAAAGCGATGATCTTAGCCATGTGTATCTCTCGTCCCTCCCGGACGTCAGGAAAAAGGCAGTCGTCTAGCACTCCCCGTGAGGGAGTGCCAGGGACGATTCTGGCACTCGCCCTACGGGAGTGCAAGCGAGCCGCTCACAGGCCCGGGCCGCTCGGGACGCGACGACGCCGTCGCCCGGACGGGCGACGGCGTCGTCGTGGTGGCGGGGCGCCCCTAGTCCAGCGTGACGTTCTCCGCCTGCAGGCCCTTGGAGCCCTGGCCGATCTCGAAGGCGACGCGCTGCCCCTCTTCCAGGACCTTGTAGCCGGACATCTCGATCGCCAAGTAGTGGACGAAGACGTCCTGCCGGGCAGGTCCGCCCTCGACGGCGTCCACGGTGATGAACCCGAACCCCTTCTCCCCGTTGAACCACTTCACGGTGCCGTTGGCCATGTGCTTCTCCATGTGCGAATGCGCGGTGTCGGGAGCGCGGTGCCGCCACCCCCGGGTCGGCCGCGGGGCCCTGCATCGGCCCCGCGCCACGCCCTCGGGACGTACGGCGCGCAGCACCTGGTACGCGGCGGGCGTGCGACCAGGCAGCACCATAGACAGGGCAGGCGGTGCCCCGTCGCGTTACTCCACGGATGCGGCCCGGCGGGCGGGTACGGGATCCGGGCGGATCAGCGCTTGGCGGCGTAGTCGGCGCCGAGCACGGCCGTCAGCTTGGACGCCTGGGCCGCCGACGCGCCAGCCGCCGGCCGGAACTGCTCGGACTGCGCCACGTCGCCCACGCCCAGCTCGGCGACGAGGCCCCGGGCAGCGCCCTCGTCCGCCGCGTCGTAGTAGTAGACGGTGGTGGTGGCGATGTCGGTCGAGCTCGCGTTCAGACGCGATCCGATCGCCCAGCCCCTCGCCTGCAGCGCGGTCGCGGCACGGGCGGAGAGACCCGACGTCCTCGTGCCGTTGAGGACCGTCACGACCATGCCGGGCACGGTGGTGGGAGCGACGGTCGGCTCCTCCGTGGGCGCCGCCGCCTCCTCGGAGGCGCCGCCGCTCGGGATGATGTCGGTGAACGAGACACGGTCGTCGATGACGAAGAGCCCCACGACCCCGAGGCCCACGAGCAGGCCGGTCGCGAGCGCGGCCCAGGCGAAGGCGCGGACGCGGTGGTGGCGGGGACGGGGCGCGCGATGCGCGCCCACGCGGCTCAGGTCGCCGGGGACCTCGTCGAAGCGGTCGGGAGCGTGGGAGGGCATGCGGGTCTCGTGTCTCCTCGGTGGGCGCGGGGTCAGCGTGCGGTCGGTCGGTGCGGGAGACCGGTGGGCAGGGCGCGGGCAGCGCGTGCGGCGGCGCGCGTCTCGCGGAGTCGCAGCAGGCGTCCGACGAGCAGGGGGTCGTAGGCGAGGGCCTGGCGGGTCTCGAGCAGGGATCCGAGCAGCTGGTAGTAGCGCGTGGCGGAGAGGCCGAAGGTCTGGCGGATGGCCTCCTCCTTCGCCCCGGCGTGACGCGTCCAGTCCCGCTCGAAGTCGAGGACCGCGCGGTCGCGCTCGTCGAGCTCGACGACGGGGTGCGGCCCGGCCGCGGGAGTGGTCGCGGAACGGGTCTCGCGCTGGTCCACGGCGTGCTCCTTCCCCGACATCCCCCACATACTAGGTGCGGCTCGCTGGGCGCCCCGCGCAGGTCCCCAGGGTGTCCGCGCACCGCGGCAGGCGGCGCGACCCGGGCCGGATCGTCCCCCGCATGCAGGAATCGACGGGGCCCGCCCGCGGTTGACCATGGAGGCGCGCTGGGATGCCGCCCCTAGGATCGACCAGCGAGAAAGGACCCGCACATGGCCTACGAGATCGAGAAGACCGACGACGAGTGGCGCCAGGAGCTCTCCCCGGAGGAGTACGCGGTGCTGCGCCAGCAGGCCACCGAGCGCCCCTGGACCGGCGAGCTGCTGGAAGAGGAGCGTACCGGCGTCTACGGGTGCAAGGCGTGCGGCGCCGAACTCTTCACGAGCGACACCAAGTTCGACTCCCACTGCGGGTGGCCGAGCTTCTACGCCCCGAAGGAGAGCGACGCCGTCAAGCTGTACACCGACACGAGCCTCGGCATGAAGCGCGTCGAGGTCGTCTGCGCCCGCTGCGGTTCGCACCTCGGGCACGTCTTCGACGACGCGCCGCAGACTCCCACCGGCGACCGGTTCTGCATGAACTCGGTCTCCATGTCGTTCCGCACCGCGGAGTGACCGACGTGCCGCGGCATCGGGCGGGCGGCGCCGCCGACCCGTCCGGGCCCGGCACCCCCGCGCCCGGCGGACCCGTGCTGGAGGCGCTCCGCGGTCGGCGGTCCCGCTCGTCCGTGGGCGATGCGGCCCCGACGCACGAGGAGCTCGTGCCGCTCGTCGCAGCGGCCTCCAGGCTCGCCGACCACGGCGCGCTCCGGCCCTGGCGGGTCATCGAGATCCGCGATGGTGCGCGTGACCGCCTCGGCGCCGCGATGGACGAGGCCGCGGGTGATCCCGGATCCGGCAAGCACCGCAAGAAGACCCACCGCGCGAGCCTGCTTGTCGCCGTCGTCGTCTGCCGCACCCCGAGCCGCAAGGTGCCGGACTGGGAGCAGGAGGCGGTCGCCGCCGGGGTCGCGCACGCCCTCACCCTGCTGCTCGAGGAGCGCGGATGGGGCGTGTTCTGGCGCACGGGCGGCCTCACCCGCAGCGACGCGGTGCGACGGATGCACGGACTGCGCGATGGCGAGGACCTGCTCGGCTGGCTCTACGTCGGCGACGTCGCGGCCGACGACAAGGGCCCCCGGTCGACCGTCGACGGCGAGCGGATGATCACCGTCCTCGACGGAGCGAGCGGCATCGAGAGCCGGCCACGGGACTCGAACCCGTAACCGCCGCATTACAAGTGCGGTGCGCTACCAATTGCGCCAGGCCGGCCGACGGACCTCGCGGGCCGTCGATCCATCATAGGAGCCGCGCTACGGGGCGGTCGTCGGCGTCCCGGAAGGCGCGGGGGTGGGGGTGGGCGTCGTCGTCGCGTCCTGGCCGGCGGCCTGGAGCACGAACGCGGCGAACGCCTTCGCGTCGTCGGGCTGGCCCGTGTACTGGCGGTCGCCCACCACGATGATGGGCGCCCCCACGACCTTGTCGACGTTCGAGTCCGGGATCTCGCCGTCCAGGACCCGATCGGTCGCGGCGTTCACCCACGACTGGAACCGCTGGTCGGAGATGCACTTCGCGACGTCGGAGGAGCCCGCTCCCGCCTGCCCGGCGAGCTCGACGATGCGATCGTCGCTGAGGCCCGTGCTCTGCTCGGCCGGCTGCTCGGCGAAGAGCGCGGAGTTGAAGGCCCAGAAGTCGTCCGGCGAGGAGTCGGCGACGCACGCGGCGGCGTTGGCCGCCCGCAGCGAGTAGGCCTGCGACTTGCTGGTGAGGATCGCGACGGGGTGGATCTCCACGGTCGCGGCACCCGACTGGAGCCAGCCCTCCATCTGGGCGCCGTTGGTGTCCTGGAACTCCTTGCACGCGGTGCAGAGGTAGTCGACGTAGACGCGGATGCGGGCGACGCCGGCGGCCTCCGACTCGGTGGGGACCGGATCCTGCTCGGGATCGAGCGCCTTCGTGGGGGCGGCGGCGAGGTCCTTGCCGATGAGGATGCCGTCGCTCGCCATGTTCTGGGGCCCCGGTCCTGCGGGCCGCGCGCCCTGGACGACGACGAGCCCGACCACCACGACCACCGCGACCAGGGCGGCGGCGATGCCGCCGCGGATGGCGTAGCGGCCGACCACATCCCGGCGACGCTGCTTCATGCGGTTGAGCCGCGCCTTCTCGCGCGCGGCCTCGCGGCGTCGTCGGTGACCGCCGTGCGGTTCGTGCGCGGGCGGCGTGCTGCTCATGGGTCCTCGCTCAGGGGGATGGGGAGTCGGGTACGGGCGGGCTCCCGGACGACCTCAGGACTCTAGGCGGCCAGTCTGGGAAAGCGGTGACGCGGCGGGCGCGGGTGCATCGCCGCAGGAGACGATACAGGGCCGCGACACCCTGTCCCCGGGTGGGGGAATAGCCGCCGATCGGCATCGTGCCGGGCTTCCCGACCGCAGACCCGCGTGCAATACTCATCGGGTGGTCGTCGTCGCCCACAGCGATGAGCCATGAGCATCACATCCATCACCACGGATCGTCGGGCACGTACCTGCCCGTGAAGGAGAACACCGAAATGGCATCTGTAACGTTCGACAAGGCCACGCGCCTGTACCCGGGCTCGACGCGCCCCGCGGTCGACCAGATCGACCTGGAGGTCGCCGACGGCGAGTTCCTCGTCCTCGTCGGCCCGTCCGGCTGCGGCAAGTCGACCACCCTCCGCATGCTCGCGGGCCTCGAGGAGGTCAACGACGGCAACATCTTCATCGGCGACCGGAACGTCACGGACGTCCCGCCGAAGGACCGCGACATCGCGATGGTCTTCCAGAACTACGCGCTGTACCCGCACATGACGGTCGCCGAGAACATGGGCTTCGCGCTCAAGATCGCGGGCGTCGGCAAGGACGAGCGCGCCACCCGCGTCCTCGAGGCGGCCAAGCTCCTCGACCTCGAGCCCTACCTCAGCCGCAAGCCGAAGGCCCTCTCGGGCGGCCAGCGCCAGCGCGTCGCCATGGGCCGCGCCATCGTGCGCCAGCCGCAGGTGTTCCTCATGGACGAGCCGCTGTCGAACCTCGACGCCAAGCTCCGCGTCCAGACCCGCACGCAGATCGCGTCGCTCCAGCGCCGCCTCGGCGTCACCACGGTCTACGTCACCCACGACCAGACCGAGGCCCTCACCATGGGCGACCGCATCGCGGTCCTCAAGGACGGCGTCCTCCAGCAGGTCGGCACCCCGCGCGACCTCTACGAGAAGCCGCAGAACGTCTTCGTGGCCGGCTTCATCGGCTCGCCCGCGATGAACCTGTTCACGGCGAACGTCGTCGACGGCGGCGTGCAGTTCGGCACCGCCGTGGTCCCGGTCGAGCGCGACGTGCTCACCAACGCCACCGGCGGAGCGGTCACCATCGGCGTGCGTCCCGAGGACGTCGTCGTCAGCACCTCGCAGGGCCAGGGCCTCTCGGTCACGGTCGACCTGGTCGAGGAGCTCGGCGCGGACGGCTACCTCTACGGCCACACCGACATCGAGGGCAAGCGCACCGACCTCGTCGCGCGCGTCGACGGCCGCCTGCACCCGAACGCCGGCGACACCGTCTTCATCACGCCGCAGCCCGGTCACCTCCACGCCTTCGACGCCGAGAGCGGCCTCCGCCTCAACGCGCCGGTCGCCGCGGGCTGATCGACCCGGTCCACCACCGCTGCCGCGGTCCCCTCGCTCCCCCGCCGGGAGCGCCGGGGGCCGCGGCAGCGGCGTTTCCGGGGTCGGGTAGGGTCGCAGCATGGCCGGATCCCTGAACATCACCGCGGCGACGGTCGATCCCGCGCTCCTCGACCTGCCATGGCAGCTGCCGCTCGACGAGTGGCCCTCCTCGGCGATCGCGACCCTCCCGAAGGGCATCTCCCGGCACCTCGTGCGCTTCGCGAACCTCTCCGGCTACGTCATCGCCATCAAGGAGACGACCGACGAGATGGCCCGCGGCGAGTACGACATGCTGCGGACGCTGCAGCGGCTCGAGATCCCATGCGTGGAGCCCGTCGCGGTGATCATGAACCGCACCGACGAGGACGGCGACCCGCTCAAGTCGGTGCTCGTCACCCGTCACCTCAAGTTCTCGCTCCCCTACCGGGCGCTCTTCTCGCAGCAGCTACGGCCCGACACGGCGACTCGACTCGTGGACGCCCTGGCCGTCCTGCTCGTGCGGCTCCACATGATCGGCTTCTTCTGGGGCGACGTCTCGCTCTCCAACACGCTCTTCCGCCGGGACGCGGGCGCCTTCGCCGCCTACCTGGTGGACGCGGAGACCGGAAAGCTGTTCAACGGCGGACTGTCCAACGGGCAGCGCGAGAACGACCTCGAGATCGCGCGGGTGAACATCGCCGGCGAGCTCATGGACCTCGAGGCCGGCGGCCGGATCGAGGAGGGGCTCGACCCGCTCGAGACGAGCACGCGAATCGTCGCCCAGTACCGCACGCTCTGGAAGGAGCTCACCGGCCGCGAGGAGTTCCCGACCTCGGAGCGCTGGCGCATCAACGAGCGGGTCGACCGTCTCAATGACCTCGGCTTCGACATCGAGGAGCTCGCGATCCGCACGACCGCGGAGGGCTCCCAGGTGCGGATCCAGCCGAAGGTCGTCGACGCCGGTCACCACCAGCGCCGCCTGCTGCGGCTCACGGGCGTCGACGCGCAGGAGAACCAGGCGCGTCGCCTGCTCAACGACCTCGACTCGTACACCGCGGCAGCCGACAAGCAGGACCTCGACGAGGAGATGGTCGCGCACGAGTGGCTCGCGCGCGTCTTCGAGCCCGTCGTGCGGGCGATCCCGCGGGACCTCCGCGGCAAGCTCGAGCCGGCCGAGGTGTTCCACCAGCTCCTCGAGCACCGCTGGTACATGTCGCAGAAGCTGAGCCGGGACATCCCGCTCGCCGAGGCCGTGACCGCGTACGTGCAGGACATCCTCCGGCACCGCCGCGACGAGGCGACGGTCATCGACCCGCCGACGGAGTCGATCGGCGTCATCGAGGACGAGTCGGACGTGCCGATCACCGAGGCCGAAGCCGCGGAGGACTGGCGCACGAAGGTCTGACCGCCCTGGCCCGGGGCCGGACGCACGAGGAGCCGGGACCCTGGGGTCCCGGCTCCTCGTGAGTGCGGCGCGCTACTTCCGCGTCGCGGCCCGCAGCTTGCCGATCTCGTAGAGCGTGACGCTCGCGGCGATGCCGGCGTTGAGCGACTCGGTGGAGGCGCCGATCGGGATCGAGACGACGGTGTCGCACGTCTCGGTGACGAGGCGCGAGAGGCCCTTGCCCTCGGATCCGACGACGACCACGATCGGCCGGTCGGCGAGCGTGAACTCGTGCAGCGACATGTCGCCGCCGCCGTCGAGGCCGACCACGAAGACGCCGCGCTGCTTGAGCGCCTTCAGGGTCTGGGTGAGGTTCGACGCCATGGCGACGGGCGTGCGCGCGGCGGCGCCCGCCGAGGTCTTCCACGCGCTGGCGGTGAGGCCGACCGAGCGGCGCTGCGGCACGATCACGCCGTGACCGCCGAACGCGGCGACGGAGCGGATGATCGCCCCGAGGTTGCGGGGATCGGTGATCCCGTCGAGGGCGACCATGAGCGGCACCTGGCCGCGCGAGATCGTCTTGTCGAGCAGCTCGATCGCGTCCGCGTACTCGTACGGCGGCACCTTGAGCGCGAGCCCCTGGTGCACGGCATCGTGGCCGGCGATGCGGTCGAGCTCGGGGCGCATGACCTCGAGCACGGGGATCCCGCGCCCGGTGGCGAGCGACAGGACCTCCTTGACGCGGTCGTCGTACTCGATGCGCGAGGCGATGTAGAGCGCGGTCGCGGGGATCTTGGCCCGCAGCGCCTCGACGACCGAGTTGCGGCCGGTGACGACCTCGGACTCGTCCTGCTGCTTCGCGCGGCGGGCGCGCGGGGCGTCCGCGCCGGCGGGGCGGTCGGTCGCGCGGGCGCGCGGCGGGGCCGAGCGCTCGGCGCGCTCGTCACGGCCGCGGTTGGCGCCCGCGGACGCCGCCTCGTACCGGTCCTTCGCGAGCTTGCGCTTGCCGGCGGGGTGGTACGGCCGGTCCTCGGCCTTGGGCGTGGGCTTCTTGCCCTCGAGGGCCTGCCTGCCCTGCCCCCCGGAACCCTTGAGCGGGCCCTTCTTGGTCTTCCGTACCGCGCCTGAGCGGCTGGGCTTATTCGCCATCGATGCTCCAATGCGACCCGCCGGGCGAGTCCTCTATCGTGATGCCGGCCTCGGCCAGCTCCTGTCTGATGCGGTCGGCGAGGGCGAAGTCCCTGGCCTCCCGCGCGGTCTGTCGCTCGGCGATCCGGTGCTCGACCAGCGCCTGCAGCGCATGGCGCGCGGGCTGGTCGGACGCGGTGCGCCACTCGTCGGCCAGCGGGTCGATCCCGAGCACGGCGACCATGGCGGAGACGTCCGCGCGCAGCGACGCCGCCTCCTGCAGGTCGCCGGCGTCGAGGGCGGCGTTGCCCGCGCGGACGGCGTCGTGGAGCACGGCGAGCGCCTGCGGGACGCTCATGTCGTCGTCCATGGCCGCGGCGAACCCGTCGGGCACGGTCGCGGGCGCACCGTCCGCCGTGGCCGGCGCGGCCTGGAAGCGCGTGCCGGCGAGGCGGCGGGCGCTGCGGTCGAGGAAGGTCTCGATGCGGTCCAGCGCGGCCTCCGCCTCGGCGAGCGCGCCGTCGTGGAACTCGAGGGTCGACCGGTAGTGCGCGGATCCGAGGAAGTAGCGGACCACGACCGGCCGGGCCGAGGCGAGCAGGTCAGCGGCGAAGAGCGAGTTGCCGAGCGACTTGCTCATCTTCTGGCCGGCGACGGCGACGAGACCGTTGTGCAGCCAGTACCGGGCGAACGGATCCCCCGCGGCCCGCGACTGCGCGAGCTCGTTCTCGTGGTGCGGGAAGCGGAGGTCGAGGCCCCCGCCATGGATGTCGAACTCGGCGCCGAGGTAGCGCGTGGACATGGCCGAGCACTCGATGTGCCAGCCCGGGCGGCCGGCGCCCCACGGCGACGGCCAGGACGCGCTCGCGGGCTCGCCCGGCTTCGCGCCCTTCCAGAGGGCGAAGTCGCGCACGTCGCGCTTGGCACGCGGATCGGCGTCCGCGGCGGCCTCGATGTCGGCGGCGCGCTGGCGGGTGAGCTCGCCGTACTCGGGCCAGGAGGCGGTGTCGAAGTAGACGTCGCCGGATCCGTCGTCGCCCGCGTACGCGTGCCCGCGATCGACGAGCCGCCGTATGATCTCCTGCATCTCGCCGATGCTCGCGGTGGCGCGCGGCTCGTAGCTGGGCGGGAGGATCCCGAGGGCCGCGTACGCGGCGGAGAACTCGAGCTCGACGCGGTACGCGAGCGCCCACCACTCCTCGGTGCCGCCGGCCTCCTGGCCGCGACGGGCGTTGTCGATGACCTTGTCGTCGATGTCGGTGACGTTGCGCACGAGCGTGACGTCGAGCCCGCGGTGGGTGAGCCAGCGGCGCAGCTGGTCGTACGCCAGGGCGCTCCGGAGGTGGCCGATGTGCGGCGCCGACTGCACCGTGGGACCGCAGACGTAGATGCCGACCCTGCCGTCGACGAGCGGCACGAAGTCCCGCAGGGACTGCGTCCGGGAGTCATGGAGGCGCAGGGTCACAGAGAGATCCTAGTCAGCGCGCCTCCGCGCCCCCGCCGGATGACGGGGCGGGACGGCGGTCGACGACGGGCGCGACGACGCGGTCAGAGGCGCTCGACGAGGGCCGTCGCGACCGCCGCGACGCCGTCGCCGCGACCCGTGAAGCCGAGCCCGTCGGTGGTCGTGCCGGCGAGCGAGACGGGCGCGCCCACGGCGGCCGAGAGGATCCGCTCGGCCTCGGCCCGCCGCGGCGAGAGCTTGGGGCGGACAGCCATGACCTGCACGGCGACGTTGACGACCCGGTAGCCGGCGCCGTGGACGAGCTCCGCGGTGCGCCGCAGGAAGACCTCGCCGTGCGCGCCGTCGAGCTCCGGGTCGTCGGTGCCGAAGATCCCGCCGATGTCGCCGAGGCCCGCGGCCGACAGCAGCGCGTCGCACATCGCGTGGCTGACGGCGTCGCCGTCGCTGTGGCCCGCCAACCCCGCCTCGCCGGGCCAGTGCAGGCCCGCGAGCCAGAGCGGCTGGGTCTCGTCGACCGCGTGGACGTCGGTGCCGATGCCAGAGCGGAGGCGGGAGGCGACGGATCCCGCGCCCGCGTCCCGGGCGACGAGCTCCTCCGCGCGCCGGAGGTCCCATGCGGTGGTGACCTTGAAGGCGAGCGCGTCGCCGGGGATCACGCGGACACGGCCGCCCGACGCCTGGAACAGGGCCGCGTCGTCCGTGTGCTCGGCGACGGCCCGGGCGTACGCGTCGTCGAGCGCGGCCCGCGGGAAGCCCTGCGGGGTCTGGACGCCGACCAGGTCGCTGCGGTCGACGGTGCCGAGGCACTCCCCCGCGGGATCGACGCGCTTGACGGTGTCGGTGACGGGGAGGCCCGGGACCACGCCGGCGCCCTCGGCGCCGACGGCCTGCGCCACGGCGGCGAAGAGGGCGGTGGGCGTGAGCGCGCGGGCGGCGTCGTGCACGAGGACGGTGTCGACGGATGCGCCGAGCGCGGCCAGGCCCGCCCGCACGGACCCCTGCCGGGTCGCGCCGCCGACCACCACCGCGACGGATCCGCGCGCCGCGCCCGCGACGGCGTCGACGACGGCCGTCGTCTCGGCCAGGTGCGTCTCGGGCGCGACGACGACGACGTGCGCCTCCTCCGCGAGGCCGAGGACCGAGGACAGGGAGCGGGCCAGCAGCGTGGCGCCGCCGACCTCGACGAGCGCCTTCGGGATCCCCGCCCCGAGCCGCGTGCCGCTGCCCGCGGCCACGACGACGACGCCCAGCCGGGGTCCGTCCGACGCGCCGTCCTCAATCGCGGAGGCGGACGGGACGACGGGGTCGTGGCTCATGCGGTCAGGCTACCGGCGGCGCCGCGCCCCGACGGCGGACGCGTCAGGAGGCGAGGACCTCGTCGAGCAGCGTGGACGCGTGCTCCTCGTCGGTCTTCTCCGCCAGGGCGAGCTCGCCCACGAGGATGCCGCGGGCCTTCTGCAGCATGCTCTTCTCGCCGGCGGACAGGCCCCGGTCCTGGTTGCGGCGCCAGAGGTCGCGCACGACCTCGGCGACCTTCAGCACGTCGCCCGACGCCAGCTTCTCGAGGTTCGCCTTGTAGCGGCGCGACCAGTTGGTGGGCTCCTCGGTGAACTCGGCGCGCAGGACCGCGAAGACGCTCTCCACGCCCTCGCGCCCGATGACGTCGCGGACGCCGACCATGTCGACGTTCTCCGCGGGCACCTCGATCTGCAGGCCGCCCTGGTTGACGTCGAGCTTGAGGTACAGCTTCTCCTCGCCCCGGATGACGCGCTTCTTCACCTCGATGATGGTCGCCGCCCCGTGGTGCGGGTACACGACGGTCTCGCCGACCTCGAAGATCATGGGTTCCCCGTTCTGTGGACGTGTCCGCCCAGGATACCAGCCGGGTCCCGCGCGCCCCCGGGCGGCCGCCCGTCACCTGATCCCGTAGGCTGAGCGGGTCAGCTGATCCAGCGCGGACGCCTCCGGACGCCCCGGCGCCGGCCCGCGCGACAACCGGAGGGTCCCGTGAGAGCGCGTACCGCATCGTCCATCGTCCTCGCGGCCCTGATCGCGGTCGGCACGTCGTCGTGCACGTTCATCACGCCCCAGGCCACGCAGATCTCCTACTTCCCGAGCGACGGCTTCGACGCCACGGTCGGCGACGTCGAGGTGCGCAACGCCATCCTCCTCACCGAGGGCGGATCCTCGGCCGGCGCGAGCCTCGTCGTCACGCTCGTCAACGGCTCGGGCGACAGCCAGCGCGTCTCCCTCCAGCACGAGCTCACCGAGGGCAGCGCGGACCGCGAGACGCGCACCGTCACCGCAGCCCCCGGCCTCACGAAGTTCGGCGCCGAGGACTCCCAGCGCATCACCTTCGACTCGGTCGACCCGACTCCAGGCTCGCTCACCAAGATCTACATCCAGTACGGCGACGCCGAGGGCGTCGAGATGGACGTCCCCGTGCTCAACGGCGACCAGGAGACCTACACGAACCTGGTGCCCGGCGAGACCGGATCTACCCCGGACACGAAGGTCACCACGACGCCCGGCACGACCGAGGGCGACGAGGGCCTCCGGGACAGCACGAACTAGACGCGCGCGCCGCGCATGACGAAGGCCCCGCCCCCCCAAGGGGGACGGGGCCTTCGTCATGCCGGGCGGGCGGCGGGGCGGCGGCCTACGCCTCGAAGCGGTAGCCCAGCCCGCGGACGGTGACGAGGAGCACGGGGTCGGACGGCTCGCGCTCGATCTTGGAGCGGATGCGCTTGATGTGCACGTCGAGCGTCTTGGTGTCGCCGAAGTAGTCGGATCCCCACACCCGGTCGATGAGCTGGCCGCGCGTGAGCACGCGCCCCGCGTTCCGCAGCAGCAGCTCGAGCAGCTCGAACTCCTTGAGCGGCATCGCGATCTCGCGGCCGTCGACCTCGACCGTGTGGCGCTCCACGTCCATGCGCACGGAGCCGACCTCGAGCACGTTGAGCGGCTCGTCGTCGACCTCGACGCGGCGGCGCAGCACCGCGCGGATCCGCGCCAGCAGCTCGCGCGTCGAGTAGGGCTTCGTCACGTAGTCGTCGGCCCCCAGCTCGAGGCCCACGACGATGTCCACCTCGGAGTCCTTGGCGGTGAGCATGATGATCGGCACGGCCGAGCGCGTACGGATCTCCCGGCACACCTCGGTGCCGGGGAGGCCCGGGAGCATGAGGTCGAGCAGGATCAGATCGGCGCCGTCCCTGTCGAACGCGGCCACCGCGGCGGGGCCGTCCTCGACGACGTCCACCTCGTAGCCCTCGCGCTGGAGCAGGAAGGCGAGCGGCTCGCTGAGCGACGCCTCGTCCTCGACGAGCATGATGCGTGTCACGTGGGTTCTCCGATGTCCGTGCCGGCGAGCGCCGGGGTCTGCGATGCCTCGGGGAGGCGGATGGTGAAGGTGGAGCCGCGACCCGGTCGGGACCAGACGCGCACGTCGCCGCCATGATTCTGCACGACGTGCTTGACGATGCTGAGCCCGAGCCCCGTGCCGCCGGTGTCGCGGGCGCGGGCCTGGTCGACGCGGAAGAAGCGCTCGAAGATCCGGCCCTGCTCGTCCTCGGGGATGCCGATGCCCTGGTCGGTGACCACGACCTCGACGGCGCCGTCGTCGACCATGACGCCGATGCCGACGCGCGATCCGTCGGGCGAGTAGTTGACGGCGTTGCTCAGCAGGTTGTGCACGGCGACCACGAGGAGCGCCTCGTCGCCGTAGACCGTGGAGCGCGACCGCTTGCCGCGGGCCAGCTCGATGCCGCGGAGCTCCGCGCCGAGCCGCACCTGGTCGAGCGCGACGCTGATCACGTGGTCGACGTCGACAGGCTCCGCCTTCTCCAGCGCGTTGGCCGCCTCGAGCCGGGACAGCTCGATGATCTCCTGCGTGATGCGCGCGAGCCGGGCCGACTCCGTGGTGAGCCGTGCGGCGAACCGCCGCACCTGCACGGCGTCGTCGGCGCACGAGTCGAGCGCCTCCGCGAGGAGGCCGACCGCGCCGATGGGCGTCTTCAGCTCGTGGCTGATGTTCGCCACGAAGTCGCGGCGCACCTGGTCGAGCCGGTGGGACTCGGTGCGGTCCTGCGCGAGGAGGAGCACGTAGCGCGTGCCGAGGCGGGCGACGCGCACGTGCATCTGGAACTCGGCGGCGCCGAACGGGCCGCGCGCGAGCGACACCTCCTCCGCCAGCGGCTCGCCGGATCGGCGCACGCGGTCGACCATCGAGACGAGCTCGGGGTGGACGAGCGCCTGGTGGAAGACGAGGCCGGAGGAGATGGCGCCGGGCGACGCCTTCATCACGTTGTTGGAGGGGTCCAGCACGATGCCCGCCGACTCGAGCGCCTCGAGCACCTGGTCGACGCCGTCGGGGACGACGGGGTTCGTGATCTCGACGGCGCGGTCGCCGCGGTCCGCCGCGTGGTGCAGCAGCCACACGAATCCCGCGCCGACCGCCAGACCGATGAGGAGGCAGACGAGCACCAACGCACCGGTGTCCATGCGCCCACACTAGGAGACGGCGTCGGGGCGTCCCGGCCGCGGGGACCCGCCACCCGGGCCACAAGGCCGCGAATTCAGCTCGCCGGCACCGTGCGTTAACCTCGCATGACCAGAGTCGGGGGATGTGGGCCCGTCACCCGGGGTCCGCCGTGCCCGAGAACCACCCCGCCCCTCGCAGCGGGGCGGCCTGAAAGGACGTCCCCCATGCGCGAAGTGTTCCAGCAGGAGCTCCACGAGGTCCAGGAGCGTCTCATCGAGATCTCCGCGCTCGTCGCCATCTCCATCGAGAACGCGACCCGCGCGTTCAACGAGTCGAACGTCAGCCTCGCCGAGACCGTCATCGAGCAGGACCGCCGCATCGACGAGCTCGCCACGAGCCTCGACGAGCTCGCGATCAACATCCTCGCCCGCCAGCAGCCGGTGGCGCGCGACCTGCGCATCGTCGTGAGCGCGCTCCGCATCAGCGCGTCCCTCGAGCGCATGGGCGACCTCGCCGAGCACATCGCCCAGCTGTCGCGCTACCGCTTCCCGGACAAGGTGGTCCCGAAGTCGCTGCGCCCCACCTTCCTCGAGCTCGGTCAGCTCGACGTGGCCATCGCCCGCAAGCTCACCGACCTCCTCACCACGGAGGACGCGAAGCTCGCCGAGGAGATCCGCAACGACGACGACCGCATCGACGAGCTGCACCTCAGCGTCTTCGACAAGGTGCTCGGCGAGACCTGGAAGGGCGCGGCCGTCGACACGGTCGACTCCACCCTCGCCAGCCGCTACCACGAGCGCTTCGCCGACCACGCGGTGTCCATCGCGAAGACCGTGCAGTACCTCGCGACCGGCGACTGGGTGCAGGCCGACGCCTGATCCGCGTCCGCCGGCCGCGCGCCGGCCCGCCGCACCGCGGTGACATGACGAGAGCCCGACCGGATGATCCGGTCGGGCTCTCGTCGTGCGTGCGGGGGCGCTACCTCTTGCTGCCCTGCGCGGCGACGGCCGCGGCGCCCGCTGCGGCGGCCTCCGGGTCGAGGTACTCGCCGCCGGGGACGATCGGGCGGAAGTCCTCGTCGAGGCGGTACACGAGCGGGATGCCGGTGGGGATGTTCAGCTCCGCGATGTCCGCGTCGGAGATCCCGTCGAGGTGCTTCACGAGCGCGCGCAGCGAGTTGCCGTGGGCGGTGACGAGCACGGTGCGGCCGGAGGCGAGGTCGGGCTGGATGTCGGACTCCCAGTAGGGGAGCATCCGCTCGATGACGTCCTTGAGGCACTCCGTGCGGGGCAGGGCGTCGCCGAGGTCCGCGTAGCGGGAATCGCGCGACTGCGAGTACTCGTCGTCGTCGGCGATGGGGGGCGGCGGCACGTCGAACGAGCGGCGCCACGTGGCGAACTGCTCGGGGCCGTACTCGGCGAGGGTCTGCGCCTTGTCCTTGCCCTGGAGCGCGCCGTAGTGGCGCTCGTTGAGGCGCCAGGTGCGCTGGACGGGGATCCACGAGCGGCCGGCGCGCTTGAGCGCGATGTTGGCGGTGTCGATGGCGCGGATGAGGACGGAGGTGTGCAGCACGTCGGGGAGGATGCCGGACTCGGCGAGGAGCTCGCCGGCGCGCTGCCCCTCCGCGACGCCCTGCTCGCTCAGCTCGACGTCCACCCATCCGGTGAACAGGTTCTTCTGGTTCCAGTCGCTGTTGCCGTGACGCAGCAGCACGAGGGTGCGGGGTTCAGCCATGCGGCCAGCCTATCGAGCGATGGGAGACTGATCCCATGCCGGGCGCCGCCTCCCCCGTCGGCTCCGTGACGCGCGGGACGACCAACACGAACCGCCTCCGGCGCGTCGACAGGTGGATCGCGACCCTCGACGCGCTGCGCACCGCGGCCGACCCGCTCGTGGTCGACCTCGGCTACGGCGCGAGCGGGATCACGGCGCTCGAGATGCACGGGCGGCTGCGCGCGACGCGGCCGGACGTGCGCGTCGTGGGCATCGAGATCGAGCCGGGGCGCGTGGCGCGGGCGCGCGAGCAGCTCGCGGCGTGGCCCGACGCGGAGGCCCGGGAGCGAATCTCCTTCGTCCGCGGCGGGTTCGAGGTGCCGCTGCCCGGCGGCGAGCGGGCGACCGTGATCCGCGCCTTCAACGTGCTGCGGCAGTACGACGAGGCCGACGTGCCCGCGGCGTGGGCGCGGATGGCGGCGCGGCTCGTCCCCGGCGGATCCGTGGTGGAGGGCACGTGCGACGAGATCGGCCGGGTCGCGAGCTGGGTCGACGTGCGCGCGGACGGCCCGCGCAGCCTGACGATCTCGCTGCGGTTGACGGGGCTGGAGCTGCCGTCGATCGTCGCCGAGCGGCTGCCGAAGGCGCTCATCCACCGCAACGTCCCCGGTGAGCGCGTGCACGAGGTGCTCGCCCTGCTCGACCGCAGCTGGATCCTCAGCGCCCCGCTCGGCGTGTACGGCCCCCGGCAGCAGTGGCTGGGCGCGGTCGCCCGGATGCGCGACGCAGGCGTCCCCGTCGAGGGCGGGCACGCGCGCTGGCGGCTCGGCGAGCTGACCATGCCCTGGTCGGCGGTCGCGCCGGCCTAGACTTCGGGCAGCGCGCGGCGCGCGGTGTCGGCGTCGACGCCCGCGGCCACCTGGAGGTCCACGAGCAGGGGCCGCAGCAGCATCACGAGCATGACCTCTCCCACGGGGGCGCCGGGGATGAGCTCGCGCGGATCCAGCCGCACGGCCACGAGCACGAGGTTCTGCTGGGCGAGGGGCGCGGCCGACGGATCCGAGAGGCTCTGGCCGAGGAGGTTCACGCCGTTCGAGACGGTGGCGAGCAGCTCGGCGAGCACGGGACGCCGCACCCCGTCGACCACCAGGAAGTCGATGCGCCGCGAGATCACGCGCAGGTTCCGCACCGCGAGGTCCATGCCGTCGAGCACGCGCCGCTGGGCCCGCAGCTCCGGCAGGTGGCGGCGGAGGAACGGGGAGATGCGCGCGATCGACAGGGCCGAGTCGGCCGCGGCGCTCCACGCGTCGATGAGCGGCTGGGTGCGGCAGCCGGTCGAGCGCGCGGTCGGCGGCGGTGGCGTCGCCGAGCCGCAGGGCGGAGACGAGCGACGTGAGCGCGTAGGAGCACTCGGAGAACACGCGGCGGGCCTCGCGCAGGGCCTGCCGCCGCGGATCCCGCGGGATGAGCGCGGTCGCGAGGAGCGCCACCGCGCCGCCCACGAGCCCGTCGACGCTGCGCACGAAGACCCCGCCGGACGGCGCCGGGAGAAGGGCGACGAGCACGGCCTGCACGCCCGCCGCGACCGCGAACGCGGCGTTCGACGACAGCAGTCGCGCGACCAGCAGCGTCGCCAGGATGATGACGAACAGCTGCCACGCCCCGCGGCCGATGCCGAGCAGCAGCACCTCGCTCAGCGTGATCCCGACGGTCATGCCGATCGCCGTCTCGAGCACGCGCACGGGCCGCGCGTCGCGCACGAAGCCGAGGCTCGTGATCGTGACGGTCGTCGCGAGCAGCGGGGTGTCGTGGCCGAGCACGTGGTGCGCGAAGGCCCAGCCGCCCGTGGCCGCGATGGCGATCTGCAGGGCCGCGGGCGCCGATCCCCAGAGGCGCAGCAGCGCGGCGCGCGGATCCGCCCGGTGCCTCAGGGTGCGGGCGGCACGGGCCGACCGCTCCCGCGCGCGCTCAGCGGCGGACCGCACCGAGCCGCGGCAGGCGGGGGACGTCGGCGGAGCGGCCGGCGTCCGTGGGAACGATCACGTCCTGCATGGCCTGCACGCGCACGTCGTCGGCGACGACCTCGAGCTGGAGGGCGGGATCCACGTTGCGGCGGACGACCGCGAGCGCGACCGGGCCGAGCTCGTGGTGCAGCGCGCTCGACGTGACCGCCCCGACCACCTCGCCCGCGGTGCCGTCGGCGGCGGCGGGGAGCCGCACCTCGGATCCCGCGCCCGGCAGCACCGCGTCGGACCCGTCGAGCTGCAGCAGCACGAGGCGGCGCGGCGGGCGCCCGAGGTTGTGGACCTTGGCGACCGTCTCCTGGCCGCGGTAGCAGCCCTTGCTGAGGTGCACGGCGCTGCGCAGCCAGTCGAGCTCGTGCGGGATGGTGCGGTCGTCGACCTCCGTGGCGAAGCGCGGGCGCCACGCGGCGATCCGCAGCGCCTCGGACGCGAGGACGCCCGCGACGGGCAGGTCGCCGGACGCCGCGCGCGCGACGACGGCGGGCAGCTCGGAGCGCGGCACGAGGCGCTCGCTCCAGGTCCAGCCCTCGCCCGGGTGCGGCGCGGCGGCCGCGTACTGGTGTCCGCCGGGGACGACGTGCGTCCACGGATCCCGCCACACGAGCGGCACGCCCGCGGGCGCCGCGACGGGGAGCTCGGGCTCGCCCATGGTGCCGACGACGGCGAGCTCGGCAGTGCGGTCGGCGGGCTCGACCCGGAGCATGAAGCGCATGCGCTGCAGGTACGCGAGCAGCGCCCCCGCGTCCCCGGCGCCGAGCAGCAGCCAGGTGGTGACGCCGTCGTCGAGCACGCCGACCGCGTGCTCGAGGCGGCCGTTCTGGTCGAGGAAGAGGGTCTCGGCCGAGTCCCCCGGCGCGAGGCCGCGGAGCGACTGGCTGGTGATGGAGTCGAGCCAGGTCAGCCGGTCCTCCCCCGTGCCGGAGAGGACAGCCCGGTGCGACAGGTCGACGATCGCGGTCCCCGCGGCGAGCGCGCGCTGCTCCTGCACGAGGGATCCGAGGTGCGCGGGCACGCCGGCATCCGGCCCCTCGGCGGCGACGGCGCCGGGCAGGTCGAGGAAGGGCGAGCGGGACGGGGCGGGATCCGGGTCAGTCGACATGCGACACCCGCCCGGAGGCGTGCGTGCGCAGCGGCTGGCCGAGCGCCGCGATGTCCCACGCCCAGAGCAGGTCGCGCTCGACGAGGCCGTAGAGCCTGGTCGCGCCCGTGTAGGCCTTGGCGCCCTCGGTGCGCATCACGGCGTCGGTGGCGAGGTCGATGCGCGCGCTCTTCACCTGGCCGACGTAGAGCTCGCTGACGCCGCCCGGGTGCACGAGCGCGACCTCGACGTCGAAGCCGCTCTCGGCGTTGCGCAGCGTCTCGACCTCCTCGGCCGTCGTGAACGGGCGATCGCCGGTGGGCGGCAGCATCGCGGGGCCCGGGTCCCCGTCGGTGACGCGGCGGCGCAGGCGCCAGTAGCCGGTCTCGGTGACGAAGGGCACGGGGCCGTCGTCGCCATCGACCCACGCGTACGAGGAGTAGTTGAGGTGCGGCAGGCCGTCGTGGCTGAAGCTGATGCGCTGGCCGAACTCGCGGCGGACGACCTCGTCGCCGACCGCGTACTCGACGACCCCGGTGCCCTCCCAGACGCCGAGGAGCCAGGACAGCGGGACGAGCTCGGCGGGGAGGCCGGTCGGGATCTCGATCATGCGGCGCGCGGTCAGCGCTGGCCGCGGAAGAGGTTGTAGACCACGACGAGCGACACCCAGCCGATGGAGAGGCTCGCCAGGACCAGCAGTCCGGTGAAGAAGAGTTCCAGAGCAAGCAGCGACGACATGGCCCCAATCTACCCCACGGGCGGCCGGATCCGACCGGCTCGTCTAGGCCGCGACGGGCACGAGGAGCACGACGGCCGTAGCCGCGGCGAGCACGAGCACCGCGCCGACGACGCTGCCCACGGCGCGGTCGACGAAGCCGGTCTTGCGGGGCAGGGACAGCTGGATCACGAACGTGGCGACGACGCACGTGGCGAGCACGAGCGGGAACCACCGCGGGGCCGCGTCGGGGCCGACGGCCACCGCCACCACGACCGCGCCGACGGCGGCGGCCAGCCAGACGGGGACGAGGCTGCGCAGGGGGGAGGTCACCCCGCAATCCTGCCCCACGTATCATGGGGGGAATTCATCCATGGAGGATCCCTGTGGCCCAGCTGTTGATCCTGACCTCGTCCGCGGACACCGATGTGCTCCCGGCGCTCGGGCTCCTCAGCCACCGGACGCGGCACATCCAGGCGGATGCGGCGAGCCTCGTGAACGCCCCCGCCGCCGACCTCGTCCTCGTCGACGCCCGCCGCGACCTCGCCAGCGCCAAGTCCCTCTGCAAGATCCTCACCACCACGGGCGGGGGCACGCCCCTCATCCTCGTGCTCACCGAGGGCGGCCTCACCGCGGTCAGCGCCGACTGGGGCGCGACCGACGTGATCCTCGACTCCGCCGGCCCCGCCGAGGTCGACGCGCGCGTGCGCCTCGTCATCGGCCGCGCGGCGCTCGAGCACACGGGCAGCAAGATCCAGGCCTCCGGCGTGGTCATCGACGAGGCCAGCTACTCCGCCAAGGTGCACGGCAAGCCGCTCGACCTCACCTTCAAGGAGTTCGAGCTGCTGCGCTTCTTCGCGAGCCACCCGTCGCGGGTCTTCACGCGCGAGCAGCTGCTCAGCGAGGTGTGGGGCTACGACTACTTCGGCGGCACGCGCACGGTCGACGTGCACGTGCGGCGCCTGCGGGCGAAGCTCGGCGACCTCGAGTCGCTCATCGGCACCGTGCGCAACGTCGGCTACCGCTTCAACGTGTATGAGGAGGACAATGAGCGCGTTCCCGCCCCCGCCGGCGCCTGAGGCGACGGAGCCCGACGCCCCGCGCGTCGTCCGCGTCGAGCCCGCCCCCGACGCCGTCCGCGGGATCCTCGCGCTCGCCGACCGCGCCCGCGCGGCCGACGGCGTCGCCCCGTTCAACGAGCAGACCCGCCTCACGCTCAGCTCCGACGGCGGACCCGCCCTCCTCGTCGTCGATGGGACGGACGGGAGCCCGATCGGCGCGGCCGTCGTCGCGCGCGGCGACGGCGGGATCGAGGCCGAGCTCGTCGTGGATCCGTCCCGCCGCCGCCACGGCGTCGGCCGCGCGCTCCTCGAGGCCGTGCTCGCGGAGGCCGCGGGATCGCCCGTCTCGGTGTGGGCGCACGGCGACCACCCCGCCGCCCGCGCCCTCGCCGCCGCGACGGGCCTCGACCGGGCCCGCGAGCTCCTGCAGCTGCGCGCGTCGGTCGCCGAGGCGCGCACGGGCCTCGGCGAGCGCCCGATGCCGGCGGGCCTCGCGCTCTCCTCCTTCGCCGCCGAGGACGCCGACGACTGGGTCGCGCTCAACGCGCGGGCCTTCGCGAGCCACCCCGAGCAGGGCCGCATGACGCGCGGCGACCTCGACGACCGCGTCGCGGAGTCCTGGTTCGACCCGGCCCTGCTGCTCCTCGCCCGCGACGCGGACGGCAGGCTGGCCGGCTTCCACTGGCTCAAGGTGGATGGCGGCCAGGCCGAGGTGTACGTGCTCGGCGTGGATCCCGACCGCGCGGCCCGCGGACTCGGATCCGCCCTCCTCGCCGCCGGCCTCGACCTGCTCGCCGAGCGCGGGCACGACGAGGTCGACCTCTACGTCGAGGCCGACAACGCGCCCGCCCTGGCGCTCTACCGACGGGCCGCCTTCCGCGACGCCGCGGTCGACGTCCAGTACCGCCTTGCCTGATCCCCGCGCCTCCCCCAGCGCTCTCCCGATGCGGTTCACCGTGCGTTCACCTGCCGGAGGGCGGAGGGCACACCGCGATGCCATGATGGGCGGATGGACAGCGAGACGTACATCGGCGATGCGAAGGCGGTCGCCGAATCCCTGGACGACTTCGACGAGGAGGACGAGCTCCTCGAGGACGACGGGACCCTCCCCGAGGGGCGCTTCCTCGACCGCGAGCTGAGCTGGCTGGCGTTCAACCGCCGCGTGCTCGAGCTGGCGGAGGACCCCGAGCTGCCGGTCCTCGAGCGGGCCAACTTCCTCGCCATCTTCGCCAGCAACCTCGATGAGTTCTTCATGGTCCGCGTCGCCGGCCTCAAGCGCCGCATCGCGACGGGCCTCGCCGTCCCCACCAACATCGGCCGCACGCCCGCCGAGGTGCTCTCCGCCATCAACGAGACCGCGTACCGCCTGCAGGTCCGCCACGCGGCCGCCTTCAACGACAGCGTGCGCCCGGCGCTCGAGGAGCACGGCATCCGCGTCGTGCGCTGGGACTCGCTCGACGAGGCCCAGCAGGACCGCCTGCACGAGCTCTTCTCCGAGCAGGTGTTCCCGGTGCTCATGCCGCTCGCGGTGGATCCGGCCCACCCCTTCCCCTACATCTCCGGCCTGTCGCTGAACCTCTCGGTGCGCATCCGCAACCCGAAGACGAACCGCCAGGAGTTCGCGCGCATCAAGGTGCCGCAGATGCTGCCGCGCTTCATGCCGCTCACGCCCGACACGCGCTCCGGCCCCATCGACTTCATCGCCCTCGAGGACCTCATCGCGAACCAGCTGCAGACGCTGTTCCCGGGCATGGAGATCGTCGAGCACCACGTGTTCCGCGTCACGCGCAACGAGGACGTGCAGATCGAGGAGGACGAGACCGAGAACCTCATCCAGGCCCTCGAGAAGGAGCTCCTGCGACGCCGGTTCGGCCCGCCCATCCGCCTCGAGATCTCGGACGACATGGACGCGGTCACGCTCGACCTCCTCATGCGCGAGCTCGACATCACCGAGCAGGAGGTGTTCACGCTCCCGTCCCCGCTCGACCTCGGCGGCCTGTTCGACCTCGCGAAGCTCGACCGGCCGGCGCTGCACTACCCGAACAACGTGCCCACCACGGCCGTCGCGCTGAAACCGGCCGAGGACAACTCGCGCGCCGACATCTTCCGCTCCATCGCGCAGCAGGACATCCTGCTGCACCACCCCTACGAGTCGTTCACCACGAGCGTGCAGGCGTTCCTGGAGCAGGCGGCGGCGGATCCCCACGTGCTCGCCATCAAGCAGACCCTCTACCGCACGAGCGGCGACAGCCCCATCGTCGAGGCGCTCATCGACGCGGCCGAGGCGGGCAAGCAGGTGCTCGCGCTGGTGGAGATCAAGGCGCGCTTCGACGAGCAGGCCAACATCACGTGGGCCCGCAAGCTCGAGAAGGCCGGCGTGCACGTCGTCTACGGCGTCGCGGGGCTCAAGACGCACTGCAAGCTCGCGCTCGTGATCCGCCAGGAGAAGGGCGGGGTGCTGCGGCACTACAGCCACATCGGCACAGGCAACTACAACCCCAAGACGAGCCGCATCTACGAGGACCTCGGGCTCCTCACCGCGGACGACGTCGTGGGCAAGGACCTCACGCGCCTGTTCAACGAGCTCTCCGGCTACGGCATCGAGAAGAAGTTCAAGCGCCTGCTCGTCGCGCCGCTGCACCTGCGGAAGGGCCTGCTCAAGCGCATCGCCGTGGAGACGCAGAACGCGCTCGACGGGAAGCCCAGCGGCATCCGCATCAAGGTCAACTCCATCGTCGACGAGAAGATCATCGACGCGCTCTACCGGGCGAGCAACGCGGGCGTGCCCGTGCAGGTCTGGGTGCGCGGCATCTGCTCGCTCACGCCGGGACAGCCGGGGCTCAGCGAGAACATCGAGGTGCGGTCGATCCTCGGGCGCTACCTCGAGCACAGCCGCGTGTTCTCGTTCGTCAACGACGGCGACCAGGCCACCTACATCGGCAGCGCCGACATGATGCACCGCAACCTCGACCGCCGCGTCGAGGCGCTCGTGCGCCTCGTCGACCCCGCGCACCTGCAGGAGATCGAGGACCTCTTCGACCGCGCCATGGCCGACACGACCTCCGCGTGGATCCTCGACTCCGACGGGGAGTGGACGCGCCGCAACAAGGGCGCGGACGGCACGACGCTGGAGGACCTGCAGACCGCGGTGATGGGCATCGTGTCCAAGCGCAAGCGGCGCGTGCTCCGCTGAGCACCGCTGAACCGAGCACGGACCCCGCTAGCGTGGGGGACGTGCCGCCCTCCCCCTCCGTCTTCGCCGCAGGCGCCGTCGTCTGGCGCGTGGTCGACAGACGGATCCGGGTGCTCATCATCCACCGCACCCGACGCCGCGACACGTCCCTGCCGAAGGGCAAGGTCGATCCCGGCGAGACGCTCCCGCAGACCGCCGTCCGCGAGGTGCACGAGGAGACCGGCCTCCGGGTCGCGCTCGGCGTGCCGCTCGGCGCCATCGAGTACGGCATCTCCGGCGGCCGCCGCAAGTCGGTGAGCTACTGGGCCGCCGAGGCCACGGACGCCATGGTCGAGGCAGGACGCTTCGAGCCGGACGACGAGGTGGAGAGCGTCGAGTGGGTCTCCATCCCCAACGCCCGCAAGCGCCTCGACTACCCGGGCGAGGTGCAGATCCTCGACCTCTTCGCCGGGCTCGTGGAGACGGGCTCGCACCGGTCGTTCGCCCTCATCGCGCTGCGCCACGGCCACGCCGTGCAGCCGTACGAGTGGGACGGCGCCGACGCGGGCCGGCCGCTCAGCGCCCGCGGACGCGACGAGGCGCGGTCGATCGTGCCGACGCTGCTCGCGTTCGGGCCACAGGTCGTCACGAGCAGCACCGCCGAGCGCTGCCTGCAGACGGTCGCGCCCCTCGCCGAGACCCTCGGCCGGCGGGTGAAGGAGGACGCGGGGATCAGCCAGGACGCCTACGAGACCGACGGCGGATCCGTGCGCGAGACCGTCGCGAAGCGCGTGCGCAAGGCCCGCAGCGCCGTGCTCTGCAGCCACAGCCCCGTCCTGCCGGAGATCCTGCACGAGATCGCCCTCGCCACGGAGACGCCCCGCGCGAGCCGCATGCCGCGGGCCGGGATGCTGTCGCCCGCCGAGTTCTCGGTGGTGCACCTGTCGGCGTCTGACCCGGAGGCGGGGATCCTCGCGGTGGAGACGTACGGCCCGTCGGCGTGACGACGCCGGGCATCGCGACGCCCCGTTCGCTGCCCGACCGACCACTGTGCGCCCGAGCGCCTGAGCCCGTGCCGATCCACGCGGTCTGTTCACCTCCCGTTCACCGGTTCCGGCCAATCCCGTCAATGGCCCGACATAGCTTCGTCGAGGGGCATGCACCTGCCTCCTCACAGCAAGAAATACCCGGAAGGCTCCATCACGTGAAGATCTCGCGTCTCAGCAGCGCAGCAGCGCTCGCCGCCGTCACCGCACTCGCACTCTCCTCCTGCGCCTCCAACGAGGCGCCCGCCGAGGGCGGCGACGCATCGGCGTCCACCCTGTCCGGCACGCTCAACGGCATCGGCGCCACCTCCCAGGGCGCTGCCCAGGAGGCCTGGAACGCCGCGTTCCAGACCGCCAACCCCGGCGTCACCGTCACCTACGCGGGCGAGGGTTCCGGCGCCGGGCGCGAGGCGTTCATGGCCGGCGGCCAGAACGCGAACTTCGCCGGCTCCGACCGCGCGCTCAAGACCGACGAGCTCACCGGCACGTTCGGCCAGTGCGCCGACGGCGTCAAGCCGATCGACCTCCCCGCCTACATCTCCCCCATCGCGCTGATCTTCCAGGTCGACGGCGTGAAGGAGCTGCACCTCGACGCCGCCACCACCGCGGGCATCTTCAAGGGCACCATCACGAAGTGGAACGACCCAGCCATCGTCGCGCTCAACCCCGACGCGACCATGCCCGACGCCACCATCACCGCCGTGCACCGCTCGGACGACTCGGGCACCACCGAGAACTTCGCGAAGTACCTCAACACCACGGCCAAGACGGTCTGGGACGCGGAGCCCAAGGGCGTCTGGCCCTACCAGGGCGGCGAGGCGGCCCAGGGCACGACCGGCGTCGTCGACGCCGTCAAGGGCGGCAGCAACATCATCGGCTACGCCGACGCGTCCAAGGCCGGCACCCTCGGCGTCGCGAAGATCAAGGTCGGCGACGAGTTCGTCGGCTACTCGCCGGAGGCCGCAGCCGCCGTCGTCGAGGCCTCGCCCGAGGCCGAGGGCCGCGAGGCGAATGACGTCGTCTTCGACATCGACTACTCGACCACCGCGTCGGGTGTCTACCCGATCGTCCTGGTCAGCTACCTCATCACCTGCCAGGAGTACAAGGACCCGGCCGTCGGCGAGCTCGTCAATGCCTACGTCGGCTACGTGACCAGCACCGAGGGCCAGCAGCTCGCCGCCGAGAAGGCCGGCGCCGCGCCGCTGTCCGACACGGTCGCCGCGCAGGTCAAGACCGCGGTCGAGTCGATCAAGTAGCACCCGCCGTCCGCCCCCTGATCCGCGCCCGCGCGGGTCAGGGGGCGCTCCCACGGGCGGCCCCGCCGTCCCCAGCCCCATCATCTCGACCGCAAGGGAACCCGACCCATGACGACCGCCGCCCCGCAGCCTCCCCAGGCTCCCGAGACCGAACCGCCGCGCGACGCGTCCGCTGCCCTCCGCAGCTCCCAGGACGCCAAGCCCAAGGCCCGCGTGGGCGACCGCGTCTTCTCCGGCCTCTCCCGAGGGTCCGGCACGCTGATCCTCGTGATCCTCGCGGCCGTCGCGCTGTTCCTCGTCGTGCAGAGCATCCCCGCGCTCACCGCGCCTCCCGCCGAGGTCTCCGGCGGCGGCGGCTTCTGGGCCTACGTCGGCCCGCTGATGTTCGGCACGGTCTACGCCGCGGCGCTCGCCATGCTCATGGCCGTCCCCGTCGCCATCGGCATCGCGCTCTTCATCTCGCACTACGCGCCCCGCCGCCTCGCGCAGGGCCTCGGGTACATCATCGACCTGCTCGCGGCCGTGCCGTCCGTGGTGTTCGGGCTCTGGGGCATAGCGGTGCTGGCGAAGTTCCTGCAGCCGTTCTACGAGTTCCTCACCGACGCGTTCGGCTGGTTCCCGCTCTTCGCCGGCCCCGTCTCGGGCACCGGCCGCACGATCTTCACGGTCGCCGTCGTGCTCGCCGTCATGATCCTGCCGATCGTCACCGCGCTGTCCCGCGAGGTCTTCCTCCAGACGCCGAAGCTGCACGAGGAGGCGGCGCTGGCCCTCGGTGCGACGCGCTGGGAGATGATCCAGACCGCCGTGCTGCCCTTCGGCCGCCCCGGCATCATCTCGGCCGCCATGCTCGGCCTCGGTCGCGCCCTCGGCGAGACGATGGCGGTCGCGATCGTCCTCTCCCCCGCCGCGGTCGTGAACTTCGCGTGGTTCCAGTCGACGAACTCGAACACCATCGCCGCCAACATCGCGCTGAGCTTCCCCGAGGCGTACGGCCTCAAGATCAACGAGCTCATCGCGTCCGGCCTCATGCTCTTCGTCATCACGCTGGCCGTGAACATGCTGGCCCGCTACATCATCAGCCGCCGCAAGGCCTTCTCCGGAGCGAACTAATGGCGACGACAGCCCCCTCCCGCACGCGGCCCGTCGCGAGCACCCTGCCCAACTCCCTCACCGCCGGGAAGCTGCACCGCTTCACGGCGCCCGCGATCTTCCTGGTGTCCTGGCTCGTCATGGCGGCCATCTTCCTGGTGCTCGAGCTCTCGGGGGCCGCGGACAGCTTCAACATCGTCGGCACGGCGGTGTTCGGCACGATCCTGTTCGGCATCGCGCTCTTCTGCTTCTCGCTCGCCGTGGAGGGCGAGCGGAAGGCGAAGGACCGGGTCATCACGATCCTCGTCACGGTCGCGTTCGTGCTCGCGCTGATCCCGCTCGTGTCGCTCGTGTTCACCGCCGTCACGAACGGCTCCGGGCGCTTCGACCCGCTGTTCTTCAACTCGAGCCTCCGCAACGTGGTGGGCGAGGGCGGCGGCGGCCTGCACGCCATCATCGGCACGCTGATCGTCACGGCCATCGCCGCGGTGATCTCCATCCCCGTCGGCCTCATGGCGGCCATCTACCTCGTCGAGTACGGCCGCGGCCGACTGGCACGCGCCATCACGTTCTTCGTCGACGTCATGACGGGCATCCCGTCCATCGTCGCGGGCCTCTTCGCCTACGCGCTGCTCGTGATCTTCCTCGGCCCGGGCATCCGCCTGGGCTTCGGCGGGGCGCTCGCGCTATCCGTGCTGATGATCCCCGTGGTCGTGCGCAGCGCCGAGGAGATGCTCAAGCTGGTCCCGAACGAGCTCCGCGAGGCGTCGTACGCGCTCGGCGTGCCGAAGTGGCTGACGATCGTGAAGATCGTGCTGCCGACGTCGCTGGCCGGCATCGTCACCGGCGTGATGCTCGCGATCGCCCGCGTCATCGGCGAGACGGCGCCGCTCCTCATCGTCGCCGGGTTCACGCAGAGCATGAACTACAACCCCTTCCAGGACCAGATGATGACCCTGCCGGTGTTCGTCTTCCGGCAGTACGCCGACCAGGGCTCGGACGCGGCGGCCTACGTCGACCGCGCGTGGACCGGCGCGCTCGTGCTGATCCTCATCGTCATGGTGCTGAACATCGTCGCGCGGCTCATCGCCCGCATCTTCGCCCCCAAGCTCGGCCGCTAGCGCCCGCTCCCCCGGCCACGACCCGAACGGTTAGGAACACCCTTTGTCCAAGAGCATCGAAGTCAACGACCTGAACGTCTACTACGGCAAGTTCAAGGCCGTCGAGGACGTCAACCTGCGGATCGAGCCGCGCACCGTCACGGCGTTCATCGGCCCGTCCGGCTGCGGCAAGTCGACCTTCCTCCGCACGCTGAACCGCATGCACGAGGTGATCCCCGGCGCGTACGTCGAGGGCGAGGTGCTGGTCGACGGCAACGACCTCTACGGCCCCGGCGTCGACCCGGTGCTCGTGCGCCGCCAGGTCGGCATGGTCTTCCAGCGGCCGAACCCGTTCCCCACCATGTCGATCCGCGACAACGTGCTGGCGGGCGTGAAGCTCAACAACCGGAAGATCTCCAAGTCGGACGCGGACGCCCTCGTCGAGCAGTCGCTCATGGGCGCCAACCTCTGGAACGAGGTCAAGGACCGCCTCGCGCTGCCGGGATCCGGCCTCTCGGGCGGCCAGCAGCAGCGCCTCTGCATCGCGCGCGCCATCGCGGTGCAGCCCGACGTGGTGCTGATGGACGAGCCGTGCTCCGCGCTCGACCCCATCTCCACGCTCGCCATCGAGGACCTCATCGAGGAGCTCAAGGCGCAGTACACGATCGTGATCGTGACCCACAACATGCAGCAGGCCAGCCGCGTCTCCGACCGCACGGCCTTCTTCAACATCGCCGGCACCGGCAAGCCCGGCAAGCTCATCGAGTACGACGACACCACCACCATGTTCTCGAAGCCCAGCGTGCAGGCGACCGAGGACTACGTCAGCGGCCGCTTCGGCTGATCCGCCCCGCGCACGGGGAAGGCCCCCGCATCCTCAGGGATGCGGGGGCCTTCTGCATGTCGCGGGTCGTGCGGCACCGATCAGGTGCTGGTGACCGCCACGATGGGCTCGGTCGTGGGCTGCTCGGATCCGCCCTCGGGCTCGACCGTGATGGCCACGGTGTCGCCGGGCGTGTAGCTGCCCTGGAGCACGGCGTGACCCGCCCCGTCCGAGGCCGACATGACGCCGGCGGACACGGGGCCGGAGGCGCCGACGTACCACATCTGGAGCACGCGGCCCTCGGGCAGCGGCGACGCGTCGTTCAGCACGACCGCCGTCTTCGCCTCGGAGGCGGAGAAGTAGACCGTCGCCGTGCCGCCGCCGACGACGTCGCGCTTGTCGATGACGACGTCGGATGCCGTGGTGACCTGCTCGTACGCGGACGCGACGGGTGTCTGCGACGTGCCCGGACCGCCCACGTTCGTACCGACGACCACGCCGCCGACGACGAGCACGACGGCAGCCGCGGCGACGCCGATCAGGGCACCCGGCCGGCGGAACCAGCGCTCGGAGGCGCGAGCGGACGCGGATCCGAGGCGCTCGCGCGGCGCGGGGGACGACGGCGCGGAGGCACCGGGGACGGCGTCCGCGGATGCCACGGGCCGCAGCTGCGTGACCGGCGCGGGGCGGCGCCGGTCGTCCGTCACGGCGGACGGTGCGGCGAGCGGCGGCAGCTGCGGGGTGGCGTCGAGCATGGCCATGAGGTCGATCTTGAGGCGCGGCGACGGATCCACCGGCTCGGTCGTCCAGGCGAGGTCGGCCGCGGTGGCCCGCAGCTCCTCCACCTCGGCGCGGAGGGCGGGATCGCGCTCGAGGAGCGCCTCGATCTCCGCCGCCTCCTCGGCGTCGACGGCGCCGAGCGCGTACGCCGCGGTGAGCATGCGGATGTCGTCGTCGGTGGTCATGATGCGACCCCCATCTCGTCGCGCAGACGGATCATGCCGTCGCGCAGACGTGTCTTCACGGTGCCGATGGGCACGTCGAGCATCGACGCGACCTCGCTGTGGCTGTAGCCGCCGTAGTAGGCGAGCGAGACGGCCTGGCGCTGGATCTCGGTGAGCTTCGTCATGGCCTTCGTGACCCTCTCGTGCTCGATGCTGATCTCGACGGTCTCGGACACCTGGTCGTAGCCGTGCTCGTGGTCGCGGATGCCGATGCGGACGTCGCGATCGCGGCTGGACTGGGAAGCGCGCACGCGGTCGACCGCGCGGCGGTGGGCCATGGTGAGCACCCACGTCGTCGCTGCGCCCTTGGCCGGGTCGAAGCGGGAAGCGGACTGCCAGATCTCCAGGAAGATCTCCTGCGTGACCTCCTCCGACTGCGCGTGGTCGACGAGCAGACGGCGGACGAGCCCAAGGACGCGGGGCGCGAGCTGGTCGTAGAGCTCCGAGAAGGCCCGCTTGTCGCCCTGGGCGACGCGGCCGAGGAGGGCCTCCTTCGACTCGGGGTCCGCCGGCCCGGGGAGGTCGGGACGCTCGATCGATGAAGGCACGAGACCCAGCATCCCAGACCCGCGTGCGAACCGCATGCAGGCAGGGCGGGGCCCGACGAGCTGGGGCGGTGCTGCGGGGAGGTCATGTGGTGCTTCCGGGTCGTGGTGCGGCGGGATGGGGAGCCGGCCCGCGGGTGTGCGGTGCCCCGCATCAGCCGGGATCCCGTCATGCGGGACATCTGGGATGGCCGGGTGGCCTGCCACGCGGGCAGGACCCGACCGATGCGGGTCGCACCCTCGCGGGTGACGGATGCGAGGCGGGTGAGCGCCTCACGATGACTCTTCGGCGCGACGCGCGTCACGGATTGGTCACAGGCCACGGGGAATCGCCGATGCGGAGACGGGGAGCTCGGCCGCTCGCACGGGGGCCGTCCCGCCGAGGAGGAGGGGAAGGGAGATGAGGAGCCGGGCCGCAGGACGCCTCTCGGCGCGAGGCCGCTCGGAGCGGCGAATATTGGTACCCGGGAGTACTGCGGCCCGACCAGGGTCCACTGTAACCGAGTCGGAGCGGGCTGTCGTCCCGGAGGTCGCGCTCACAGCGAACGGGCGTATCCCCGCGCGGGACGGATCAGTCGAGGCGGTCGCCCCGCCAGAGCCGGCCGCACTGCACGAGGTCGGCGGCCATCTGGGAGAGGCGGAGGGCACGCGTGGTGAGGTCGCCCGCGCGCTCCGGCGACGCCGTCGCGTCGAGGTCGTCCGCGACGCTCGTGGCGCCGAGGGCGGCCAGCCGGCTGAACGCGCCCGCGCGGTCGAGGGCCACCGCGAAGTCGCCCGTGAAGAGGCCGCGGAGGATGCTGTCGGCGAGCTCGACGATCTCCGCCGGCCCCGTGGGCGCGGTGGCGCCGGCGACCACCGGGTCGATGGTCGTGGTCACCTCGGTGCCGCGCTGGTAGAGCAGGCTGACGCCGTCGGGATCCTGCCGGATGAGCGCGCGCATGAGGTACAGCCGCCAGAGCGCGCCCGGCAGGCTGCGCGGACTGGCGCGCGACCACAGCTCGGCGACCGCGTCGATGCCGTGCTCGTCGGTGTAGGCGATGAGGCGCTTGACGACCGCCGGGTCGGGATCCGCCCGTACGCGCGCCAGCAGGGCCGACGCGGTCTCATGGGCCACGCGGCTGATCGTGGCGGGGTCGTCGCCGCCGAGCATGCTCTCGAACTTGGCCCCGGAGAACTTGGTGGGCTTGTGGTAGTCGCCGGACATCCCGGCAAGCGTACGCCGGACGCGCACGGCCGGCCGGGCCCCCGTCGGTCGCCGCCGTCCGCTCGGAGAGGGCCACCGCCCATCCCGTAGCATCGGGGATGCGGGCCTCTAGCTCAGTTGGTAGAGCAAGGGACTTTTAATCCCTGGGTCGTCGGTTCGAGCCCGACGGGGCCCACCATGAACGGCGGCAGGTGCCGTAGCCGACCGCGGGACGCGGGACCAGTGGTGATACCAGTGGTCCCATGCGTCGTGGATACGAATCGTTAGGGCCCTCTCGACTACCGTCGATCCGTGAAGAAGAGGCGACACCGCTGGTCGAGCGGTACATGGGCGCTGGCAGGGGTCGGGGTGACGGCGGCGGCGACGCTCGCGCTGTCCTCCTTCGCCCTCGACGAGGCGCGAACGGAGCGGCCCGGCAACGCAGGCCAGGTCGCCGCCGTACCGGAGGCGTCCGCGGCGGCGGTCGCCGACGCGGACGACGGACCGCTGCTCATGTCTGTCCTGAGCGACTCCCACGCGTACAACACGGGCTCCTGGTGGCGGCAGACGGTGGCGACCGGCACCTTCCCCGGAATCTACCTCGGCACGACGGCCTCGCAGCCCGGAGCGGCGTCGACGTCGCTGGTGCCCCTGCTCGACCAGGCGACGGCCACCGGAGGCGCCGTGGTGGTGCAGGTCGGGACGAACGACCTCCTCTCCGGCCGGACTCCCGCGCAGGCGGTCGACGGAATCGCCGCCCTGTGGGAGGGCGTCCGCGATCGCGGCGCGGAGCCCGTGGCGGCGCTCGTCCCGCCCTCCGACGAGGTGCCGGAGGAGGTGCTCGCGCTGAACGAGGCCATCCGCGACGCCGCCACAGCCGAGGACGTCCCGCTGCTCGACGTCTACTCGACGGTCGCGGACGCGGACGGATCATGGGCGGACGGCCTCACGGTCGATCGGCGCCACGCGAACGACGCCGGGTCCGACCTCATGGCCCAGGCGGCGCGCGAGCAGCTGCCCGCCGTCATCGCCGCGCTCGGCGACTGATCCGCTCGCGCGGGCGGAGCCCGAACGGGGGGCCCACGACACCCCCATGGCGCGGATCACGCGCCTAGGGTTCACGGGTGGGGAAATACGGGTATCGGGCGGGCGCACGGGCGCGGGCCGCGCGGCGGATCACCGGCTGGACGGCCGCCGCCGCCGTCGCGGCGTGCTCGGTCGGCCTGGTGGTCGCCGCGGTCGGCAGCGGCGGCGCGCCCGTGGAGAACGCGGGCGCCGTCGCGGAGTCGGGCTTCGTCTCCGGGCCCGGCACCACGATCGCGCCGGTGGCGCCCTTGGCGCTCCCCGAGGATCCGGCCGTCCTGATGTTCGGCGACTCGTTCATCCTCGGTCACGGCATCGAGACGTCGGGGCGGCCCGCCTACCCCGCGCTCCTCGCGGAGCGCGAGGGCTGGAGCGACGTGCGCCTGAACGCGGCGGCCGGCACCGGCTTCGCGGCCACGTCCGACCAGCCGGCGTACCCCGATCGCCTGGCCGCCATGGGCGACGACTTCACGCCCGACCTCGTGATCCTGCAGGGCAGCGTCAACGACATCAAGCCCGGCGAGGTCGCGGTGCGCAGCGGCGTGACGCGGACCCTCGCCGACATCGCCGAGCGCTGGCCCGACGCGCAGACCGTGATCATCACGCCGATGACGGGCGTGCAGAGCTACGAGAAGCTCGCGGCCGCCTACACGGGGCCCGCGCTCGGCAAGGCCCACGTCATCGACGCGACCGGGCCGGAGAGCTGGCTGCCCGTGGACCGTCCGGACCTCCGCACGGAAGACGCGTGGCATCCCAGCGCCACCGGGCACGAGGCGGTCGCCGCCGGGATCCAGGCCGCGCTCACGGCGCTCGCCGGCTGAGCGCGCCCCGACCGACGAGCGGGCGACGGACCGGTCAGGCCGCGGGCGTCGTGCCCGCCGGGGTCGGCGTCGTCGCCGGGTCGGTGAGCGCGCGGCCGAAGCCGTCGACGCTGCGGACGCCGCGATCCGTGATGACCGAGGCGAAGGGCGTGTCGGGGTTGTTCGGCAGGGACGGGCGCTCGACGCGGGTGTCGCGCGCGAACGCGCCCACCACGACCACGCGCTGGGACGGGTACTTGCTCGGGGTCATGAACATGGTGCCGCGGCCGACGAACGTGTCCTGGGCGAGCCGCCCGCCCTGGTCGACGAGGCCGACCCCGATGCCGTGGGCGCCGCCGTCGCCGCCCGTCACGATGTTGTAGCCGACGACGGTGGCGCCGACGCCCGCCCCGATCTCCAGCTGGTAGCCGCCGGCGCCCGAGTTACCCTCGAGGCGCATGCCGTTGATGCCGAGCTCGGAGACCATGGACGACGCGTTGCTCGTGGGGATGGCGAGGAAGCCGCGCGCCGCCTTGTTGCCGGCGCCGCAGCCGATGACGCGCGTGTTCTCGAAGCGCGCGTTGGTGGGGGCGATGCGGATCCCGCCCGCCGTGCAGTTCACGATCTCGGTGTCGCGCATCACGATGTCGATGGCGTTGACGCCGTCGCAGTCGACGCCCCAGGTGCCCGCCGTGATCACGCGCAGGCCCTCGATGACGTTCGCGTAGGAGTACTCGTCGCTCGCCGCGGTGAAGGCCGCGCGCGCGAAGAAGACCCCGGCGCCGCCGGTGGCGTTCAGCTCGATGTCGGTGATCCGGCAGTGCAGCAGCGAGCGCAGGTACAGCCCGTGGCGGCCCGTGCGCGTGCCGGTGATGCTGAAGCCGGTGAGCGAGACCGTCGCCTTGTTGTTCGCGGCGGGCCCGGCGTCGGCTCCGATCTTGCCCTGCACCTTGAAGACGTCCCCCGTCGATCCCGCGATCTGCCGGATGGTCGTGACGCGCCGCCCGTACCCCTCGATCGAGATGGCCGGGTACCCGTAGGGCGCTCCCGAGAGCAGCTGCTTGGGCCACGCGGCGCTCGAGTAGTCGATGCCGGTGGACGTGACGCGGATCTCGCACGGCGGCAGTATCCCCCGGCCGCCGGTCTTCTGCAGCGCCGCGAAGAACGCGGTCATCGCCTTCGTGTGGTCCGCGGCCGACGGCACGAAGCCGAACTGCTCCGGGTAGTAGACGCGCGTCTGGTCGCCGACGACGGCGGCGGCCGAGGCGGACGGCGCCGCGGCGGGCGCGGCGACGGAAGCGGCACCCGCGGTCGCGCCGACGGCGGCGAGGAAGACGGAGCGGCGGCCGAGGAGCGGCGGTCGCTCGGCGGGCGCCGGGGCGTCCTGGGCGAGTGCCGCTTCGGGCAGGTCGGAGCTGGGCGCATGCGCGTCCGCGCGTGACTGGGGCAAGAGGGGAGCCTTCCGGGTGGGCCGTGCTGACGGGCGCAGTCGGGTCGCGCCGGTCCGCTCCCCCGAGCACCGGACGCCCCACGCTGGATACGGCAAGGGTGCGTCCTGCTGCCGCCCGGAGCGTATCCCCAGTTCGGGGCGGCGCGACCGGGGGTGTGCACGGCGCCGGATCCGCATGACCAGCGGGATCCCGCCGCCTGCCCGCGACGGCCACCGCGGAGGCGATGCGATGCTGGATCGCATGAGCATGCAGGCCGACGAACTCGTGATCGCGATGCTGACCGCCGAGGAGACGAGCGAGCGCTACGACCTGCTGAAGTCCGCACTCGAGGAGCACGACGACCGGGGCGTGCAGTACCTGTCGGGCGTCGTCGGACGGCTGCTCGCCTACATCGACGGGCTCCGCGAGCCGGAGGAGAACCGGATCGCGCTGGAGCGGTACACGCAGCGGGTCGCGCTGCAGTGGGCGCAGGAGGACGGCTCGTGAGAGGCCGCACATGAAGAGACCGCCGCGCTCTCCGACCGTCCTGGGGAAGGCCAGAGAGCGCGGCGGTCTCGGCGATTCAGCGCTCTCGAGCTAGCCGACGACGCTCTCGCACAATGAGAAGGAGCGCCACCATCGGAAGCGCGGTACCCACCGCCCAGAATGCGATGGCGAAGTCCGGCACCAGATGCGCGGTGGGAATCGCGATCAACGCGAGGATCAACAGGATGACCACCTTGAGCTTCGTCATGACATAGCCAGGCCGACGCAGGTGCCCACTGTCCCCCCGGCTACCCCAGCGAAGCCGACGATGCAGGCTACGCATCCCGTCCCGAGCGTGGCACCGCAGAGAAGCGCGCATCCGGTACCGATGATGGTGATGACCCACTGTGAGATACCCGCATTCAGCAGACATTGATTGAGGGTGTCCCAATTGAAATCCGCATTCGTGATGTTGGACCGGTCCGCGTCCACTGCAGCCGTCGAATCATTCGACGCCACCTTATCGAGGCCGAGGACCCCGTTCTGCCACAGCTGCATTCGGCCGGAATCGGGGGTCAACGCGGTGAACAGCACCTCGCCTGTCGAAATCACCCTTAGATCGCGGTCAAGGAACACGGTGTATCCCGAGATGTCCAGCTGCTGGGGCGCTTCGGCGAAGGGCATGTGAAGGACGAACTGCCCACCCTCGGTCCTCCGAACATCCGCTCTCTGCGGAGCGAGGGCGCGGCCGCTTGAAGTCGTCACGTCAGAGATGTGCGCGGCCGATAAGTACTGATCCAGATCCTGAGCGGGGACGGTGGTGGTAGACCCGACGTACTGCGTGAGCTTGTCCATGACGGTACCTGTCGGCGCGACCGGCGAGTCGAAGGTCGCCGCTCGTGCGTCGACCGTCGAAGGTGACACGTACACCGGAGCACGGTCACCGCTGTGAACGACACCGATGACGGCGACGACCGACATGACAGACAGGGCAACCCCAGCCATGGTCATGGGAATTACGAACATGGGGAATATCATTGGCAAGCGAACCTCCTGGAGACACACCCGTCGATGCGCGACGCCGAGAATCCGCGCCGCGCGCCCAATGATATGAAGAGATGCTCTACCTCGCGACGAGTTGCGCGCTCGTTCCGAAGACGCTAGAAGCCCGTCGCGCGGATCCCCCAGCTGAGCGTCCACTCCTCGCCCGGCGCGAGGCGGCGCACGCCGATGCCGGAGTTGAAGGCGTCGGCCGGCGCTGTCATGGGCTCGATGGCGACCGCCTGGCCGCCGTGGGTCGGGAACTCGCGCGGCGTGTAGACCTGCAGGAACCGGAAGGACGCGTCGGCCCAGAGCTCGACGCCGCGGCCGTCCGGGGCGGTGAGGCCGTGGCGGCTCGTGCCGCCCTCCACGTGCACGTCGCCGTATCCCGTGTTGAGGTCGAGGTCGCCGACGACGCGGCCGGTGCGGAGGTCCTCGTCGGCGCCGTTCACCGGGTGGTCGGCCACGGGGATGAGCGCGTCGTCGACCTCCGACCAGGTGTCCGCGCGGACCGTGAGGGTGAGCTCCGACGACGGCACGCCGCCGATCGCGAGGTACGGGTGCGCGCCGACCGCGACGGGGGCCGCCGCCGCGGAGTCGTTGCGGATCCGGTGCGTGACGACGAGGCCGTCGTCGGTGAGCCGATAGATGACGGAGGTGTCGAGGAGGAACGGGTAGCCGTGCTGCGGGAAGACGGTGGCGGAGAGGGTCACGCGGTCGTCGGTGCGGTCGGACGCCGCGTAGCCCGTGTTGCGGAGGAGGCCGTGCGAGGCGTTGCCGAGCGACGGCTCGGAGACGTCGAGCGCCTGGGCCTTCCCGTCGAGCTCGTAGCGGGCGCCGCGGATCCGGTTCGGCCACGGCACGAGGACCATGCCGGCGCCCATCGGGGCGACTACGTCGTCGCCGTAGGGCTCGACGAGGTCGACGCCGTCGAGGGTGAGGCCGCGGATGGCCGCCGCGAGCTGCACGACGGTGGCGCGGAGCTCGCCGGACGGGCCGGCGTGGACGAGGTGGTGCTGCTCTCCGGTGACGGGTCTCATGGGGTCCACGTTACGGCCGCCCGGCGCCGGGCGTCCCTCCCGCCTCGACGACGCGCAGGCCGGCGTCGCGCAGGCGGCCGACCTCGTGCGGATCCGCGTCGGCGTCGGTGAGCAGCGTGTCGACGAGGTCGAGCGGCGCGACGGACCCGAGGTGAGTGCGCCCGAGCTTCGCCCCGTCCGCGACGACCACCGTGCGGGCGCTCGCGGCGACCATGCGCCGCTTCACCTCGGCCTCGGGCAGGTTCACGTTGGTGATCCCCCGCTCCACGTCGACGCCGTTGCAGCCGATGACCGCGAGGTCCGGGTGGAGGCGGTCGAGCACGACGGTGGCGAGCGGATCCACGAGGCTGTGCTGCAGCGCCCGGAGCGTGCCGCCCGTCACGACCACGGTGAAGCGCGGCATGGCCCGCTCGAGCTCGAGCGCCAGCGTGAGCCCGTTCGTGATGACCGTGACGTCGACGAGGTCGTCGCGCGCCACGAGCGCGCGTGCCACCTGGAGCGTCGTGCTGCCGACGTCGAGCAGGACGCTCTGGCCGCTCTCGACCATGGCGGCGGCGGCGCGGCCGATGGCGCGCTTGGCGTCGGCGGCCGACTCGAGCGTCACCTCGAGGCTCTGCTCGCGCGCGCCGAGGCCCGCGCGGAGGACCGCGCCGCCGTGCACGCGCTGGACGGCGGCGGAGTCGGCGAGAGCGTCGAGGTCGGCGCGGATCGTGACGGCCGAGACGCCCGCGTCGGCCGCGAGCTCGGCGACGGTCGCGACGCCGCGGTCGCCGAGCCGTTCGAGGATCCGGGAGCGGCGGGTCGCCGCGGGGACGGGAGCGGAGTCGTCGGCCATGCGGCGAGCCTCGCGCACGCGGTTGCCGGAACGCAAGCCGGGTCTTTCGCGGACGCAGATCCGGGCCTCGAGAGCCCGTAGGATCGGGGCATCATGCATGCCGACCAGACCGTCACGACGTCGCCGTCCGGGATCACGCAGCGCCGCACGCTGCTGTCCGACGGCCGCGAGCTCGTCTACTTCGACGACGCCGAAACGACCCTCCCGCCCGAGCGCGCCGCCGACGCGCGCCCCGCCGCGCCCCGCCCGCCCACCGCGACGATGCGGCAGGACGTGCTCACGGGCGAGTGGGTCTCCATCGCGGCCGCGCGCCAGAACCGCGCGCACCTGCCCCCGGCGGAGCTGGATCCCCTCGCCCCCGCGACCCCGACCAACCCGTCCGAGATCCCGAGCATGTACGACGTCGCGGTCTTCGAGAACAAGTCGCCGTCGTTCGGGCCCGCGCTCGCCGATGCGGAGGGCGTGGACGCGCCCGTCGACGACGACGACCTCACCGCGATCGGCCTGGAGCGCACCCGCACCTCGGTCGGCCGCTGCGAGGTCGTGTGCTTCAGCCCCGCGCACACCGGCTCGTTCAGCGGCCTCACGCCGTCGCGCGCCCGCACCGTGGTGGAGGCGTGGGCCGAGCGCACGCGCGCCCTCTCGGCGATGCCCGGGATCCGCCAGGTGTTCCCGTTCGAGAACCGCGGCGAGGCCATCGGCGTCACGCTGCACCACCCGCACGGGCAGATCTACTCGTACCCCTACATCACGCCGCGCACGCGTCGGCTGGTGGAGTCGATCGAGCGGTTCGGGCCGGGCCTGTTCCAGCGGATCCTCGAGACCGAGCAGGCGTCCGAGCGCGTCGTGCTCCGCGGCGACCACTTCACCGCGTTCGTGCCGTTCGCGGCGCGCTGGCCCGTGGAGATCCACCTGCTCCCCCACCGCCACGTTCCCGACCTCGCCGAGACGACCGAGGCCGAGCGCGACGAGCTCGCGACGATGTACCTGCGGCTGCTGCAGGGGATGGACCGGCTGTACGACACCCCGACGCCGTACATCGCCGCGTGGCACCAGGCGCCCGTGGACGCGCACCGCGACGAGATCCGGCTGATGCTGCAGATCACGTCGCCGCGCCGCGCGGCCGACAAGCTCAAGTTCCTGGCCGGGTCCGAGGCGGCCATGGGCGCCTGGATCGGCGACGTGCCGCCGGAGAAGGCGGCCGAGATGATCCGGAAGGCAGTGGAGGACGCATGACCGACATCCGAGACGACGTGCGCGAGGGATTCCGCGCCCGCTTCGAGCGCGAGCCGCACGGCGTGTGGTCCTCGCCCGGGCGCGTGAACCTCATCGGCGAGCACACGGACTACAACTCTGGGCTCGTGTTCCCGTTCGCGATCGACCGCCGCACGGTCATCGCGCTCGCGCCGCGGGACGACGACCGGATCCGCCTCGCCAGCTCCTTCTCCGAGGAGGTCGTGGAGGCGCGCCTCGCGGACCTGACCGGCGAGCGCATCGAGGGCTGGCAGGCCTACCCGCTCGGCGTCGCGTGGGCGCTCGGGCAGCGCGGGGCCGACCTCGGCGCCGTGCCCGGCTTCGACGTGTTCGTCGACAGCGACGTGCCCGTGGGCGCCGGTCTGTCGTCGTCGGCCGCGCTCGAGGGATCCATCGCCCTCGCGCTCGACGACATCTGGCGGCTCGGCCTCGACCGGCCGACGCTCGCCGCGGTGGGGCAGCTCGCCGAGAACGAGATCGTGGGAGCGCCGACGGGGATCATGGACCAGTCCGCGAGCCTGCTCGGACAGCAGGACGCGGGTGTGTTCCTCGACTGCCGCTCGCTCGACGCCGAGGTCATCCCGCTCGGGCTCGAGGCGGCCGGCCTCACCATCGCCGTGATCGACACCCACGTCGCGCACGCGCACGCCGACGGCGGCTACCGCGCGCGACGCGAGTCGTGCGAGCTCGGCGCGCGCCTCATGGGCGTGTCCTCGCTCCGCGAGCTGACGGTCGACGACCTGGTCCGCGCCCGCGAGGTGCTCGACGACGAGACGTTCCGCCGCGTGCGCCACATCGTCACCGAGAACCAGCGCGTGCTCGACACCGTGCGCGCGCTCCGCGAGGAGGGCCCGCGCGCCATCGGCGAGCTGCTCGACGCGAGCCACCGCTCCATGCGCGACGACTTCGAGATCAGCGTCCCGGAACTCGACCTCGCGGTCGAGGTCGCGCAGAACGAGGGCGCGATCGGCGCGCGCATGACGGGCGGCGGCTTCGGCGGATCGGCCATCGCGCTCATCGACGTCGACTCCCTGTCGCGCCTCCAGGTCGCGATCGACGGCGCGTTCGCGGAGCACGGCTACTCGGGGCCGACCGTCTTCACGGTCACGCCGTCGGACGGGGCGAAGGCGGAGCAGTAGGGCGCGCATCGCTCCGGCGGCGCCCCCTAGGCTCGACCGCATGACACGAGCCGCCGCAGGCCTGACCGAGACCAGCGGCGACCCCGGCGACGCCGTCCGCGACATCCCCCGTGCGCTGTCGGCCTGGTTTCCCGCGTCGACCCAACCCGGCGGCTTCGCCTGGGAGGCCGCCACCGGGCAGCTGCCCGAGCGGATCGCCGTGGTCCGCGACGACGCGGGCGCGCTGATCGGCTGGGCCGGCTCCTCGCCGGACGACGCGCGCGTCGAGTGCGCGCCCGGCGACGACGGCACGACCGATCTCCTCGCCGCGTGGCTCCTCGACGCGGCGGGGGACGGGCGCACGAGCGTGGCCGTGCACCGCGGGCAGGAGCGGCTCCGCGGGATCCTCGCCGGCCGCGGCTTCGTCGACGAGGCCGTCCCGCTCGCGGGGCTCCGCCATCCCGCCCGCGACACCGGCGCGCGGCCCCCCGCCGGGTACGTGATCCGCCCCGTCGCGGAGGGCGAGGAGCAGGCCAAGGTCGAGACGCACCGCCGGGCGTGGAAGCCGGTCGAGCTGCCCTTCACCGACGGATCCGGCGACGGCATCGACCCGGACGCCGAGAGCCGCTTCGACGCGGACGACTACGCGGCGATGCGCACCGCAGCCGTGTACCGGCGCGACCTCGACCTCGTGATCGAGGCGCCCGACGGCTCGCTCGCCGGCACCTGCACGGCGTGGCTCGACCCGACGAGCGGCTGGGCGGAGCTCGAGCCGCTCGGGATCGTGCCCGCGCACCGCCGCCGCGGCCTCGCGCAGACCCTCGCGCTCGACGTCTGCCGCCGGGTCGGCGAGCTGGGCGGGCGGGACGTCTTCATCAACGCCTCGCCGCTCCCCTACTACCGCGCCCCGTGGGACGCGTACGTGGCCGCCGGCTTCGCGCCCATGGAGCGCGGCACGCGGATGCGCCCGTCGGCCTGACCGCGCGGCCTACCCTGGCGGCATGACCGTCGATCCCCAGGCCACCGTCCGCGCGCTCCCCGGATCGCCCGCGCCCGACATCGCGCCCGACGCCCTGGTGGCGGCAGGTGCGCGCGTCGTCGGCCGGGTGACGCTCGGGGCGGGATCCAGCGTGTGGTTCAACGCCGTGCTACGCGCGGAGGCCGCCGACATCGCGATCGGCGCCCGCTCGAACCTGCAGGACAACGTGAGCTGCCACGTGGACGCGGGCTTCCCGCTCACCGTCGGCACCGGCGTGAGCGTCGGCCACAACGCGGTGCTGCACGGCTGCACGATCGAGGACGACTGCATCGTCGGCATGTCCGCCACCGTGATGAACGGCGCGGTCGTCGGCCGCGAGTCGCTGCTCGCGGGCGGCACGGTCGTGCTGGAAGGGCAGACCATCCCGCCGCGCTCCCTCGTCGCCAGCGTGCCCGGCAAGGTGCGGCGCGAGCTCACCGACGAGGAGGTCGCGGGGCTCCGAGCGAACGCCGACCACTACGTGGAGAACGCGCGCCTGCACGCGGGCGCAATCCCGACGCCGGCCGTCCTCCTGGGCGCCGAGCGCACGACCGTCACGGACCGGGGACGCGAGGAGGGGACGGCCTGACCGGCCGTCCCCTCGTGCACCCTGATCTCCTTGCGCGACAAGACACTCCGCTGGGGCTTCGGCGCGAGTGTCCGCGTGAACTAGTCGATCGGAACGGTTGTGCCGGTGAACGTGCTCGACAAGCCAGCCGCTGTGAAGGCGACCGCGGCTGCTGCGATGAGCGTGGCAGCGATCAGCGCGATGGCACTCCAGAGAACCACCGCCTCCCGCCGAGGAGGCCGTCGCGCAAGCCGGTTCCCCGCGATCACGACCACTACCACCTGCACAGCCACCGACCATGCGGTCCCGAGTAGGAGCAAGGACGAGACAACTGCCGCCAACAGCAGCCACCAGTGTGTTGAGCTCGTTCGCGAACGGTCTGTCATGGTCGTCATGGTGCTACACGTTCCTGATCGAACCGGTCACACGGGTCGGGTCCCCCGCGACCGTGCTGACGGTGTGCAGCTTCGTGAATGAGAACGGCGCTCCCTTGAATGCGTAGCTCATGGTGTGGCGCGCGCTGCACGTCCCGCGACCGTTGCTGACGTAGTCCGACGAGCTGGTGGATCCCGCCAAACCGAAACCGCTGAATGATCCAACGCACTCCAGATTGCGCTTCACGGCCCCAGCCGTCGCCTCGAACGTATAGCTCAATGTGAAGTTGCCCACTTCGACGCCGAAGACGCGGACCGCCTGCTTGTCCACGACTTGCCGGGTCCTCACAGCCGCCATCGTGGAGAAGTGAGGCGTCGGTGACGGGGTGGAGGTCGCGACCACGACAGGTCCGAACGTGAATAGCGAATTCGGGTCCGCGAGGTAGGCGTCCTGGACATCGTTCGGCAACTCGGCGAACTTCGCCTCGAGAGCCGATGCCGTTTCCGGCGAGACGCCGAAGTCGGAAATGAATTCGGAGAAAGTCACAACGTTATCCGAAGCGGATGCCGCTGCCTGGGCCTGTTCAGGCAGCCCGACGGCAAAGAGGGACGCCACCGCGATTCCTGCAGCGAAAATTGAGATTCGAACAGATTTCATGAGATGCCCTTTCGTGGCACGGGATCACACGCGCAGTCGGCGCATCATGCGTACTCGCCGACTACTAGGGGGAAGTCCGCCTGCGAACCAGCACGAGCCCGATTCCAGAAGACCATTGCGCAGGCCCCACAGAGACGATATTCTGGGCTTATATTTCTAGACCACGGAAATAGCTTTTTGTGGCCATCTTTTCGCAGGGCCTCCCGGCCGTCGGTCGCGTTCGCTCACGAAACCCCCTCGGGCCTTGAAGCGAGCGACGAGGCGACCGCGCTCAGCTGACCTGTCGCGGCGAGCGCCGTCAGCCGCGCAGCTCGGCGGCCAGGCGCGCGTCGCGCTCGGCGGCCAGCACCACGTTCACCAGCAGCATCGCCCGGGTCATCGGCCCGACGCCGCGCGGGTTCGGGGACAGGTGCCCGGCGACCTCGGCGACGGCCGGGTCCACGTCGCCCGTGAGGCGCGCCTTCCCGGTCTCGGGATCCACGACGCGCGTGATCCCGACGTCGAGCACCGCGGCGCCCGGCTTCACCCACGTGGGGCTGATGAGGTGCGCGACGCCGACGGCCGCGACCACGATGTCCGCCCGGCGGACCTCCTGCTCGAGGTCGCGCGTGCGGGAGTGCGTGAGCGTGACGGTGGCGTCGAGGCCCTTGCGCGTGAGCAGCAGGCCGAGCGGCCGGCCCACCGTGAGGCCGCGGCCGACGACGACCACGTGCTGGCCGGCGATCGGCACCTCGTAGCGCTCGAGCATCTCGACGATGCCCGCGGGCGTGCACGGCAGCGGCGAGGTCAGCTCGCCCTGCACGCCGAGCACGAGGCGCCCGAGGTTGGTCGGGTGCAGGCCGTCCGCGTCCTTCGACGGGTCGATGAGCTCGAGCATCGCGTTCTCGTCGATCCCCGCCGGCAGCGGCAGCTGCACGATGTAGCCGGTGACGGCCGGATCCGTGTTGAGCCGCTCGATCGCGGTCCGCACGTCGGCCTCGGTGGCGTCGGCCGGGAGGTCGACGCGGATGGACTCGATGCCCACCTCGGCGCAGTCGCGGTGCTTGCCGGCGACGTACGAGCGGGAACCCGGGTCGTCGCCCACGAGGAGCGTGCCGAGGCCGGGGACAAGGCCCTGCTCGCGGAGGGCGCGGATCCGCACGGCCAGCTCGGACTTGATGGCCGACGCCGTGGCGACGCCGTCGAGCACGACCGCGGTCACTGGGTGAGGCCCTCGTAGAGCGGGAAGCCGTCGGTGAGCGTCAGCACGCGCGCACGCAGCGCGGCGAGGTCGCTGCCGGGCTTCAGGGTCTCGGCGATGATGTCGGCCACCTCGGTGAACTCGGTCTCGCCGAAGCCGCGGGTCGCGAGCGCGGACGTGCCGATGCGGACACCGGACGTGACCATCGGCGGGCGCGGGTCGAACGGCACCGAGTTGCGGTTGACCGTGATGCCGACCTCGTGCAGCGCGTCCTCCGCCTGCTTGCCGTCGATGGGCGAGTTCCGCAGGTCGGCGAGCACGAGGTGCACGTCGGTGCCGCCCGTGAGCACCGAGACGCCGGCCTCGGTGGAGTCGGCCGCGACGAGGCGCTCGGCGAGGATCTGCGCGCCCTGGATGGTGCGGCGCTGCCGGTCGGCGAACTCCTCGGTGGCCGCGATCTTGAACGCGGTGGCCTTGGCCGCGATGACGTGCATGAGCGGGCCGCCCTGCTGGCCCGGGAACACGGCCGAGTTGAGCTTCTTGGCGAGCGCGGTGTCGCGGCTGAGGATCACGCCGGACCGGGGTCCCGCGAGGGTCTTGTGCACGGTGGAGGAGACGACGTCCGCGTAGGGGATCGGCGAGGGGTGGACGCCCGCGGCGACGAGGCCGGCGAAGTGCGCCATGTCGACCCAGAGCTTGGCGCCCACCTCGTCGGCGATGGAGCGGAACGCGGCGAAGTCGAGGTGGCGGGGGTACGCCGACCAGCCGGCGATGATGACCTGCGGGCGGTGCTCGAGCGCCTTCTCGCGCACGACGTCCATGTCGATGAGGAAGGTGTCGGGATCCACGCCGTACGCGGCGGCGTCGTAGAGCTTGCCGGAGAAGTTGAGCTTCATGCCGTGCGTGAGGTGGCCGCCGTGCGCGAGCTCGAGGCCGAGGATCGTGTCGCCCGGCTGCGCGATGGCCGCGAGGACGGCGGCGTTCGCGGTGGCGCCCGAGTGCGGCTGGACGTTGGCGAACTCGGCGCCGAAGAGGCTCTTGGCGCGGTCGATGGCGAGCTGCTCGGCGACGTCGACGAACTCGCAGCCGCCGTAGTAGCGGCGGCCCGGGTAGCCCTCCGCGTACTTGTTGGTGAGCACGGATCCCTGCGACTGCAGCACCGCGCGCGGCACGAAGTTCTCGCTGGCGATCATCTCGAGGGTGCCGCGCTGACGGCCGAGCTCCTGCTCGAGGACGGCCGCGATCTCCGGGTCGACCTCGGAGAGGGGGGCGTTGAATGACTGGTCGACGGGCATGGGACTCCTTGAGCACGGTGGACGAATGGATGCGTCGTGGCCCAGGCGTACGGCCACCAACCGTGTGAGTCGCTCCCCGATGGTGACCCATCCGAACGCCAGTCGCGACGGGTCCGATCCTACCCGGGCAGGCGCGCGCCCGCGAGGTGCGCAGCCGCGTACGACGCGCGCGCCTGGCCGTCGAGCGAGGGGATGCGAAGTGCACGAACGGTTCCGGGCGTCTCGGGCCCCGCCCGCCCGTAGGATCAGGGGGTCGGGCGACGGTGCCCGCCGGATGCGGAGGAAGGACCGAGCATGGGGAGCGCAGCGCTCACGACCGATCCCGCGGCAGGCGGACACGACCGCGACGGCGTGCGCGCCGACGGCCCGACCACCGCCGACGGCCGCGCCCCCGCCGACCCGGCCGCCGCGCCCCCGTTCGACCGCGACGCCCTCGCCGCCGACCTCCGCCCGCTCGTGGGCGACGGCGCCGATGCCCTCGCCGACGCGCTGGCCGCGGATCTCCGCGACGTGCGCGCCCGACGCGCCCCGGCCGCCGCATCCCCGGCCGACCTCCGCCTCGACCTCCGCACGGGCGGCGTCTGCTACGTCGACCGGTACGCCGACGACCTCCGGGGCCTCGCCGCGCGGATCCCCGCCCTCCGCGACCTCGGGCTCACGCACCTGCAGACCACGCCCGTCGCCGAGCGCGCGGACGACGACGACGCGGACGCGGATGCGCTCCTCGCGCCGGGCGTGCGCGTGCGCGCCGGCCTCGGATCCGCGGCCGATCTCGGCGCCCTCGCCGACGCCCTGCACGACGCGGGCCTCACGCTCGCGGTCGACCTCTCCCCCGCGGACGTCGACGCGCCCCTCGCCGACCGGATCCGCGACGCCGTCCGCGAGGCCGTCGCCCTCGCCGCCGCGGGGGTCGACGTGGTCCGCGTGGATCCCGCCGCCGTCCTCGGCGAGCGCCCCGACGCCGACCGGCGCGCCCTCCTCCGCGCGATCGCCGCCCTCGGCCGCCGCGTCTCCCCCGCGCTCGCGCTGGCCGTCGCCGCCGACGCCGATCCGCGCGGGTCCGGCGAGCTCCTCGACGGCGACGCGGTGCGCCTCGCCGACGACCCCGCGCTCACCGCCCTCGTCTGGGAGGCGCTCGCCACCCGGTCCGCCGCCCTCCTCTCCCGCGCCCTCGAGCGCCGCGGCCACGCGCCGGACGGATCCGTCCGCGCCGCGCGCGTCCGCAGCCACGACGCCCTCCGTTGGGCATTCGACGACGACGACGCGCGCGCCCTCGGCATCGACCCGGACGAGCACCGCCGCTTCCTCGCCGAGTACCACGTGGGCGGCTTCCCCGGCAGCCACGCGCGCGGCATCCGGCATCCGGGCGGCGCGGTCGCGGGCACCACGGCGTCCCTCGCGGGCCTCGAGCAGGACGACCCGGGCGCGGTCGAGCGGATCCTCCTCGCCCACTCCATCGCCCTCAGCACGGGCGGCCTGCCGCTGATCGTGCTCGGCGACGAGGTCGGCCAGCTCAACGACTACGGCTACGACGACGTCCCGGCCCACGCCGACGACAGCAGGTGGGTGAACCGCCCGCTCTACCCGTTCGACCGCTACGACCAGCGCGACGACCGCACCACGAGCACGGGCGTCATCCACGCCGGGATCCGCCGGCTCATCGCGGTCCGCCGCGCCACGCCCGCGCTCGGCGGCACGCGCATCGTCGGCTTCGACGCCAACGACCCGCACGTGCTCGGCTACCAGCGCCCGCACGAGGGCGGCACGGTGCTCGTGCTCGCGAACCTCGGCGACGAGCCCGCGACGGTGTCCGCGGAGACGCTCGGCGGGTTCGCGGAGCACGCCGTGGACCTCGTGCGCGACGAGCGCCTCCGCCTCACGAAGGGCATCGTCCTGAGCCCGCGCACGTTCGTCTGGCTCCAGGCGGCTCACGACCTCGCGTGACACACTCTCAGTCACTGGCGGGTCGGCACGGAGGAACGGCATGAGCGACGAGGGACGCGAGACGGACGAGCCCCGGGAGGGCGCGCGCGCCGCATCCGGGTTCGCCTGGCCCATGTGGGTCAACATCGGCTGGATCGCGCTCGGCGCCTGGCACGTGCTGGCGCCGGTCAACGACGCGTCCGGGTGGCTGGGCCTCTTCCAGATCGGCGTGGGCGCGTTCGGCATCCTCGCCTCGCGCCGCCGCGCCCGCCGTCTCGCCGAGGCGGAGGCCGCCGCCCTGCCGCTCGACGAGGTCACCCGGATCCCCGCCGACGTCGACGAGGAGCGCGCCCGGCTCGACGAGGCCGCTGCGGCCCACGCGGAGATGGACGCCCGGCTGCGCGCCCTCGCGATGCAGCTCGAGCAGCCCGGCGACCCGTCCGCGGATCCCGACAAGCCCGAGCCGCCGCACCAGCCCACCGGCCGGGGCCGCGGCCGGGGCCGGGGCCGGAAGGACCGCGCCCGCGAGGTCTGGCCCGACGACGACCTGCCGCCCGTCGCCCGCTGGTAGCCCGCCCCCTCAGCTCGCCCGCGTCACCCCGCGCGACATGATCGCCGAGGTCAGCGCCTCGATCGAGGCGCGCGGTCCGGCGGGGTTGTCCATCAGCACGTAGTCCACCTCGTCGAGCTCGGGCAGGCCGAGCCGCGAGGTCACCTTCACGAGGTCGGTGGGGATGAGCGCCTGCGGCAGCACCGCCACGCCCATGCCCGCGCGCACGGCCGCGAGCACGCCGTTCACGTCGCGCGTGCTGCACGTGATCCGCCAGGTGCGGCCCTCGCGCTCGAGGGCGTCCATGGCCATCTGCCTGCTGATGCTCGGGGCGCGGTACGCGATGAGCGGCACGGTCGCGCCGGGCTCCACGAGCGTGCGCTCGAGGCCCACCCACACCATGCGGTCGCGGCCCACGAGGCGCGCGCCCGGCTGCTCGTCGACCGTGGTCTTGGTGAGGATCAGGTCGAGCTGGCCCGCCAGCAGCCGCCGGTGCAGCGGCCCGCTCTGCGTCACCGTGAGCTCCAGCTCGATCTGCGGGTGCAGCTGCCGGAAGTGGCGGAGGATCCGCGGGAGCTGCGTGATCGCGAGGTCGTCCGCGGTGCCGAAGCGCAGGCGGCCGCTCACCTCGGATCCACCGAAGTAGCTCTCCGCCGCCCGGTGCGCCGCCAGGATCGTGCGCGCGAAGCCCGCCATCGCGTCGCCCGCGTCGGTGAGGCGCATGGCCCGGGTGTCGCGCGCGATGAGGGTGCGGTCGACCGCGCGCTCGAGCCGGCGCACCTGCTGGCTCGCGGTCGGCTGGCTGATCCCGAGCCGCGCGGCCGCCTGCGTGAAGCTGCGGGTGTCGGCGACGGCGAGGAAGGTCGCGAGCAGGGTCGGGTCGAGCACGGCGCCTCCCGGCCATTCGAGGATGTGATGCCACTCATCATGTCGAAACGGGATCCGAATGGGAAGCCCGCGGGTAGCGTCGGTCGCGGCTCGACGCCGAGCCCATCCATGCAGAACCGACGCCACCCATACGCGACCGCCACCGCAGGAACACCGTGACCCCGCCGAACGCCTTCCCCCCGACCGCCCCGCTCCCGATCCAGACCCAGCGCCCGCCGTGGCGCCACACGCTCATCGCCCTGAGCGTGCCGAACTTCCGTCGGTTCACGGCCTCCAACGTCATCGCCATGACCTCGGGCTGGATGCAGCGCATCGCCCAGGACTGGCTCGTGCTCGAGCTCACCGGCAGCGTCACCGCGGTCGGGATCACGGTCGCGATGCAGTTCGCGCCGATGCTGCTCTTCGGCCTGCTCGGCGGCGTCATCGTCGACCGGTGCTCGAAGCGGATGCTGATGATGATCACGCAGGGCACCTACGCGCTCCTCAGCGCGCTGCTCGCCGTGCTCACGCTGTCGGGCGCCGTGGAGGCGTGGCACATCTTCGCCATCGCGTTCGCGACCGGGCTCGTGACGGTGATCGACAACCCGGCCCGGCAGGTGTTCGTGACGGAGATCGTCGGGCAGAAGCACCTCAGGAACGCCATCAGCGTCAACTCGTCGGTGTTCCAGCTCGGCGGCATGGTGGGCCCCGCGCTCAGCGGCATCCTGCTGCTCGCGGTCGGCGCCGGCTGGTCGTTCGCGATCAACGCCCTCGCGTGCGTCGTCGTGGTGCTCACGCTGTGGAGCCTGAAGACCCGCGACCTGATCCGCATCCCGCCCGCCCCGCGCCGCCGCGGCCAGCTCGCGGAGGGCCTCCGGTACGCGCGCTCCAAGCCGACGATCCTGTGGCCCGTCGTGCTCGTGGCGGTGTTCAGCGTCTTCGGGCTCACGATGCCCGTGCTGCTCGCGGCGTTCGCGAGCCAGGTCTACGACGTGGGCGCGGGCGGCTACGGGTTCTTCAACTCGATGGTGGCGATCGGCGCGCTCACGGGCGCGCTGCTCTCGACCCGCCGCGCGACCGTGCGGCTGCGCGCCATCGTGGTGGGCGTCGGGATCACCGGGCTGCTGCAGGCCGCCGCGGGGCTCATGCCGGGCATCGCGCCGTTCGCGGTGCTGCTCGTGACGGTGGGCATGGCGTCGCTGCTGTTCCAGACCGCGGCGAACTCGCTCGTGCAGCTCTCCAGCAACGTGGCCATCCGCGGGCGCGTGATGAGCGTCTACGTGCTCGTGCTGCTCGGCGGCCAGGCGATCGGCGGGCCGCTCATGGGCGGGATCGTCGAGGCGTGGGGCGTGCACGCCGGCATGGTCGTGTCCGGCGGGATGCCGGCGCTGGCCGCCGCGGTCGTCGCCGTGGTCCTCGCCCGCCGCGGGCAGCTGACCCTCGAGGTCGTGGTGCGCCGGCGCGTGCTGCGCGTGCGGATCACGCCCCGGGCGCCGGGGGCCGGCCGTCCCCGCGTCGCCGGGGCGGACGAGGGGACGGCCGGCGGCGGGCTCAGCCGCGCACGTCGATCGCGCGGTGGCGCTGCTGCACGCCGGCCGGGCCGTACGGGTAGTCGGACACCACGGGCGCGCTCACCGCGCTGAGCGACGCGATCTCGTCGGCCGTGAGCTCGAGGTCGGCGGAGGCCATGTTGTCCTCGAGCTGCTCCACGGTGCGGGCGCCGAGGATCACGCTGGTCACCGCCGGCTGCGCCTCGAGCCACGCGAGCGAGACCCGCGCCGAGCTGGATCCGTGCGCGTCGGCGATCCGGCGCACCTCGTCGAGGATCGCCCACGTGCGCTCCTGGCCGTTCCGCGGCGTGAACGCCTCCATGCCGCGCTCCGGGTCCTCGCCGAGGCGGGTGGCGCCGGTGGGCGTCTCGTCGCGGCGGTACTTGCCGGTGAGCCAGCCGCCCGCGAGCGGCGACCACGGCAGGAGCCCGATGCCGGCGTCGAGCGACGCGGGCACGATCTCCGACTCGATCTCGCGCACGAGCAGCGAGTACTGCGGCTGCAGCGTCACGGGCGGCGTGTACCCGAGCGCCTTCGCGAGCCCGACCGCCTTCGTCAGCTGCCAGCCGAGGTAGTTGGAGAAGCCGTAGTACGAGATCTTGCCGGCGCGCACGGCGTCGTCGAGGAAGCGCAGGGTCTCCTCGAGCGGGGTCACGGCGTCCCAGGCGTGCATCTGGTACAGGTCGATCGTGTCCACGCCGAGGCGGCGGAGCGAGTCGTCGAGCGCGTGGGCGAGGTGGCGGCGCGAGGTGCCGACGTCGTTGTTCCCCTCCCCCATCGGGAAGCGGCCCTTCGTGGCGACGACGAGCTGGTCGGCCTCGGTCGGGTGGGCCGCGAGCCAGCGGCCGACGATCTCCTCCGAGACGCCCGACGTGTAGACGTCCGCCGTGTCGATGAACGTGCCGCCGCCCTCGACGTACGCCGCGAGGATGCGCCCCGAGGTCTCCTCGTCCGCCTCCGCGCCGAAGGTCATGGTGCCGAGCGCGTAGGTCGAGACGACCGCGCCGCTGTTCCCGAGATTCCGGTAGTGCATGTGGTTCCTCCATCGGATCCGCCGCGGGCGTCCCTGCCCGCGGTCCGCTCCAGCTTGCACCGCTCGGGCGGCCGGGTACCGGGAAGGGCTGCTCGGTACCATGGGCGCATGTCCGTCGACGAGCTCTCCAGCGCCGCGCAGGACTACCTCAAGCTCATCTGGACCGCCACCGAGTGGACCGACCAGCCCATGACCGTCAGCCGCCTGGCCGAGCGGCTCGGGATCCGGCCCGCCACCGCGTCCGACGGGATCCGCCGCCTCACCGCGCAGGGCCTCGTGGAGCACCGGCCGTACGGCAGCATCGAGCTCACCGACGACGGGCGCCGCCACGCGATCCAGATGGTGCGCCGCCACCGGCTGCTCGAGACGTTCCTCGTGGAGGTGCTCGGCTACGGCTGGGACGAGGTGCACGACGAGGCCGAGGTGCTCGAGCACGCGGTCTCCGACGACTTCGTGACGCGCATCGACGCGCACCTCGGGCACCCGTCCCGGGATCCGCACGGCGACCCCATCCCCTCGGCCGACGGGGAGCCGCACCTGCCGGACGCGACCCGGCTCGCGGAGGCCGCCGCCGACCGGCCCATGCGCGTGCGCCGCATCTCCGACGAGGACCCGCGCCTGCTGCGCGAGCTCGCCGAGCACGGCATCGGGCTCGACGCGACGCTCGTGCGCGCGGGCGCGTCGGCCGACCCGCACGACCCGTCCGCCGTGGTCGTGACGGTCGACGGATCCGCGCGCCGCCCGCTCACGGCCGCCGCGGCGTCCGCGGTGTGGGTCTCCGACGCCGGCTGAGCGCGCGCCAAGGCCGACGCCCGGCTCAGCCCGTGAAGGTCAGCACCACGAGCGCGACGTTGAGCACCACCACGAGCGACACCGCGACCCACGCCGCGATGCGCGTGAGCGGCCGGTCGACGTGCGCGCCCATCACGCGGCGGTCGCCCGTCAGGCGGATGAGCGGGACGAGCGCGAACGGGATCCCGAGGCTCAGCACGACCTGGCTGACCACCAGCGCGGTCGTCGGGTCCACGCCGATCGCGAGGATCGCGAGCGCAGGGATGAGCGTCACCACGCGCCGCGCGAGCAGCGGCACCTTCACGTGCAGCAGGCCGCCCATGATCGCCGCGCCCGCGTAGGCGCCGACCGACGTCGACGCGAGCCCCGACGCGAGCAGCCCGACCGCGAAGACCACGCCGACGACCGGCCCGAGCGACGCCGTGATGGCCGCGTGCGCGCCCTCGATCGAGTCGGTTCCGGGCACGCCGCCGAGGCTCGCCGCCGCGATGAGGAGCATGGAGATGTTGACGGCGCCGGCCACGGCGAGCGCGGTGATCACGTCCCAGCGCGTCGCGCGGAGCAGCCGGCGGAGCACGCCGTCGTCGGTCTGCACGCCGTGCCGGTCGCGGCTCAGCGACGAGTGCAGGTACACGGCGTGCGGCATGACGGTCGCGCCGAGCATGCTCGCGGCGAGCAGCACGCTGTCCGGCCCGTCGAAGCGCGGCACGAGGCCGCCCGCGATGCCGGATCCCGACAGCGGGCTCACGACGAGGCCCGTGAGGAAGCCGATGGTGATCACGAGGAGGAGCGCGCCGATCACCAGCTCGAACGGCCGCTGCCCGTGGCGCGACTGCACGGCGAGGAGGCCGATCGAAACGAGGCCGACGATCACGCCGCCGGCGACGAGCGGGATCCCGAACAGCAGGTGCAGCGCGATCGCCCCGCCGATGACCTCCGCGAGGTCGGTGGCCGCGGCGATGAGCTCGGCCTGCACCCAGAATGCGCGGCGCCGCGTGGTCGGGAGCCGCTGGCCGAGCAGCTCCGGCAGGCTGCGCCCGGTGACGAGCCCGAGCTTCGCCGACTGGTACTGCACGAGCACGGCGATGAGGTTCGCGGCCACGAGCACCCACACGAGCAGGTAGCCGTAGCGCGCACCGGCGGTGAGGTTGGCGGCGACGTTGCCGGGATCCACGTACGCGATGGCCGCGACGAACGCCGGGCCGAGCAGGAGCACGAGCCGCGGGCCCGAGACGGGCCGACGCGCGCGCGGGCGCTCGGGGGCGGTGCGGGTCATGGCGGCCTCTCCGTCGAAGTGTTAGCCGAGGCTAACATCCGTTCGCGCACACGCGGAAGGGCCCGTCCGGATGCGGACGGGCCCTCGGGTCCGCGGCGCGCGCGGCGGGCGGCCGCGCGCGGATCAGCGGAGCGCGGATCAGCTCGCGGAGCGCCCCGGCGCCAGGAACGCGGAGTCGTCCTCCGCCTCGCCGCGCACGATGCGCACCCACTGAGCCAGGAGCGCGGCGCCCGCCTCGTCGTGGATGAGGTCGCCGGCCGTGAGCACCGGGTACGGCGTCGCGGGGATCCCGTCGGTCGGCCGCACGTCGACGTGCGCGACCTCGTGGCCGTTCTCGTGCAGCCACGTCGCCATCGCGTAGTCGGTGCGGGAGTCGCCGACCGTGCGCCAGCGCAGCGGGAGCGGCCCGCTGTCGGCGAGCAGCTCCAGGGCGCGCGCGGCGCCCAGGTCCTTGCCGAGGCGGATCGACTCGACGTCCGTCGAGATGATCGTGGGATCCACGCGCACCTGCACCTCGCCCTCCGCGTCGGGCACCTCCACGCCCTCGAGCACCGAGCCGAGCCCGTGCAGGGTGAGCATCTCGACCGCGCGCGCGTCGAGGTCGGGCTGCACCCGGAGGTAGTCGGCGGAGGACACGCTTGTGAGCTGCTCGAGCGAGACCATGGCGTGCTTGGTGGTGTCGAAGAACATCCAGTCGGCGAAGCGCTCGGCCACGAGCCGCTCCATGTCGCGCATGTACGCCTCGGGCAGCGCGAGCGACCGGTCGACGTGCACCTCCCCCGCGCCGTCGGGCGTGATGGAGAACCAGGAGGCGCCCTTCTCGCACACCGCGTGCACGCGCGCGCCCGCCGGGAGACCCGCGTCGAGCAGCGGGCCGACGACCTGGTCCCGGATGAAGGCGTCCGAGCGTCCGGTGTTGAAGACGACGGGGACGCCGGCGTCCGCGAGCTCCACGAGGTCTGCGGCGATGCTCGGGATCGCGAGGGTGCGGGTGATCGGGCTGGCGATGGGGCCGTCGACGTCGAGGAGGAGGCCGAGGGGCGCGGGGGTCGTGGTCACGGCCCCCATCCTCCCGCAGGGCGAAGGGCCCCCGGTGCGACCGGGGACACCGGCCGCGCGGGCCTCAGCCGGCGGAGCGCGCCGCGGCCGCGCGACCCCGGGCGGCGCGGCCCGCGGATCCCACGACGAGCACGACCGACACCGCCATGACCGCGAGGAACGCCCCCGGCAGGGCAGCGATGCCGAACCCGTCGAGCAGCGCTCCGCCCACGAGCGCGCCCCCGCCGATGCCCACGTTGAAGGCGGTCGTGTAGAACGAGCTGGCCGTGTCGCGGAACGACGGGTGCGCGGCGTGCAGCATGCGCGTCTGGAGCAGGGTCGGGATCGCGCCGAACGCCAGGCCCCAGAGGAGGAAGGCGGGGATCGCGACGGCCCAGAGGCCGGGCACGAACGCGAGCGCGCTGACGCCCGCCGCCGCCGCGAGCCCCGCGAGCACCCCCAGCTGCGGGCGGCTCGCGAACACGGTGCCCGCGACGAGGAGCCCGACCCCGCCGGCGATCCCGTAGCCGAAGAGCATGGCGCTGAGCTGCTGCTCGGGGATCCGCATCACGCGCGCGACGAACGGGTCGACGTACGTGTACAGGCCGTAGTGGCCGATCATGATGACCATCGCCGTGAGGCACACGAGCAGCACGCCGCCGAGGCCCTGCCCGGCCATGCGCTGCCGCAGGCCGACGCGACCGCCCGCGGGCACGCCGACGGGCGCCTCCCGCTCGGGCCGCCCGACCGCGGGCAGGAACCGCCACACGAGCAGGATCCCCAGGAGCGTGAGCACGCCGATCCCCGCGAACGCCGCCCGCCAGCCGAACGTCTGCCCGGCCGCGGTGCCGAGCGGCACGCCGAGCACGAACGCGAGGCTGCCGCCGCCGACCGTGAGCGCGACCGCCCGGCCGATGAGCGCGGGCGGCACGAGGTGCGCGGAGTACGCGCCGACGACCGCCCAGAACAGGCCGTGCGCCAGGCCGCCGAGCACGCGCGTCGCGGTGACGAGCTCGAAGGTGGGCGCGATCGCCGTGAGGAGGTTGCTCGTCGCGAAGACGGCCAGCACCGCGAGCAGCAGCGCGTGCCGCGGGACCCGACGGGTGAGGGCCGCGAGCGGCGCGCTCGAGACGACCACCGCGACCGCGAAGACCGAGACGAGGAGGCCGACGCGCGACTCCTCCACGCCGAGGTCGCCGCTCATCTCGCTGAGGAGGCCCGTGGGCAGCATCTCGCTCGTGACGCTGAGGAACACGCACGCGGCGAGCGTGAGGATGCCGACCCAGGGGAAGCGGAACGACGGGTCGGCACCGGGCCGCGGGCGGCGGCCCGAGCGCTCGGCGCGCTCGAGGTCGGGCAGGAATATGGGGGAGGTGTTCGTCATGGAGACCCACAGGACGTCGACGGCGGGAGTGCTCCCGGGGCCGGCGGGACCCGCGCAGCCAGTCGATAGCCTAGAGGGATGACCGACCAGGCCACCCCCGCGCGTCCGCCGCACCGCGTCCTCGTCTTCTCCTGCGACGACCGCCCGGGCATCGTGCACGCCATCGCGGGCGCGATCGTCGAGGCCGGCGGCGACATCACCGAGTCGCAGCAGTTCTCGAGCGCCGACACGGGCCGGTTCTTCATGCGGCTGCAGATCCAGAGCGCGGCCGACGACGACCGGCTGGCCGACGCGCTCGCCGCCGTGGTCGAGCGCTACGACGCCACGTGGCACCTCGACGAGGTGGGCCGGCCGCTGCGCACGCTCGTGCTGGGATCCACCGCCGAGCACTGCGTGAACGACCTGCTCTTCCGGCAGCGCGCGGGCCAGCTGCCCGTCGAGATCCCGCTGGTGCTCAGCAACCACGGGAGGCTGGCCGACCTCGCGGGCTTCTACGGCGTGCCCTTCGAGCACGTGCCCGTCACCGACGACGCGTCGAAGCGGGCGTTCGAGGACCGCGTGATCCGCGCGGTCGAGGAGCACGACATCGAGCTGGTGGTGCTCGCGCGCTACATGCAGATCCTCTCCCCCGAGCTGTGCGCGCGCCTCAGCGGCCGGATCATCAACATCCACCACTCCTTCCTGCCCGGCTTCAAGGGCGCGAACCCCTACAAGCAGGCGCACGCACGCGGCGTGAAGCTCATCGGCGCGACCGCCCACTTCGTCACGAGCGACCTCGACGAGGGCCCGATCGTGGAGCAGAACGTCGTGCGGGTCGACCACTCGCGCAGCGCGCGCGAGCTCATGGCGATCGGGCAGGACGAGGAGTCGCGCACCCTCACGCAGGCCGTGCGCTGGTTCGCGGAGCACCGCGTGCTGCTCGACGGCGCGCGGACGATCATCTTCCGCTGACGCGCGTACCGGGACCCGCGCGACCGCGACGCGCCGGGCCCGGACGACGAGAGGGGCGGGCGCCTCCCGGCACCCGCCCCTGCGCGGTCGATCGCTACGTCAGCCGGATCAGCGGCTCACGTAGAGGTACTTCGGCGCGCTGGTCTTCGCCGCGTTCGCGGCGTCGCCCGCGTACGTCGCGGTGACCGCGTAGCGGCCCTTCGCGTACGCCGGCAGCTCGACGCGTCCGGTGCCGGCCGCGTCGAGGGTGACCTCGAACGAGTCCGCGCCGACCTTGACGGTGACGGTGCCCGTGGGCGCCGCCTTCGCCGGACTGTCGACCTTGACCGTGACGACGGCCTTCTGCGCGCTCGTCAGCACGGCCGGCTTGACGCTCACTGTGATCGTGCTGGCCAGCTTGATCACGACGGGCTCGCTCGTCGCGGTGCCCGTGGGGCCCTCGGCCGGCTTCGCCGTCACGACGACGGTGATCGACTTGCCCGCGACCGACGGCGAGACCTTGTAGGTCGCGCGCGTCTGGCCGGGGAGCGCCCTGCCGTCCGCGTACCACTGGTACGAGTACTTCAGGCCCTCCTGGTCCCACGTGCCAGGCGACGCGGTGAGCGTCTGGCCGGCGACGGGGGTCCCGGTGATCACGGGCGGCGCGGTGGCCGCCGGCGCCGGGATGGCACCGGACTCGACGCGCACGTAGGTCGTGAAGCCGGATCCCGAGTAGGCCACGCGGCCGAGGTACGCGGTCTCGGGCTCGAGGTCGCTCCACGATGCCGTGTAGGTGACCGGTCGGCTCTGCACCGCGTCGATCGGGTTCGGGGACACCGTGAAGGCGCCCTCGTCCGACGTCGTGGACAGGTCGAACTGCGTGACCGTGTACGACGCCGCCGTCGCGCCCGTGGGGATCGAGAAGACGTCGACCTTGACCACGTACTCGCCGGGGGCCGGCGTCTCGATGGTCACGGACTCGTCGGCCGATGCGGTGGCCGACGTGTACGTCGTCGTCTTCCCATCGGCGACGCGCGTCACCGTGAGGTCGAGGTCGGCCGCGTCGTCCACGGAGTCGAGGTCGATCCGCGTGGCCAGCTGCCCCTCCGGCACGGTGACCGTGTAGGTCGCCGACGTCTTCGCGGGTCCGGAGCCGGTGTACGGCGACGAGGCGTCCTTCGAATCCGGGATCACGACGCCGCGGGCGAGGCCCTCGGCGGTGAGCGCGATGGAGCCGGTGGCGCCCGGGGTGACCGTGACGTCCACGGATCCGTCGATGCCGGCGCCCTGCACCTCGGCGGGGGCCGCGATGGAGACGGGGTTGACGGCGACGGGGCTGCGCACGACGTGGTCGGCGCTCGTCCAGGTGAGCGAGCCCGTGGCGTACTCGTCGACGGTCGCCGTGGTGCGCGTGAACGCGACCTCGAACGACTTCGTCTGGCCCGCCTCGGTGAACTCGAGCGTGGACGGCGTGACGTCCGCCTGCACGCCGGCGAGGCCCTGCACGCTGGCCGCGTAGGTGCCGGGGCCCGTGGAGGTGACCTCGCGCGTCACGGTCTCGGAGCCCGTGAGGGTGCCGATCGCGATGCTCGCCAGGTTCAGCTCGGAGGGGTCGACGGGATCGACGCCCGTCGCGTAGCCGAGGGCCACGAGGTACGCGCCCCAGTCGCTGCGGTCGTTGAGGTAGAGCAGGCCGGGGTCGAGGTAGCGACGCGCGTCGACGTGACCGGCGCCCTGGCTGAACGGATCCGTGACCTTCGCGCCGTCCGCGTCCACCGTGTCGTACGCGGTGGTCATGAGGGCCGATTTGACCTCGGCGGGCGTCGCCTTCGGCTTCTCGCCGAGGTACAGCAGCGCGAGGCCGGCCACGTGCGGGGCCGCCATCGAGGTGCCGGAGAGGAGCGCGAAGGTCGGCTCGCCGCCCTCGGCGTTGTTCGTCGCCGCGATGATCGAGACGCCGGGCGCCGTGACGTCGGGCTTCAGGATGTCGCTGCCGTCCGCGAGCACCGGGCCGCGCGAGCTGAAGCCCGCGACCTGGGGCGTCGGCGCGGAGACGCCCGTCGTGTTGTCCGGCACCAGCGTGACGGTCGCGCCGGGGGTGGCCGCGTACGCGGAGACCGCGGCGTAGACGTCGGCGTCGAGGTGGACGGTCGGCACGGAGTGCGTGTCGGCGTCGATGGAGTTGGGCGTCGGGTTCACGAGCACCATGCCGATGCCGCCCGCGCGCTCGACCTCGGCCGACTTCGCGACCCGGTCGAACGTGCCGCGCTCGCACAGCACGATCTTCCCGGCGGTCTTCGCGGGATCCAGCGCGCCGGGTCCGCAGAGGGCCGGCGTGACCGCCACGGCGACGGAGGCGGCCGCGACGAACGCGCCCGAGACCGGCTCGGTCACGGTGATGGACGAGCCGGCGAGCTGCTGCCCGTCGCCGAGCTCCGCGGTGGCCTCGAAGTTGCCCGCGACCGTGCTCGCGCCGACCGTGGTGATCCACGGCGACGCGTTGTCGAGCGTGGAGGCGCCGGGGCCGGAGTTGCCCGCGGAGGCGGAGACGAAGATGCCCGCGCTGGCGGCACCGAGGAACGCCGCGTCGGTCGCGGAGAACGTGGTCTCCGCGGATCCGCCGCCGATGGAGTAGTTGATGACATCGACGCCGTCCTCCGTCGCCTGCTCGATGGCGGCGACCAGGTCGGCGCCCGCGCAGCCGTCGTCGGTCTGAACGGAGCCGTCGGGGCCCGACCAGCAGACCTTGTACGCGGCGATCTTCGACGCGGGCGCGACGCCCGAGGTCTCGCCGAGCGGGTTGCCGTCGATGGTGGCCTCCACGCCGGCCTCGCCCGCCGCGGTGGACGCGGTGTGCGAGCCGTGGCCGTCGCCGTCGCGTGGGGAGACGTACTCGCCCGTCGTGGCGTCGCCGATGTTCGCCGTGCCGAAGCCGTCCACGAAGTAGCGGGCGCCGACGATCTTGGTGCTGCAGTCGTCCGCGGCGAACTGCTCGCCGGTCTGGCAGGCGCCCGTGAACTGCGTGCCGTCGCCCTTGTCGAAGCGGATCGTGGATCCGTCGCGGTAGGGCGCGTCGCCCGCGGCGATCCCGAGCGGCTCGCCCGCGAAGGACGGGTTCTCGGGCGCGATGCCCGTGTCGATGACGCCGATGACGGCGCCCTCGCCCGCGTCCTCCTGGCCGCCCGTCTTCGCCCAGACGCCGTCCGGGCCCGTGAGCCCGAGGAAGTCGACCGCGGGGGTGGAGGTGGGGTGGTAGATCCGGTCGGGCTCGACGCTCAGGACCTTCCGGTCGCTCGTGAGCGCCGAGGCCTGCTCGGCGGTGAGGTCGGCCGAGAAGCCGTTGACCGTCAGGGAGTACGAGTAGTCGATGTCGGCGCCGACGCTGGCGGCGACATCCTCCTGCTGGCCCTTCAGGTAGTCCGTGTACTCCGAGACGGGAGCGGACCGCGCGTCGCGCTGCGTGCCCGAGCGGGCCTCGGTGGCGGCGAGTCCGGAGACGCCGCCCTGGTAGGTCGCGGCGGCCTCGTCGGCGAGGGTCACGATGTAGCGTCCGTCCTCCAGGTCGGACGCCGGCGTCGCGACGTTCGGCGCCGGGGCGGCGAAGGCGCCGCCCGCTCCGAACGTGACGAGGCCGGCGGCGACGAGGGCGGTGGCAGCGACGGAGGCCGTCGCCCTGCGCAGGGATGATGCGCGGTCGGACTCCGAGCGGAGCCGGGGGGAGCGTGGGATCACGAACACGTCCTTCGAGAGGGGATGAGTGGCCCGCGCGTACCCCTTGCGACACGCGCGACTCCTCAACATACCCCGGGTATTCGCCCTGAGAACGGCCGGGTGTTACCGCCGTGTAACAGTTGCCTCGGCCCTCAGAAGCCCGTCCTGGCGGGATCCCCACCCGATCACGCGCCGCCGGAGCCGGAGCGCGATACCCTGCCACGGGGTAGCCTTTCAGGAACCACCGCTCCCTCTCGTGTGCTGATCGGGTGCCGCACGCACGACGGAGGGCGGGTGCCAGCCGGCACCCGCCCTCCGCTCGTCGCCCCGCGAGGATCAGCGCACGCGAATCCTCTGCGCGCGGCTCGCGGCCCCGCCGACGAGGTTGTCGCCCACGTAGGAGGCCTGCACCGTGTGCGTCCCCGGTGCGACACCCGTGAGGTCCGCGCAGCCCGTGCCGGAGCCGTCAAGGGGCACGTCGTGCTCCGCGCCGTCCACGGTCACCCGCACCACCCCGGTGGCGGCCTGCTTCGCGGCCGAGGTCACCGACACCTGCACGTGCAGGGTGCCGCTCGCCGCGCCCTGCGGTTGCGTCGCCTGCAGGTGCACCGTCGCCGCGTCCCGGGCGGAGATGGTCGGGCTGGTGGCCACGCCCTTCTGCCCGTCGGATGCGGTGGCCGTCACCTGGACGGCGAGCGCCGTGCCCGCGACCGCGGAGGTCACGCGGAACGTGGATCCCGTCGCCCCGGCGATGGGCGTGCCGTTCGACAGCCACTGCGTGGCGAGCGTGACGCCTGCCGGGGTCCACGTGCCCGTCGACGCCGTCAGCGTCTGCCCGACGTCCGGCGTGCCGGTGATGGCCGGCGCCGTGGTCGCGGTGGGAGCCGCCGAGGCCGGGGGCGTGGTGACGCCCACGAGCGTGGTGGCGGCGCTCCCGCCGTAGCTGACGAGCCCGACGTACGAGGTGCCCGCCGCGAGGCCCGACCACGAGGCCGTGTACGTGGCCTTCTTCCCCGCGGTGACGGGGAGCTGAGCCGGCGAGACCGCGAAGGACCCCTCCCCGCCCGTGCCCTGCACGTCGTACCGCGTGAGGTCGTAGTCGACGCTCGTCGCCGAACCCGCGAGCTTCGCGGCCTGCACGGCGACGAAGTAGTCGCCCGGCGCCGGTGCCGGCACGACGATGCGCTCCGACAGCGACGGCGTGTCCTGCAGGCTCACCCGGGTGCGATCGCGGTCCGTCTTGCCCACCTTCTCGAGCTGCATCGCGAGATCCGAGGCCCCGTCGAGCGGCGTGGCGTCGAAGACCAGCGCCTTCTGGCCCGCCTTCACCGTGATCTTGAACTCCTCGCCCGCGGTGGTGCTGACGCTGCCGGTGTGGTCGGTCTTGCCGTCGCTCACCAGCTTGCCGCGGGTGAGCCCGGCGGTCGTGAGAGGGATCCGGCCCGTGACGCCCGCGTCGACCGTCACGTCGGCCTTCCCGCTCGTGCCCGTGCCGTCGACCGTCGCCGGGGCGGTGACCGCGGTCGGCCGCACCGCGATAGGGCTGCGGACGGTGCCGGCGGATCCGGTCCAGGTGAGCGAACCGGTCGACCACGCGTCGGACGGCGCACCGCGCTTCGCGGTGATGCGCACCTGGAAGGACTTCGTCTGGCCGGGAGCCGTGAACGTCAGCCGCGCGGGCGTGACCTTCACATCAGCCTGGGACACGCCCTGCACGGATGCCGTCCAGGTGCCCGCGGCCAGCGAGGTCACGGTGCGCGTGACGGTCGTGGATCCCATGAGCTTCCCGACGCCGATGCTCGGCAGGTTCAGCTGGGACGGGGCCACCGGCGCCACCGGGTCCGGCAGCGCGAGCCCCGTCGCCGCGGCGTAGCCGGCCCAGTCCTTCGCGCCGCTCGGGTAGAAGAGACCCGGCTCCAGGAACCGGTCCGGCGCGATCTGCCCCGCTCCCTGCGCGAACGGATCCGTGGCGGGCTTGCCATCGGCGCCGAGCGTGTCGGTCGCGGTCGTCATGAGCGCCGACTTGACCTCCGCCGGAGACGCCTTCGGGTGGACGCCGAGGTAGACGAGCCCGAATCCGGCGATGTGCGGCGAGGACATGGACGTGCCCGACTCCGGGGCGAATGCGGGCTTCCCGCCCTTGTCGCTGACCGCGGCGAGGATGCCCACGCCCGGAGCGGTGATGTCGGGCTTGATGGTGTCGCCGCCGTCGACCTCCTCGGAGGCGCCGCGGGAGCTGAATCCCGCGACCTGCGGCGCGGGGCGCTCGACGCCCGTCGTGTTGCCGTTCGTCAGGGTCGCCGTGGCACCGGGCTTCGCCGCGTAGTCGACGATCGCCTGCCGGGCGTCGGCGTCGACGTGGACCGTGGGGACGGTGTGCAGGTCGAGGTCCTGGGAGTCGGACTTGACGTTGGTGAGCACCATGCCGATCCCGCCCGCGCGCTTCACCTCGGCGCTCTTGTCGATGCGGTTGACGATGCCGCGGTCGCACTGCACGATGCGGCCGCGCACCTTGTCGGGATCCAGCGTCCCCGCGCCGCAGAGCTCGGGGGACGTGGCGCCCTTCACCCCGGAGTCCGCCGCCCGCACGAGGGGGCCCGACACGGGCGATCCCACGGTCATCGAGGCGCCGACGAAGGCCGCCCCGCTGCCGAGGGTGACCGTGCCGGAGTAGTTGCGCGGCACGCTGCTCGCCGCGACGGTGGTGATCCACGGCTCGGTGTTCGAGACCGTGCCGGCATTGGGGCCGCTGTTGCCCGCCGCTGCCGCGACGAAGATGCCGGCGTCCGCCGCACCGAGGAGGGCGCGCTGGAACGCGTCCGCGGCCTTGCCTGCGCCGCCGAGCGACATGTTGATCACGTCGACGCCGTCCGCGGTGGCCTGCTCGATGCCGGCGACGATGTCCGACAGCTCGCAGCCGTCATCGGTCTCCTTCGTCGGGTCGGGCCCGTCCCAGCACACCTTGTAGGCCGCGACCTTCGCGGCGGGCGCGATGCCCGCGATGGTCTCCTGGACGGTGCCCGCGGTCGCCGTCACGCCCGCGTCGCCCGCGGCCGTGCTCCCGGTGTGGCTCCCGTGGCCGTCCGTGTCGAGGGGGGACACCTTCTCCTGCGGCCCGAGCGGACGGTCCGTCGCCGCCCGGCCGGCCTCGAAGGCACGGGCGCCGACGATCTTGGTGGAGCAGTCGGAGGCGGTGAACCCGTCGCCCGCCTGGCACGTCCCGTGGAAGACGGTGCCGTCCCCCTTGCGGAAGTCGATGCGGGAGCCGTCGCGGTACGGGTCCGCCCCGGGCGTGGAGCCGAGGGGCTTCCCGGCGAAGGAGGGGCTGTCCGGGGCGATGCCGGTGTCGATGATGCCCACCACGGTGCCCTGGCCGGCCTTGTCGACGCCGCCCACCTTCGACCACAGGCCGTTGTCGCCCTCGAGCCCGATGAAGCGGGAGTCCGGCGTGGACGTGGGGTGCAGGGTCTGGTCGGGCTCCACGCTCAGGACGTCGCGATCCTGGCTGAGCGCCTGGACCTGCGCCGCCGTCAGCTTGGCCGAGAAGCCGTTCACGGTGAGCGAGTAGCGGTTGGTCGGGGTGACGCCCGCCGCGTCCGCGGCCGAGTCCTGGAGCTGCGTGAGGTGGTCGGAGTAGCGCTGCACGGCGTCCGACTGCGCATCGAGCCGCGCGCCCGGCTCGACCCGCGTGGGGGCCAGCCCGTCGAGGGTGCCGTCGTACGCCGCCGCAGGCTGGTCCCGCAGGGTCACGAGATAGGTGCCGTCCTTCGCGCCGAAGGGGACGGACGCGGTCGGCGCTTCATCCGCGGTGGCGGTCGTCGTGCCGGCGGCCACGAGGGCGAACGCGATGGCGCCGACCGCGAACGGGCGGGCAGCTCGGAGCCGCGGCCTCCGGCCGGGCGGCTGCGGGTCTCGATGGATGGGCATGGCTGTTCCCTCCTGTCGCCGGCGTCGGCCGGCTCGTGGATCCGCGGAGCTCGGGACGCGCAGAACGCGCGAGCCCCCGTCGCGGAGTCGCGTCGTCGACGCGATGGGCAGAACCGTAGGGAGTAATCCACGGCCCCCGTCGACCCTCTGCACACGTGAGGTTCACGCGAGCATGCGAGAGGCCCCGCCCCGGAACGGGGGCGGGGCCTCTCGGCGTGCGGCGGCGTCGGATCGACGCCCGCGGGATCAGGCCAGGCGCGTCTGCAGGTTGTCCGCGAGCGACGCGAGGAACTCCTCGGTCGTCTGGTACGGCTGGTCCGGGCCGACGAGGAGCGCGAGGTCCTTCGTCATCTTGCCGCTCTCGACCGTCGTGATGACGACGTCCTCGAGGGTGTCCGCGAACGTCTTCAGCGCGTCGTTGCCGTCGAGCTTGGCGCGGTGCGCGAGGCCACGGGTCCAGGCGTAGATCGACGCGATGGGGTTCGTCGAGGTGGGCTTGCCCTGCTGGTGCTGGCGGTAGTGGCGCGTGACGGTGCCGTGCGCGGCCTCCGCCTCGACGACCTTGCCGTCGGGCGTGGTGAGCACGCTCGTCATGAGGCCGAGCGAGCCGAAGCCCTGCGCGACGGTGTCGGACTGCACGTCGCCGTCGTAGTTCTTGCACGCCCAGACGTAGCCGCCCTCCCACTTGAGCGAGGCGGCGACCATGTCGTCGATGAGGCGGTGCTCGTAGGTGAGGCCCGCGGCGTCGAACTGCTCCTTGTACTCGGCCTCGAAGACCTCCTGGAACAGGTCCTTGAAGCGGCCGTCGTAGGCCTTGAGGATCGTGTTCTTGGTGGAGAGGTAGACGGGGTAGTTCCGGGCGAGGCCGTACGAGAGCGACGCGCGCGCGAAGTCGCGGATCGAGTCGTCGAGGTTGTACATGCCCATCGCGACGCCGGATCCGGGGCTCTGGAACACCTCGAACTGCTGCGGCTCCGAGCCGTCCTTCGGCGTGAAGGTCATCGTGAGCGTGCCCTCGCCCTCGAAGCGGAAGTCGGTGGCGCGGTACTGGTCGCCGAACGCGTGGCGGCCGACGATGATCGGCTTGTTCCAGCCGGGCACGAGGCGCGGGATGTTGCTGATGATGATGGGCTCGCGGAAGATCGTGCCGCCCAGGATGTTGCGGATGGTGCCGTTCGGCGAGCGCCACATCTTCTTCAGGCCGAACTCCTCGACGCGCGCCTCGTCGGGCGTGATCGTCGCGCACTTGACGCCGACGCCGTGCTTCTTGATGGCGTTCGCCGCGTCGATCGTGATCTGGTCGTCGGTCTCGTCGCGCTTCTCGATGCCCAGGTCGTAGTACTCGAGGTCGATGTCGAGGTACGGGTGGATGAGCGTGTCCTTGATGGACTGCCAGATGATGCGCGTCATCTCGTCGCCGTCGAGCTCGACGACGGTCCCCTCTACCTTGATCTTCTCCACGAAGTCCTCCTCATGCTCGTCGGTCGCCTCCGTGCGCGTCTCCGTCGGCGCGCGCCGGGCCCGGCTCGTCGCCGGTGGATCCGTGGGCCAGCCTACCCGGCGACCCCTGTCTCTCGACATCGAGACATCGGCGGGTCAGGGCCGAATCGCGCCCGGGCGCCGCCTCCCGGCCCGGCCTCCCGACCGGGCCCACGGCACCTGGCCCGACGGAGGCCCGCCCGATACCCTGTGCCCATGAGCGACATGACACTCGAAGAGCTGAGCGCCCGCACGATCGTGGCGGCCAACACGCTGACGCTCAAGCCGGGGCAGGAGAACTACGTCGCCCCTGTGTCGCACTCCATCGCCGAGGCCTACGTCAACCCGACCACCGCCTGGCCGCGCGTGGTCGTGGAGGACGGCGAGGTCGTCGGCTTCATCATGGGCAACTTCGACCCCGAGGCCCACGAGGAGATCTTCCGCAGCTGCATCTGGCGCATCAACGTCGACGCCGACGCGCAGGGCCACGGCGTGGGCCGCTTCGCGGTCCTCGCGCTCGCGGACGAGGCGCGCTCGCGCGGCTTCGACCGCCTCACGGTCGTGTGGGAGCCGGGCGAGGACGGCCCGGAGGAGTTCTTCACCCACGTCGGCTTCGAGGTCATCGGCGAGACCCAGTACGGCGAGGCCATCGGCGCGCTGGCGCTCTAGCGCGTGGCCGTCTTCGCCACCCCCGGCGAGTACACCGACCGCGTGCTCGAGGTCGTCGCCGAGATCCCCTCGGGCCGCGTCATGACCTACGGCGACGTCGCCGCCGTGTTCGGCCGCCGCGGCGCCCGAGCCGTCGGCATGGTGCTGCGCTACCACGGTTCCGGGCTGCCCTGGTGGCGCGTGCTCCGGGCGGGCGGGCACCCGCCGACCGGGCTCGCCGACGAGGCGCGCTCCCGCTACGAGGCCGAGGGCACGCCGCTCCTCGACGCCCCGACGGCCGCGGGCTACCGCGTCGACCTCGCGGCGGCCCGCTGGTTCCCGTGATCCGCTGACGCACGACCACCAGCCGTCCGCCGTCCGCCGGCCGCCGTCCGCCTGACGGCCGAGCACGGGTCATGCTCCGGGACCACGGTCGGGGCCTCGCGGCCGATGCGCGGAGCACTCCGCTCCGCTGGACTGGGAGTATGCCCCGCACCCGGTCCCTGCGTGCCCTCGCCGCCGCGCCCCTCGCGATCGCGCTCGCGCTGACCCTCGCCGGCTGCGGCGCGGCGAGCGCCGTCGGCGGCATGACCACCCCGGCGGACGCGCGGGCCTACGCCACGGCGGCGGACGCCGACGGCCGCATCCCGGCGTGGATCCCCGTGGACGCGACGGACGTCCGCATCACGACGTCGCTCCGCGGCGAGGGCGCGATCCTCGAGTTCCGCTCCGCGACGCCGGCCGACCGGATGGGCTGCGCCGCCGCGCCCGCCGACGCTCCCGCGCCGGCCGTGCAGGACACCTGGTGGCCGGATCCCTCCCCCGCCGCGGCCATGACGTGCGGCGACGGCTGGCTGACCGCCGCGGACGGCGACGCCGTGCACGCATGGCTGCCGAAGGGCTCCCCCGCGCTCGACCTCTGATCGCCCGGGGCCTCTGATCGCGCGGGGCCGGGACGCGACGCGGCCCGGTGCCTCCCCCTGGGGGACGCCCGGGCCGCGGCCGCGCACCGGCGCTAGACCAGCGACTCCCGCCAGGCCGCGTGCAGCTGCGAGAAGCGGCCCGTGCCCTGGATGAGCGCGTCCGGCGTCCCGTCCTCGACGATGCGGCCCTGCTCCATGACGAGCACGCGGTCCGCGATCGCGACGGTGGAGAGCCGGTGCGCGATGATGATCGCCGTCCGGTCCGCGAGCAGCGTGGTGAGGCCCTGCTGCACGAGCCGCTCGCTCGGGATGTCGAGCGAGCTCGTCGCCTCGTCGAGGATCAGCACCGCCGGGTCCGCGAGGAACGCCCGCGCGAAGGAGATCAGCTGGCGCTGCCCCGCCGAGACCCGGCCGCCGCGCTTGTTCACGTCCGTGTCGTACCCGTCCGGCAGCGACTCGATGAACGTGTGCGCCCCCACGGCCTCCGCGGCCGCCTGGATCTCGCCGCGGGTCGCGTCGGGCTTGCCGATGGCGATGTTGTCGGCCACGGACCCGGAGAAGAGGTACGCCTCCTGCGTCACCATGACGATGGCGCGGCGGAGGTCCTTCGGGTGCAGGTCGCGGAGGTCGATCCCGTCGAGCGCCACGCGCCCGTCGGACGGGTCGTAGAACCGCGAGATGAGCTTCGCGAGCGTCGTCTTGCCCGCGCCCGTGGATCCGACGAGCGCGATGGTCTGCCCCGCCGGCATGTCGAGGTCGAAGCGCGGCAGGATCGTCTTGCCCGTGCCGTAGCCGAACTCGACGCCCTCGAACGAGACGTGGCCCGTGGACTCCCACAGGTCGACCGGCTGCACGGGATCCGGCACGCTCGGCTCCTCCTCGAGCACGCCCGAGATCTTCTCGAGCGCGGCCGACGCCGACTGGTAGCTGTTGTAGAACATCGCCATGTCCTGCGCCGGCCCGAAGAACTGGCGCGTGTACAGCACGACCGCGAGCAGCGCGCCGATGCCGAGCTGCCCGTCCGCGACGCGGAGGCCGCCGACGAGCAGCACCACGGCGACCGTGATGTTGCCGATGAGGATGAGGCCCGGGTCGAAGATGCCGAACACCTGGATCACGCGCATGTTGGTGTCGCGGTAGCCCTCCACGTGCTCGGAGAACTCCTCCGCGTTGCGCTTCTCCTTGCGGAAGGCCTTCACCGCGCGGATGCCCGTCATGGTCTCCACGAAGTGCACGATCAGCCGCGCGGACTTCACGCGCGTCTGGCGGAACAGCGCCTGCGACTTCACGGCGAACCAGAGGCTCAGGAAGAACAGCGGCACGAGCGCCGCGAGCAGCACGAGGCCCGACACCCAGTCGAAGGAGAACAGCGCGATCGCGGTGAACGCCATGTAGAGCGCGCCCTGCACGAGCTGGTTGATGCCGCCGTTGAGGAGCTCCCGGATGGAGTCGAGGTCGCTCGTCTGGCGGGAGATGATCCGGCCCGACGTGTACGTCTCGTGGAACTCCAGGCTGAGCTTCTGCGTGTGCAGGAACATGCGCTTGCGGAGGTCGAGGAGGATCTCCTGCGCGATGCGCGCCGACATCACCTGGTACTTCGCCACCAGCACGGCGCCCGTGACCGCGACCAGGACGTACGCGCCGATCACGAGCGCGAGCAGCGTGGCGTCGCCCGTGTCGAGCAGCGACGGCAGCGCGCGGTCGAGGCCCACGCCGATGAGGGCGGGGCCGGCGACGTTCGCGGCCGTGGCCACGAGGATCGTCGCGGCCGTGAGGATCAGCGTCCGCTTGACCGGTTGGATGGTGCTGACGAGCAGCTTCGTCGACCGACGGCGGATCTGCTTGCTCTCGGCGCGGGAGAAGTCGTCCCTCTCCTCGCCGGTGACTCCGGTGACGCTCATGCTGAGGCCTCCTCGCGCACGGTGATCCCTTCCACGTCCAGGCTCGAGATGACGAACCGGTAGTGCTCGCTCGTGGCGAGCAGGTCGGAGTGCCGGCCGACCGCGATGATGCGGCCGTCCTGCATGAGCGCCACCCGGTCCGCGAGCATCACGGTCGAGGGGCGGTGCGCGACGATCAGCGCGGTGGTGGACGCGAGCACGCGGCGCAGCGCCGCCTCGACGAGCGCCTCCGTGTCGACGTCGAGCGCCGAGAGCGGGTCGTCGAGCACCAGCACGTCCGGCGCCGCCGCGACCGCGCGGGCGAGCGCGAGCCGCTGGCGCTGCCCGCCGGAGAGGCTCAGCCCCTCCTCGCCGACGGTCGTCTCGACGCCGTCGGGCAGGTCGTGCACGAAGCCGGCCTGCGCGATGTCGAGCGCCTCCTGGAGCACCCGCTCGGCCTCGGGCCCGCCGTCGGCGAGGTCGGGGCGGCCGAGCAGCACGTTGTCGCGGACGGTCGAGGAGAACAGCGTCGCGTCCTCGAAGGCCATGGCGATGCGGCGGCGGAGCTCCTCGAGCCCGAGGTCGCGGATGTCCACGCCGTCCAGCTCGATGCTGCCGCCCGTCACGTCGTAGAGCCGGGTCGTGAGCGCCGTGAGCGTGGACTTGCCGCAGCCGGTGACGCCGACGAGCGCCATGGTCTCGCCCGGCTGGAGGTCGAGGTCCACCCCGTCGATCAGGTCGGGTTGGCCCGCGACGGCGTCCTGGTAGCGGAAGCGCGCGCCGCGGAAGACGAGGTGGCCGCGGGGCTCCTGGATGCGCACGGGCGTCGCGGGATCCGTGATCACGTCGTCCTCGTCCATCACCTCGAAGTAGCGGTCGATGGCCGTGCGCGCGTCGAAGGTCATCGACAGGAGGAAGCCCACCGACTCGATCGGCCAGCGCAGCACCGCGGCGGTCGCGAAGAACGCCACCAGGTCGCCCACCGAGATCTGCCCGCCCGCGGCGAGCAGCACGCCGCCGAGCAGCGCCAGCGCGAAGGTCAGGTCGGGCACCAGCAGCAGCCACAGCCAGATGCCGGCGATGGCCTTCGCCTTCGTGATCTCCGTGCCGCGCAGCTCCTCCGCCTGCTCGGCGAACGCGTCGTGCATGTGCTTGCCTCGGCCGAACGCCTTGAGCACGCGGATCCCGTGGACAGACTGCTCGACGCTCGTGGCGAGGTCGCCGGACTGGTCCTGACTGAGCCGCGCCACCGAGGAGTACTTCTGCTCGAAGAGGTAGCCGTACACCCAGAGCGGGATGGAGCAGACGAGGAAGCCGAGGCCCAGGCGCCAGTCGATGGCGACCAGGAACCCGATGCCCACGAGGATCGTGAGGATGTTGACGATGAACAGCACCAGGCCGAAGGCCATCCACCGGCGGATGAGGTTGAGGTCGCTGACCATGCGCGACAGGAGCTGGCCGCTCTGCCACCGGTCGTGGAACGCGACCGGGAGCCGCTGCAGCTTCCGGTAGAAGGCGTTCCGCATGTCCGCCTCCATGAGCGTGCCGGGCTTCAGCACGAACCAGCGGCGGAGGGCGATCATGACCGCCTCGAGGATCCCGAGCCCGAGGATCAGGAGCACGGCGGGCACCACGGCCGCGGAGTCGCCGTCGCCGAGCGGCCCGTCGACGAGCCCGCGGAGGATCTGCGGGATGACGAGCGACAGCAGCGAGCCGACGAGCGCCACCACCATGCCCGCGATGATGCTGGGCATGGCGGGCCGGGCGAACGGCAGCAGCCGCATGAGCACGGCGACGGTGCCGGGACGGGGGCCGTGCCGCTCGGACGGCGCCGGGTCGGGCGATGCGGGCGGGGAGGTGGACACGTGTCATTCCTTCAAGTAGTCGACCGATGTGCGGCCGGACGTGCGGGGAGGACGCGCGCGTCGGGACGCGTGCGTCGGAGGATCGGAGGCGGGTGGCGCTCGGGGAGCGGGCGGGTTCCCGCCGGGGTGGGCGAGGCGGGATCGGCAGGACGGACGCGGGGTCCGTGCGACCGCGGCACGTGACCACCGCCATCCCGCGCGGGGACGGCGACGCCGCGGGACGAAGGCGGCACGGCCGGCCCGACCGGTGGAGGTCGGCGGCCGCGCACGCGACGCCGGGGCGTCGCGCGCGACCGGCAGCTAGCGGAGCGGGCCGCGGGACGCCGGGGCCACGGCAGCGGCCGCCGCGCCCATCAGGCTCGAGGTCGTGCGTGCGTCTGTCGTCGATGTCGTGGTCATGACACCCTCCCTGGCTGCGTATGCGATTCACGTGTGGGCCGCACCGGCGGACCACGTGAGTGGCCGCTCCAGGCAGCCTTCCAGGATATGGACGACGCGACGCATGCACAAGAGCCCGGCCCGCATCCGAGGATGCGGGCCGGGCTCAGGTCGTGCGACGCGGACGTCGGGCTACGCGACCGCACGGGCCATCGCGGTCAGCCGATGCGCACCGACAGGCAGGTGACGCAGCCCTCGAGCTTCTCGAACTCGCTGATGTCGACGGAGACGACCTCGTAGCCCAGGGTGCGGAGCAGGTCGGCCGTGCGGGGTGCCGCGGCCGAGAGGAGCAGACTGTGGTCGTCGAGCACGACGACGGCCGTCCCCTCCGCCTCGGGCACGGGGAGGAAGGACGGGAACAGACGCGTCTCGTCGACCAGCGGCTCGTACCCGATGACCGTGCCGTCCGGGAGCGCGGTGACCTGCGACTTGAGGTGGAGGGTCCTCGTGACCGGGACGCCCACCACGGCGTATCCGAGCGGCACGGCGATCTCGCGCAGGCGCTGGATCCCCGCAGCGTTGGTCCGGCTGCTCGCCCCGACGTAGAGCGTGCGCCCGACCTCGAGCACGTCCCCGCCGTCGATGGTCGCGGGCAGGTCGATCGACGTCACCTCGAGGTCCATGTCCTCGAGCGCGCGCTCCACGCCGGCGCGCTCGCCGCGGCGGGAGTCCGCACCGGAGGTGAGGAGCACGGCCGTGGTGCCGAGGACCAGGACCGCGTCCTCCACGAAGACCGAGTCGGGGTGGTCGTCGGCCGGCGGCACCTCGCGGGTGGACCACCCGCTCTCCTCGAGCGCGAGCACGTAGCGCTCCCACTGCTGGTCGGCGAGCTCGGAGTCGACAGGACGGCGGTCCAGGTGCGTCAGCTCGCCCTCGGCGAGCCGGGAGGAGGGGATGCGCACGAGCGCGACGCGCTCCCGGGCGACCGCGTCGCCCCCCGATCCCCCGAGCCGGATCCACAGACGTCGACCCAGGAGGACCGACGCGAGCGAGACCCCGAGCACGAACATGAGGTTGAGGCCGAGGAGCGTCTCCAGCAGCGGGCCGACGATGTCACCGGTGATGGTGGCGCCCTGGCCCATGGCACCGACGAGGCTGCCGATCAGCGCGCCGACGACCGCAGCGATCACGGAGCCGAGGATCGACGTCCACAGCCGGCGATGCATCCCGATGCCCGCGAGGGCGGCGAGGAGCACGAATGCCACGAGCGTGTGGACGGTCCAGTAGTCGAGCAGGGTCACCAGGACCGCGGCACCCGGCTGGTTGGCGCTGAAGAGCGTCAGGACGCTGAAGAGGAGACCGAGGATCGCGGAGACGCCCGCGGAGACGAGGGCCGCGGACAACGCCCTGCCAAGCGGGACGCCGGCGCTCGCCCGCGCGGATCTCGGGTCTGTCTTCCGGGTGATCGCGGGTGCACGGGATGCGTCCCCCGCCGCGGGGTCTCGGGGCTGGCCGGGCGTGCGGTCGTTCTCGCGGGATTCGGTCACGAACGACGACGATAACGGCACCTGTTATGACCGCCATGTGAGGGGGCTGACAGGCACCAGACCGACGGACGGCCGGAAATGCACGTCCATGCAGCCAGCGCGCGGGGCGGGGCCGTCGTCGGACCGCCCGCCTCCGCTCGCACTGCCCGTTAACGCGGCAAGGCCCGCCGCACGATGTGCGACGGGCCTCCCCGATCATTCTCAAGTTAAGTCCGGCGGTGTCCTACTCTCCCACAGGGTCCCCCCTGCAGTACCATCGGCGCTGAGAGTCTTAGCTTCCGGGTTCGGAATGTAACCGGGCGTTTCCCTCTCGCTATGGCCGCCGAAACACCTCACACACACCCCGAAGAGCATGAAATCTGTGATGAATCGACCAGTCAAGCTGGTTGTTCAATTGATACCCGACCGTATATCGGGAACCACATAGTGGACGCAAGCAAAGTGTTTTCAAGATATCGGCTTATTAGTACAGGTCAGCTCCACGAGTCTTTAGTCCTCGCTTCCACATCCTGCCTATCAACCCGGTAGTCTAGCCGGGAGCCTTCACCCTGAAAGGGATGGAAATCTCATCTCGAAGCCGGCTTCCCACTTAGATGCTTTCAGCGGTTATCCGTTCCGAACGTAGCTAATCAGCGGTGCTCCTGGCGGAACAACTGACACACCAGAGGTTCGTCCATCCCGGTCCTCTCGTACTAGGGATAGATCTTCTCAAATTTCCTACGCGCGCAGCGGATAGGGACCGAACTGTCTCACGACGTTCTAAACCCAGCTCGCGTACCGCTTTAATGGGCGAACAGCCCAACCCTTGGGACCTACTCCAGCCCCAGGATGCGACGAGCCGACATCGAGGTGCCAAACCATGCCGTCGATATGGACTCTTGGGCAAGATCAGCCTGTTATCCCCGAGGTACCTTTTATCCGTTGAGCGACAGCGCTTCCACAAGCCACTGCCGGATCACTAGTCCCGACTTTCGTCCCTGCTCGACTTGTCAGTCTCACAGTCAAGCTCCCTTGTGCACTTACACTCGACACCTGATTACCAACCAGGTTGAGGGAACCTTTGGGCGCCTCCGTTACTCTTTAGGAGGCAACCGCCCCAGTTAAACTACCCACCAGGCACTGTCCCTGAACCGGATTACGGTTCGAAGTTAGATATCCAGAGTGACCAGAGTGGTATTTCAACAATGACTCCACCCGAACTAGCGTCCGAGCTTCACGGTCTCCCACCTATCCTACACAAGCCACACCGAACACCAATACCAAGCTGTAGTAAAGGTCACGGGGTCTTTCCGTCCTGCTGCGCGTAACGAGCATCTTTACTCGTAGTGCAATTTCGCCGAGTTCGCGGTTGAGACAGCTGGGAAGTCGTTACGCCATTCGTGCAGGTCGGAACTTACCCGACAAGGAATTTCGCTACCTTAGGATGGTTATAGTTACCACCGCCGTTTACTGGGGCTTAAATTCTCAGCTTCGCACTTGCGTGCTAACCGTTCCTCTTAACCTTCCAGCACCGGGCAGGCGTCAGTCCGTATACATCGTCTTGCGACTTAGCACGGACCTGTGTTTTTAGTAAACAGTCGCTTCCCACTGGTCTCTGCGGCCTTCAAACGCTTCAGGAGTAAATCCCTACACGCCTCAGGCCCCCCTTCTCCCGAAGTTACGGGGGCATTTTGCCGAGTTCCTTAACCACGATTCTCTCGATCTCCTTAGTATTCTCTACCTGACCACCTGAGTCGGTTTGGGGTACGGGCGATTGGAACCTCGCGTCGATGCTTTTCTCGGCAGCATAGGATCACTGATTTCGTCCGTGAGGACTACCCATCGGGTCTCAGGCTTAATAGAAGACGGATTTGCCTATCTTCTGCCCTACATCCTTAGACCGGGACAACCATCACCCGGCTCAGCTACCTTCCTGCGTCACACCTGTTAATACGCTAAACGCCCCAGCGTAGGGTCGTGTGCTAGGCCAAGACCGTCACCCCGAAGGGATCGAATCAAGGATTCAGACACTTAGCATTACTGGATTGTCTTGGGCGGTTCTTCATCGGTACGGGAATATCAACCCGTTGTCCATCGACTACGCCTGTCGGCCTCGCCTTAGGTCCCGACTTACCCAGGGCGGATTAGCCTGGCCCTGGAACCCTTGGTCTTTCGGAGGACGGGTTTCTCACCCGTCTTTCGCTACTCATGCCTGCATTCTCACTCGTGTGGCCTCCACGGCTGGTTCACACCGCCGCTTCGCTGGCCACACGACGCTCTCCTACCCATCCATACGGCTGGACCACGAAGGCCTGCCTATAATATAAATGCCACAACTTCGGTGGCGTGCTTGAGCCCCGTTACATTGTCGGCGCGGAATCACTTGACCAGTGAGCTATTACGCACTCTTTCAAGGGTGGCTGCTTCTAAGCCAACCTCCTGGTTGTCTATGCAACTCCACATCCTTTCCCACTTAGCACGCGCTTAGGGACCTTAGATGGTGGTCTGGGTTGTTTCCCTCTCGACGATGAAGCTTATCCCCCACCGTCTCACTGCTGCGCTCTCACTTACCGGCATTCGGAGTTTGGCTGAAGTCAGTAACCTTTTGGGGCCCATCGTCCATCCAGTAGCTCTACCTCCGGCAAGAAACACGCAACGCTGCACCTAAATGCATTTCGGAGAGAACCAGCTATCACGAAGTTTGATTGGCCTTTCACCCCTATCCACAGCTCATCCCCTCCATTTTCAACTGAAGTGGGTTCGGTCCTCCACGACGTCTTACCGTCGCTTCAACCTGGCCATGGATAGATCACTTCGCTTCGGGTCTAGAACATGCAACTCATACGCCCTATTAAGACTCGCTTTCGCTACGGCTGCCCCTCACGGGTTAACCTCGCCACATATCACTAACTCGCAGGCTCATTCTTCAAAAGGCACGCTGTCACACCAACAAGGGCGCTCCAACGGTTTGTAAGCAAACGGTTTCAGGTACTATTTCACTCCCCTCCCGGGGTACTTTTCACCTTTCCCTCACGGTACTTGTCCGCTATCGGTCATCTGGGAGTATTTAGGCTTATCAGGTGGTCCTGACAGATTCACACGGGATTTCTCGGGCCCCGTGCTACTTGGGATACTCTCCGGACAGGCGACGACATTTCGACTACGGGGTTCGCACCCTCTATGACTGGCCTTTCAAGACCATTCGTCTATATCGCGCTCATTGCCCTCACAGCTCGGTAGAACTGTACGGAAAGTCCCGCAACCCCGACCATGCAACTCCTACCGGATATCACACATGATCGGTTTGGCCTCTTCCGGTTTCGCTCGCCACTACTAACGGAATCGCTTTTGCTTTCTCTTCCTGTGGGTACTGAGATGTTTCACTTCCCCACGTTCCCTCAACCCGCCCTATATATTCAGGCGGGAGTCACCAGGTCACCCAAAGGGCCTGGCGGGGTTTCCCCATTCGGAGATCCTCGGATCACAGCTCTATTATCAGCTCCCCGAGGCTTATCGCAGATTTATACGTCCTTCTTCGGCTCCAGATGCCAAGGCATCCACCGTTTGCTCTTAGAATCTTGAAATCACATGAGATTGATTCGTTTCGCCTCCCCTAGAGGAGACAGAATTGACCAATGATCTATAAATAGATCTTTGTGATCCACCGGAAACCCGGTGAATCTAAGATGCTCGCGTCCACTGTGTAGTTCTCAATATACGGGCGGTACCCCACCACCATCCACTCCGGGACGACGGAAAGGGCCCGACAAGAAACCAGACACACCCCGAAAGATGCGGCCCGGTCCCTCAGGACCCAACAGCGTGCAACATGCCCTCGACACACCAGACCACGTTCCCACCCCACAAGGAGGCGTACTAGCAGCCCGACACATCAGCCGGCATCAATATCAATGTTCCACCCATGAGCGCCACCACCAGGACATACGCCTGACGCGTGACTTGGCACCCGTGATCTCCCTGTATACAGAGGAGAGGTGCACATGCTCCTTAGAAAGGAGGTGATCCAGCCGCACCTTCCGGTACGGCTACCTTGTTACGACTTAGTCCTAATCACCGATCCCACCTTCGACAGCTCCTCCCTTGCGGTTAGGCCACTGGCTTCGGGTGTTACCGACTTTCATGACTTGACGGGCGGTGTGTACAAGGCCCGGGAACGTATTCACCGCAGCGTTGCTGATCTGCGATTACTAGCGACTCCGACTTCATGAGGTCGAGTTGCAGACCTCAATCCGAACTGAGACCGGCTTTTTGGGATTCGCTCCACCTTACGGTATCGCAGCCCTTTGTACCGGCCATTGTAGCATGCGTGAAGCCCAAGACATAAGGGGCATGATGATTTGACGTCATCCCCACCTTCCTCCGAGTTGACCCCGGCAGTCTCCTATGAGTTCCCACCATTACGTGCTGGCAACATAGAACGAGGGTTGCGCTCGTTGCGGGACTTAACCCAACATCTCACGACACGAGCTGACGACAACCATGCACCACCTGTATACCGACCTTGCGGGGCACACATCTCTGCATGTTTCCGGTATATGTCAAGCCTTGGTAAGGTTCTTCGCGTTGCATCGAATTAATCCGCATGCTCCGCCGCTTGTGCGGGCCCCCGTCAATTCCTTTGAGTTTTAGCCTTGCGGCCGTACTCCCCAGGCGGGGAACTTAATGCGTTAGCTGCGACACGGAGACCGTGGAATGGTCCCCACATCTAGTTCCCAACGTTTACGGCATGGACTACCAGGGTATCTAATCCTGTTCGCTCCCCATGCTTTCGCTCCTCAGCGTCAGTTACGGCCCAGAGATCTGCCTTCGCCATCGGTGTTCCTCCTGATATCTGCGCATTCCACCGCTACACCAGGAATTCCAATCTCCCCTACCGCACTCTAGTCTGCCCGTACCCACTGCAGACCCGAGGTTGAGCCTCGGGATTTCACAGCAGACGCGACAAACCGCCTACGAGCTCTTTACGCCCAATAATTCCGGACAACGCTTGCACCCTACGTATTACCGCGGCTGCTGGCACGTAGTTAGCCGGTGCTTTTTCTGCAGGTACCGTCACTTTCGCTTCTTCCCTACTAAAAGAGGTTTACAACCCGAAGGCCGTCATCCCTCACGCGGCGTTGCTGCATCAGGCTTGCGCCCATTGTGCAATATTCCCCACTGCTGCCTCCCGTAGGAGTCTGGGCCGTGTCTCAGTCCCAGTGTGGCCGGTCACCCTCTCAGGCCGGCTACCCGTCGTAGGCTTGGTGAGCCATTACCTCACCAACAACCTGATAGGCCGCGAGTCCATCCCCAACCGAAATTCTTTCCACGACCAGACCATGCGGCCAATCATCATATCCGGTATTAGCTACCATTTCTAGCAGTTATCCCAGAGTCGGGGGCAGGTTACTCACGTGTTACTCACCCGTTCGCCACTGATCCGCCAGAGCAAGCTCTGACATCACCGTTCGACTTGCATGTGTTAAGCACGCCGCCAGCGTTCGTCCTGAGCCAGGATCAAACTCTCCATAAATGCTTAAACGCACGACCACCCGAAAGCAGTCGGCACATCTAAAGCCAGACGTGAACGGGAATCGAACACGAACCAGCAAGTTTGAAACCGACAGAACAAATCATTACTGACTTGCTTGTTTGTTTAAATTGTATTCCAAAGGAATCCGAAACGAGCATCCGAAGGACACCCGCAACGGGTATTTGGCATTTGACATTGTGCACGCTGTTGAGTTCTCAAGGAACGGACGCTCCCGACACCGACCATCACAGCCAACCATCGGAGCTCACACTCCACCGCTCCCCGTGGGAGTGATCCAGACCACAAGGCCCAGCACTCACGTCGAAAGCAGAATCAGACCCTAGCTCAGTTGATGGTAAACACGCAACCCTCAAGGCCGCGGCAACTTCTGTTTCACCAGGATCATCACCCGCCAGAACAGCTCCGGAAGCCTTTCAGCTTCCCGCCCGTTCCGGCGACAAGAGAAGACATTACGCGGACCACCCCACCCCCCGCAAAACAACCCGCATCCCGGGCGTGTCGCGACAGCCTCCCGCGGCCGGCGCGGCGGCGGCCCCGTGGGACCGCCGCCGCGGGCATCAGTGGAAGAAGTGGCGCTCCCCCGTGAAGTACATGGCGACGCCGGCGGCGCGGGCGGCCTCGACGACCTCCTCGTCGCGCACCGATCCCCCGGGCTGGACCACCGCGCGGACGCCGGCGTCGAGCAGGACCTGCAGTCCGTCGGCGAACGGGAAGAACGCATCGGACGCGGCCACCGATCCGGACGCCCGATCGCCCGCGCGCTGCACGGCGAGCTGGCAGGAGTCCACCCGGTTGACCTGGCCCATGCCGACCCCGACGGAGGCACCGTGGTGGGCGAGCAGGATCGCGTTCGACTTCACCGCGCGGCAGGCCTTCCACGCGAACTCCAGGTCCGCGAGCGTCTGCTCGTCCACGGCGTCCCCGGTGGCGAGGGTCCACGACGCCGACAGGCGCGTTCCGTCCCCGGGGAACACGTCCCCGGACTGCACGAGGTAGCCGCCCGAGATCTGCCGGGCTTCGAGGTCCTCGCGGTGGTACCCCTCCGGGAGCGTGAGCAGGCGCAGGTTCTTCTTCGTCTTCAGCAGCGTGAGCGCGTCCTCGTCGAACCCCGGCGCGACGAGGACCTCGGTGAATATCTCCTTCACCGTCTCCGCCATGCCCAGCGTGACGGTGCGGTTGGCCGCGATCACTCCCCCGAACGCCGAGACGGGATCGCAGTCGTGCGCGCTGCGGTGCGCGGCGGCGATCGCGTCCACCGCACGGGGCGCGGCGACGGCGATGCCGCACGGGTTCGCGTGCTTGATGATGGCGACCGCCGGCTCCGCGAAGTCGTAGGCGGCACGGACGGCGGCGTCCGCGTCGACGAAGTTGTTGTAGGACATCTCCTTGCCGTGCAGCTGCACCGCCTGGGCGATGCCGGCCCCGTCCGGCCGCCGGTAGAGGGCCGCGTCCTGGTGGGAGTTCTCGCCGTACCGGAGCACCTGGGCGAGCTCGCCCCCGACGTCCCAGCTCGCGGGCCATCCGGTGCCGGCCTCCCCCGACGCATCGGGGCCGACGACCGTCGACCGGAAGTAGTCCGCGACCGCGCGGTCGTAGTCGGCCGTGTGCGCGAAGGCCGCGGCCGCCAGGCGACGCCGCTGCTCGAGGGTGGTCCCCCCGGCGCGCACGGCCTGGATCACCTCGTCGTAGCTGGACGGGGACACGACGATCGCCACGTTGGCGTGGTTCTTGGCGGACGCGCGCACCATGGCGGGGCCGCCGATGTCGATCTGCTCGATCACGTCCGACGCGGGGGCGCCCGACGCGACCGTCTCGACGAACGGGTAGAGGTTCACGACCACCAGCTGGAACGGCGAGATGCCGAGCTCCGCCAGCTGCACCTCGTGCGACTCGAGCCGGAGGTCGGCGAGGAGGCCCGCGTGCACCGCGGGGTGCAGCGTCTTGACGCGGCCGTCGAGCGACTCCGGGAAGCCCGTCACGTCCTGCACCTGCGTGACGGGGAGGCCCGCCTCGGCGATGGTGCTGGCAGTGGATCCGGTGGAGACGATCTCGACCCCGGCCTCCGCGAGCACCTGAGCTAGCTCGAGCAGCCCGGTCTTGTCGCTGACGGAGACGAGGGCGCGAGCCACCCCGATGCCGTCTCGATCGCGGAACAGGGACGGGTCGTGACGGGGTCCGCTCATGCCGGGGACAGCTCCTTGAGGTCGATGGTACCGAGGGAGATCGCGCGCACCGTGTCGACGAGGAGCCTGCGCTCCACGACCTTGATGCGCTCGTGCAGGGTGTGCTCGGTGTCGTCCGGTTCCACCGGCACGCGCTCCTGCGCGAGCACCGGCCCCGTGTCGACCCCGGTGTCGACGACGATGATGGACGCTCCGGAGCTCGTGGCCCCGGCGACGATGGCGTCCCGGACGGCGTGGGCCCCGGGGAACTCCGGCAGGTACGCCGGGTGCGTGTTGACGATGCGAGGCGCGAACGCCGCGACGGCGCGGGGCGGGAGGAGCCGCATGAAGCCGCTGAGGATGACGAGGTCGGGCTCCCAGCCCGCGATGGCGGCCGCGAGCTCGTCGCCCCATGCCGCGCGGTCGGGGAAGCTCGCGAACGGGACCGTGAAGGTCGGGATGCCGCGCTCCTCGGCGAAGAGGAGGCCGTCGGCGTCGCGATCGGCTCCGACCGCGATCACCCGAGCCGGGTAGTCCGCGTGGTCGGCCGCCTCGAGGAGGGCGTGGAGGTTGGTCCCGCTGCCGGAGATGAGGACGACCAGGTTGAGCACGCGCACAGCCTATCCGCGTCCCTCGGGGCTGCGCCGGACGAGGGGGGCCATCAGGCCGGAGACGAACATGCCCGCCACGGACGCGACGCCGACCTCGAGGAACGCGACGAGGAGGATCCACCCGGCCGCCGGGCCCACGTCGGCCAGCCGCCCCGGTCCGGCGGCACCGCCGGAGAGGACCGCGAGCAGGGCGAGCACCACGGCGCCGACGAGGCCCATGCCGAGTCCCGCTACGAGGAACCACGGCCAGCGCCGCGCCTCGGGCTCGGGGATCCGCGCGACCCGCGGTGACAGCGCGACCGCGGCCACGAAGGACACGACGACCGGGACGAGGATGCCGAGGTAACCCAGGTCGAAGGCCCCCTGCGGCAGGACCCCCAGGACCGGCACGGACGGGATCGGGCCGACGGTCGTGCCGAGCGGCGAGATGGACGACCCGGTGCCCAGGGCGAAGCCGGGGCCGATGAGCCACGACGCCGCCCACATCACGAGGTTCGGCAGGAGCGCGATCTGCGCCAGCGTGAGGGCGACGCCGCCGACGATCCCCGTCTGCAGCGTCTCGTAGAGGGTGATGACGGTCGCGTACTGGAGGCCCAGCAGCACCGCGACGACCACGGCGGAGATCGCCACGACCCCGAACGCCGCGGCCGCTCCCCCGCGGACGGCCGTGGCGGCGACGGATGTCGCGCCGTCCGGCAGGCGGTCGAACGCGTCGCGGGCGCTCCGGATGGCGCCGGCCGCGCGGCCGGACGACAGGGACCCCCACCACCGACGGGCCCTCGCCCGATCGGCGCGCGCGATCCCGCCGACGAGGAGGCCGAGCGCGAGGACCAGCGTCGGCAGGATCGCCCCGCGCCCGACGGCCGGGGAGACGCCCTCGTGCTGCGCCGCGAGCGCGAGGCCGAGGGACAGCACGGCGGTGGTGGCCACCGCGGAGACGGCTCCGACGCCGGGGTGGTCGGTCTCGACGATGCGGCGGCCGGCGCGGATGCCGAGGAGGAGCGTGAGGAGCGCGAAGCCCAGGGGCGCGAGCGTCAGCGCGAACGGCGCGTCGACGCCCGGGAGGCCCAGGGAGGAGGCGAGCGACGGATCCAGCGACGCCGTGAGCGGCACGCCGTGCCCGAGGAGCCACAGGTCCACCGCGGTGCGCGCGAAGACGCCCCAGTCGATCTGCAGGTCGTACTGGCCGGCCCACAGCGCCGTGAGCGGCACGAGGGGCAGGGCGACGCCGACCCCCACCACCAGGAGCGCCTCGAGTGCCGCGAACAGGGCGGTTGCGTGTCGGTTCATGCCTCGACGACCCTACCGGCCGGGCCATGCGCGACCCGTCCGGCGACGGGCGCGCCGGAGCATCGGCGGGCCGATCCGCGGGTGGAGGACCCGGGCACGACGACGGCCCGCATCCACCGGGGATGCGGGCCGTCGTGGTGCGCTCGCGAGCGCGCCGGCGCTACAGGGCGGCGAAGACCTCGCGGAGGAGGTTGGCCGTCTCGGTCGGCGTCTTGCCGACCTTGACGCCGGAGGCCTCGAGGGCCTCCTTCTTGCCCTGCGCCGTGCCGCTGCCGCCGGAGACGATGGCGCCGGCGTGGCCCATGGTCTTGCCCTCGGGAGCGGTGAAGCCCGCGACGTACGCGACGACCGGCTTGGTGACGTGCGCCTTGATGTACTCTGCCGCGCGCTCCTCGGCGTCGCCGCCGATCTCGCCGATCATGACGATGGCGCGCGTCTCCGGGTCGGCCTCGAACGCCTCGAGGGCGTCGATGTGCGTCGTGCCGATGATCGGGTCGCCGCCGATGCCGATGGCGGTCGAGATGCCGAGGTCGCGCAGCTCGAACATCATCTGGTACGTGAGCGTGCCCGACTTCGACACGAGGCCGATGGGGCCGACCTCGGTGATGGTGGCGGGGATGATGCCGGCGTTCGACTTGCCGGGGCTGATGATGCCGGGGCAGTTCGGGCCGACGATGCGCGTCTTCCCGCCCGTGCTCTTGGCGTGCGACCAGAACTCCGCGGAGTCCTTGACGGGGATGCCCTCGGTGATGACGACCGCGAGCGGGATGGCGGCGTCGATCGCCTCCACCACGGCGCTCTTGGCGAAGGCCGGCGGGACGAAGATGACCGACACGTCGGCGCCCGTCTCCGCCATGGCCTCGGCGACCGAGCCGAAGATCGGGAGCTCGACCCCCTCGATGGTGACCGTGCTGCCCGCCTTGCGCGGGTTGACGCCGCCGACGACCTTGCTGCCGGACGCGAGCATGCGGCCCGCGTGCTTGGTGCCCTCGGAGCCCGTGAGGCCCTGGACGATGATCCTGCTGTTCTCGTCGAGAAGAATCGACATGTTCGTGTTCCTGTTCTCTCTCGGGAGTTACGCGGCGGCCAGCTCGGCGGCCTTGTCGGCCGCCTCGTCCATGGTGCCGACGACGGTGACGAGGGGGTGGGCGCGCTCCTCGAGGATGCGGCGACCCTCCTCGACGTTGTTGCCGTCGAGGCGGACGACGAGGGGCTTGGTGGCGGCGTCGCCGAGCTTGTCGAGCGCGCCGACGATGCCGTTCGCGACCGCGTCGCACGACGTGATGCCGCCGAAGACGTTGACGAAGACGCTCGTGACCTGCTCGTCGCCGAGGATGACGTCGAGGCCGGCGGCCATGACCTCGGCCGACGCTCCGCCGCCGATGTCGAGGAAGTTGGCCGGGCGCACGCCGCCGTGCTGCTCGCCGGCGTAGCTGACGACGTCGAGCGTGGACATGACGAGGCCCGCGCCGTTGCCGATGATGCCGACCTGGCCGTCGAGCTTGACGTAGTTGAGGTCGGACTCCTTGGCCTTGGCCTCGAGCGGGTCGGCGGCGGCCGCGTCCTCGAGGGCGGCGTGGCCCTCGTGGCGGAAGCCGGCGTTCTCGTCGAGCGTGACCTTGCCGTCGAGGGCGATGATGTCGCCCGACTCCGTGAGGACGAGCGGGTTGACCTCGACGAGCGTCGCGTCCTCGTCGCGGTAGACCCACCAGAGGCGCTCGAAGACGGGCGCGACCTTGGCGATGAGCTCCTCGGGGAACGAGGCGGCGCGGGCGATCTCCTCGGCCTTGGCGGCGTCGATGCCGGCGACCGGGTCGATCTCGATGCGGGCGAGCGCCTCGGGGCGCGTGACCGCGAGCTCCTCGATCTCCATGCCGCCCTCGTAGCTGGCGAGGCACAGGTAGGAGCGCTCGGCGCGGTCGAGGAGGATCGAGAAGTAGAACTCCTGCGCGATGCGGGCTCCGGCCGCGACCATCACGCGGTGCACGGTGTGGCCCTTGATGTCGAGCCCGAGGATGGACTGCGCCGCCTCGTGGGCCGCGTCGGCGCTCTGGGCGACCTTGACGCCGCCGGCCTTGCCCCGGCCTCCGGTCTTCACCTGCGCCTTCACGACGACGGTGCCGCCCAGCTTCTCGGCCGCGGCGCGCACCTCCTCGGCGGTGTCGGCGACGATCCCCGGGAGGACCGGGACGCCGTAGGACTCGAAGAGGTCCCTGGCCTGGTATTCGAAAAGATCCACGCGTGTCATCCCATCCGCACCCGCGCTCGGCGGTTACGTGCGTCGTTCGAGGCTGCGGTGCCACGACCGTCTGGTGGCGGCACCCGGTGTGTTGCGGCTGGCCGACGCGTCCGCCGCCCACCTGCGTGGGCCGGACCGCCGCGTCGACGACCGTGGAGAGCCTATCGGGTCGCGGGTGGACCGGTCCGGGTGCGCCGGGACCGTGCGCCGGCGCGCGATGGGCGGCCTGGGGAGGGAGACTGGGCGGATGAGGTCGAGGACGCATCCCGCGCGTCGGCCTGGCGGATCCATCCGGGACATCGCGGGCGAGGGCATCCTCCTGGCAGCGGGAGCGCGGGCGATCCTTCTCCAGGTCGCGGACCCGGCCGTGGCCCGCGGCGTGGCCGAGCACAGCGACTTCGCGTCGCGGCCGCTCGACCGGCTCGAGGGCACGCTCGGCTACGTCTACGCCGTCGTGTTCGGCTCCCCCGAGGAGGTCGCGCGCGCCCGGCGGATCGTCGGGCGGGCGCATGCACCGGTCCGGTCGACGGACGCAGCGGCGGACGGCTCGGCGCCGGCCTACTCCGCCTACGACCCGGAGCTGCAGCTCTGGGTGGCGGCGACGGTGTACCAGTCGGCCATCACGATGTTCGAGCTCTGCTTCGGCCCGCTGCCCGACGAGGCGGCCGACAGGATCCACCGGCAGTACGCCGTCCTCGGCACGGCGCTGCAGGTGCCGGAGGGGATGTGGCCCGGGGACCGCCGGGCGTTCCGCGCCTACTGGGACGAGCGGATCGCGACGCTCGAGCCGACGGCGGACGCGCGGCGGATCGCGGGGACGCTGCTCGACGGACGGGGCGCTCCTCCCGCGGTCCGCGCGGTCATGCCCCTCGTGGCGCTCGTGACGGCGGGGCTCCTGCCGCCGCGGATCCGGACGGGCTTCGGGATGCGATGGGACGCGCGGCTCGAGCGGCGCTGCGCCCGCCTCCTCGCGCCCGTCCTCGCCGTCTACCGGGTGCTGCCGCGCGTCGCGCGAGAGGCGCCGCGCTCGGTCATCACGCGCAGGTACCGCCGCCGCGCCGTCGGATAGGGCGCGTCCGGGCCGCTCCTGCACAGGCGCGTGGTCGCAGGAGCAGTCCACGGCCCTCCGCACGGGCGACGCGACCGATGCCCTCGAGCCGCACTGTGCGGCCATGACATGGAACCCCTCGACCATCCGTTCTTCCTCCCCTCGGAGAGACCGCCCGGCACGGCAGCCGCGGACCGCCCGGCTCGTGTCGGCGATCGTGGGCGTCGGCCTCGCGCTCGGGTTCGCGGCGAGCGCCGTCCCTCCCGCGCAGGCGCTGGGCGCGGTCTCCCACGGCGTCGGCTACGCGGCGGGGTCGGACGGCCGCTGGTTGGGCTCGTACCGGATGGACGACGGCCGGCTCGGCTTCTGCATCGACGTCGGGCTCGCCGCGCCGCCCGGCCACGCGTACTCCCCGGTGGACGAGGCGGGCGCGACGCCCGACGACCGCGCGCGGCTCGCCTACATATCGCGACGCTGGGCGGGATCCGCGGATCCCGACACCGCGGCCGCGGGGCAGCTCGCGACGTGGAGCATCACCGGCCTCGGCGCGCACGACCTCTCCTGGTACGCGGCCCGCGCCGGCGATCACGCGGGGGCGGTCGCGTCCCGCGCGCGCGACATGCTGGCCGAGGCGGGATCCGGCGCGTCGCGCTCGGTGACCGCCGCCGCGACCGTGGCGCTCGGGGACGACGGACGCGGGACCGTGCGCGTCGACCTGCGCGCCGACCTCGTCGCGACCGGGCCGTCGGACGTGCCGGCCGGCTCCCAGACGGGGACCGTCACGCTCGACGGCGCCGTGTTCGACGACGGCAGCACGACCGCGCAGCTGGCGGACGGCATCGCGGTGCCGCTCCGGGCGACGGGATCCTCCGCGACGCTCCACGTCACGGCGAGCGCCGCCTTCTCCTCGCTCCCCTACGGCGACGCCCTCGACGCGGTGGGCGACGGCGGTGCCTCGCAGCGGATGATCCTCGCCCGGCCCGCGGACGCCCGGGCCGAGGCGCACGCCGACGCGCAGGCGCCGAGCCCGCTCCCCTTCGCCCCGCGCGTCGTCACGCAGACGTCGCGCACCGTGGCGTCGGTCGGCGACGAGCTCGCCGACGCGCTCCGGGTGTCCGCCGATCCCGCGACCCCCGCCGACAACGGGAGGCCGGCGACGTCCGACGGCTGGGGGCTGACCCGCCGGGGCGACGGGAGCCTGGCACCCGTGCCGGTCACCGTCCGGAGCAGGCTCCTCGGGCCGTTCCCGGAGCAGGTCGGGCCCGAGCGCGACGAGGCTCCCGCCGGCGCCCCGCAGGTGTGCGAGGTCGTGACGCGCATCGACCGCGGGCCGGGTGACTACGCCTCGCCCGCCTGCCGCCTCCCCGCCGGCGGCTTCTACACCTGGGTCGAGTCCATCTCGCCCGATGACACCGCCGCCGCGGACGGGCGCGCGCGGGTGCTGCCCTGGCGGTCGACCTTCGGCGCCGCCACCGAGACGACGCAGGTGCCGCAGCCGCCGCGGATCACGACGACCATCGGATCCTCGGAGATCACGACGGGCGGATGCCAGACGGACACGCTGCACACCACGTCGTTCGTCGGGGCCGGCCCCGTCCCCGTGCACGTCCGCATCGTGGGGCCGTTCGCGACCGCGCCCGCCGACGGGGAGCCCGTGGTCGTCGGGGAGGACGGTGGCGCGGGCGGGCTCGCGTCCCAGGTCGTCCTCACCGGGGACGGCGACGTGACCACGCCCTGCATGCGCGTGACCTCGCCCGGCTGGTACGTCGCTGTCCTCGACAGCTCGGGCCGCCCCGCGGGGGAGGCCGACGGGGCCGCCATCGCGCCGTTCGCCGATCACGTGGCGCACGCGGGCGAGACGTTCCACGCCGGTCCTTCCCCCGCCGCCGAGGTCCCCGCACCGCCCGCCCGCGCTCAGCTCGCGATGACGGGCGGTGCGCCGGGGATCGACGTGCCGGGATCCGGTGGCACGCAGCGGCTGGACGCCCATCGGCTCGCATGCGCAGCGGCGGCGGCAGGTGCGCTCGGCGCCGCGGGGGTCGGCATCCGGCGCGCCGGCCGCCGACGGGGTGCCGCTAGAGCTTCTCGATGGGCGCGATCTTGATGAGCAGGCGCTTGCGGCCCGCCGGTCCGTCGAACTGCACCTCGGCGATGCGCTTGCGCCCCTCGCCCGTGACGCCCGTGACGCGGCCGTCGCCGAAGTCGGTGTGACGGATGCGGTCGCCGAACGCGAGCTCGAGGTCGCCGTTGTCGCGCACCTGGCCGGTGACCGTGTTGGCCCACTGGGTCTTGGGGCGCGGGGGCGGCGGCAGGGCCGGATCCTCGAAGCCGCTCGAGGACCGGGATCGACCGCCGTACCCGCCCCCCTCGCGCCGGGCGTTGAGAGCGCGGGGTTGGGTGCCACCGCGCGACGTGGCCATCCCGGGCGACTGCTTCCAGTCGATGAGCTCCGCCGGGATCTCCTGCAGGTACCGGCTGGGCATCGCGACGTTCACCTCGCCGAACTGGGCCCGGGTCATGGCCAGGGAGATGAACAGGCGCCGGCGGGCGCGCGTGATGCCGACGTAGAACAGGCGGCGCTCCTCCGCCGGCCCGCCGGGCTCGTTGGCCGACATGCGGTGCGGCAGCAGATCCTCCTCGACGCCGGTGAGGAACACCGAGTCGTACTCGAGGCCCTTCGCCGTGTGGAGGGTCATGAGGGACACGGTGCCGCTCGAGTCGTCGAGCTCGTCCGCCGCGGCGACGAGCGAGACCTCCGTGAGGAAGTCGACCAGCTGGCCCTCGGGGTTGTTGCGCGAGAACTCCTTCGTCACGGCGACGAGCTCCTCGACGTTCTCGGCGCGTGCTTCGTCCTGCGCGTCCTTGCTCGCCCGCAGCGCCTGCACCAGGCCGCTCTTCTCGAGCAGCGTGGTCACCAGGTCGCCCACGGAGGTGCGCCCCTCCGGGCGGTCGGGGCCCAGCAGCAGCGCCACCTCGTCGAGCATGCGCGAGAGCGTGAGGATCGCCTGCGTCACCTTGGGCCCGAGACCCAGCTCAGACGCGCGGCGCATGGCCTCGCGGAAGGTCACGCCGTGCGACTCCGCGAAGTTGGCCAGGGCCGTCTCCGTGGCGGGGCCGATGCCCCGCTTCGGGGTGTTGAGGATGCGCCGGAGTGCCAGCACGTCCGCGGGGTTCGCCACGGCGACTAGGTACGCCATGGCGTCCTTGATCTCGGCCCGCTCGTAGAACTTCGTGCCGCCCATGATCCGGTAGGGGACGGCCGAGCGGATGAGGATCTCCTCGAGCGCGCGCGTCTGCGCGTTGGTGCGGTAGAAGACGGCGATCTCGGAGTAGGCGGTGCCCTCCTCGTGGAGCTTCTGGATCTCGTCGGCGACGAACTGCGCCTCGTCGTGGCCCGAGTACCCGGTGAAGCCGATGATCTTGTCGCCGTCGCCGATGGACGTCCACAGCTTCTTGTCCTTGCGGTCGAAGTTGTTCGAGATGACGGCGTTGGCGGCGGTGAGGATGTTCTGGGTCGACCGGTAGTTCTGCTCGAGGAGCACGACCTTCGACTGCGGGAAGTCGCGCTCGAACTCGGTGATGTTGCGGATGTCGGCCCCGCGGAACGCGTAGATGGACTGGTCGCTGTCGCCCACCACGGTGAGCGACGCCCCGTCGATCCCGCCCATGCCGTTCGTGGACATGCGCGTGTCGACGGGCACGTCCTCCGGGGCCACGGCGCGGGTGAGCTCGCGGATGAGCGAGTACTGCGCGTGGTTCGTGTCCTGGTACTCGTCCACCAGCACGTGCCGGAAGCGCCGCTGGTAGAGCGCCGCGACCTTGGGGAACGCGCGGAAGAGGTAGACGGTCTGCCCGATGAGGTCGTCGAAGTCGAACGCGTTGGCGGAGGCGAGCGAGCGCGTGTACTGCCGGAAGATCTCCACGAACATGGCCTCGGCCGGGTCATTGAAGTTGGCCGTGCGCGCGAACGTGTCCGCGTCCGACAGCTCGTTCTTGAGCTTCGAGATGCGGCCGGACACCGACGAGACGGTGAAGCCGAGCGTGTCCGCGTCGAGCTGCTTGATGATCCGCTTGATGAGCACGCGGCTGTCCGCGGAGTCGTAGATGGTGAAGTTCTGCGTGAAGCCGAACGCCTCCGCCTCGCGTCGGAGGATGCGCACGCACGCGGAGTGGAACGTCGAGATCCACATGCCCTCGGATGCCTGCCCGAGCAGCGACTCGACGCGCTCGCGCATCTCGGCGGCGGCCTTGTTCGTGAAGGTGATGGCGAGGATCTGGCTCGGCCACGCCTCCCGGGACTCGATGAGGCTCGCGATGCGGTGCGTCAGCACACGCGTCTTGCCGGATCCGGCGCCCGCCACGATCAGCAGGGCGGGACCCCGGTACACGACGGCCTCGCGCTGCTCCGGGTTGAGGCCCTCGAGGAGCGGATCCGCCGGGGCTCCCGCCCCTCCGTCGGCGCCCGACCGGCCGTCGAGGATGATCGGCGTGCTGGAGGGGCGAAGGGCGGCGGGGTCGGCACTCATGTCGGCATCGATCCTAGGCGCTGCCCCCGACGCACGACCGGGTGCCCGGGCGCGGCAGGCCGGGCTGGATGTCCAGCGGCCGCGCTGGCCGCGCAGGCCGCGCAGGCCGCGCAGGCCGCGCGGCCCGGGCCGGCCGCGGCTCGCGCGCTACCGCCCCACGGCGGCCGCCCGCTCCTCCACGAGCCGGACCGCGAGATCCGGGTGGTCGGCGAAGACGCCGTCGACGCCCGCGTCGAGGAGCCGTCCCCAGTGCGTGCGGAAGTCGCCGTGCGCGGACTTCGGACCGGGGCCGCGGAGGGGCCGGGGCAGGAACGCGTTCTCGGGACGGAGCGTCCAGGTGAAGACCGAGAGCCCGGCGTCGTGCGCGCGGCGGACCAGGTCGGAGACGGGAGCTGCCTCGCCCACGGAGCCAGACCCCGAACCGGAGCCAGACCCGGAGCCAGACCCCGACCCGGAGCCAGCGCCGAATCCCGCGGCAGGGCAGATGCGCTCGAGGCCCACGCTGATCCCGTCCACCTCGGCGGCGAGCGCCGCCAGCCCGGCGTCGGTCAGCTGCTCCTCGAACGTGACGGCCGAGTCGCCGTGACGCGCGACCTCGTCGATCGCCGCGCCGCGCCCCTCGAGGAGGTACACCAGCCGCGCCGCGATGCCGTGCGCCCGGACGCCCAGGAGCGCGGTCCGCTCGAAGGACTCGATCGTGAGGCGCGAGGCGTCCTCCGCCCAGCCGTGCTCGCGGAGGTCGCGCGCGAGCAGCTCGTCGAGCGGCATCCCGAGCGCGGCGAAGTGCGTGGCGTGCTTGATCTCCGCGACCATGCCGAGCGGGCGGCCGTGGCGTGCCGACTCCTGGTCGATGATCCGCAGCAGGTCGGGCAGGGAGAGCACGGTCTCCTGGTCGTCGTGGGTAGCGCTGTCCTGCCGGGCCGCGGGGATCCGCTCCCGGCAGCGCAGCGTGCGGATCTCGGCCCACGTCATGTCCTCGGTGAACCAGCCCGTGCGCTCGACGCCGTCGACGACGCGCGTGGCACGGCGGTCGGCGAACTCCGGGCGGTCGGCGACGTCGGTCGTGCCCGACAGCTCGTTCTCGTGCCGGATGACGAGCACCCCGTCGGACGAGGCGACGAGGTCGGGTTCGACGGCGTCCGCGCCCTGAGCGAAGCCGAGACGCACGGCGGCGGCGGCGTGCTCGGGGCGGTAGCCGCTGGCTCCGCGATGGGCGATGACGAGGGGGCGAGGGCGAGGGGCGTGATCCACGCCGGGCACGCTACAGGCGCCGGGTGGACGGCGAGCGCGTACTCATCTGAGGAAATGCACGGCCCACGCGAGTGGTCTCCCAGCCTGGCCAGCTAAATTGGTCGTCAATCACGTTCAACCACCATTGAGAGTAGAAGGACCATGGCCAACCCCACGTTCTCCAACAACCCGGTCTTCAACGGCCGGGGAGCGACGCCCACGAGGGATGTGACCCCGGAGAGCCTCGACGAGCTCTATGACCGCCCGTCGGCGACGCCGCTCGAGACCGACCGCATGTCCTTCGAGGACACGACCGTCAAGACGGTCAGCCTGCTCGCGATCGTCGTCGTCCTCGGCGCCGTCGCGTGGCTCTCCGGCCCGCTCGCCCTCCCCCTCGCCATGCTCGGCGCCATCGGCGGCCTCGTGCTCGGCCTCGTCAACTCCTTCAAGAAGGAGCCGTCCGTCCCGCTCATCGTCGCCTACGCGGCGTTCGAGGGGCTGCTCGTCGGCGGCATCTCCCGCATCTTCGAGGGCATCGCGCCCGGTGTCGCCACGCAGGCCCTGCTCGGCACCGCCGCGGTCTTCGCGACCGTGCTGATCCTGTTCCGCAGCGGCAAGGTCCGGGCGTCCGCGAAGGCGACCAAGATCTTCATGATCGCGATGATCGGATACGCGCTGTTCTCGCTGGTGAACTTCGCCCTCATCGCGTTCGGCGCCATCCAGAGCCCGTATGGCATGCGCGACGTCGTGATCTTCGGCATCCCGCTCGGCGTCGTCTTGGGCCTGCTCGCGGTCGTGCTGGCCTCGTACTCCCTCGTCCTCGACTTCGACTTCATCCAGCGCGGCGTCCGCTCCGGCGCCCCGCGCCGCTACGGCTGGACCGCGGCGTTCGGCCTCGTGGTCACCATCGTGTGGCTGTACGTCGAGCTGCTCCGCCTCTTCGCGATCCTGCGCGGCAACAACTAGCACCACAGCGGGTCCGCGGCGCAGCACCGCGGACCGGCAGCACGACGAAGGCCGCTCCCCGAGGGGAGCGGCCTTCGTCGTGTCAGCGCCGGGGCGCCGGCGGGAGGATCACTCCCACTCGATGGTGCCCGGCGGCTTCGACGTGACGTCGAGCACGACGCGGTTCACCCCGTCGACCTCGTTCGTGATGCGGTTCGAGATGCGCGCGAGCACGTCGTACGGGAGGCGGGTCCAGTCCGCGGTCATCGCGTCCTCGCTGGACACGGGGCGCAGCACGATGGGGTGCCCGTAGGTGCGGCCGTCGCCCTGCACGCCGACCGAGCGGACGTCCGCGAGCAGCACGACGGGGCACTGCCAGATCTCGCCGTCGAGGCCCGCTGCCGTGAGCTCGGCGCGGGCGATGGCGTCGGCCTTGCGCAGCAGCTCGAGTCGCTCGGCCGTGACCTCGCCGACGATGCGGATCCCGAGGCCGGGGCCGGGGAACGGCTGGCGGCCCACGATGACCTCGGGCAGGCCGAGCTCGCGGCCGATGGCGCGCACCTCGTCCTTGAACAGCGTGCGGAGCGGCTCGACGAGCTCGAACTTGAGGTCCTCCGGGAGGCCGCCGACGTTGTGGTGGCTCTTGATGTTCGCGGTGCCCGTGCCGCCGCCCGACTCCACCACGTCCGGGTAGAGCGTGCCCTGCACGAGGAAGCGGATCGGCTCGCCGTCGGCCTTCGCCTCGAGCACGAGCGCCTCCGCGGCGCCCTCGAACGACCGGATGAACTCGCGGCCGATGATCTTGCGCTTGGCCTCGGGATCCGTGACGCCCGCGAGGCCGTCGAGGAACTGGTCGGCCGCGTCGACCGTGACGAGGCGGACGCCCGTGGCGGCCACGTAGTCCTCCTCGACCTGGCGGCGCTCGTCCTGGCGGAGGAGGCCGTGGTCGACGAAGACGCAGGTGAGCTGGTCGCCGACCGCGCGGTGCACGATGGCCGCGGCGACCGCGGAGTCGACGCCGCCGGAGAGGCCGCAGATGACGCGGGCGTCGCCGACCTGGGCACGGATCCGCTCGACCTGCTCGGCGATGACGTTGCCGCTGTTCCAGTCGCCGGGGATGCCCGCGGCGCGGTGCAGGAAGTTCTCGAGCACGGCCTGGCCGTGGGCGGAGTGCTTGACCTCGGGGTGCCACTGCACGCCGTAGAGGCGGCGCTCGTCGCTCGCGAACGCGGCGACCGGCGTGGAGGCGCTCGATGCGAGCACCTCGAAGCCCGCGGGAGCCTTCGACACGGAGTCGCCGTGGCTCATCCACACGGTCTGGTCGTCGGGCTGGCCGTCGAGCAGGGTGCTGCCGGGCGTGAGCGTGACGGCGGTGGATCCGTACTCGCGGGCACCGGTGTGCGCGACCTCGCCGCCCAGCGCGCGGGCCATGACCTGGAAGCCGTAGCAGATGCCGAGCACGGGGACGCCGAGGTCGAGGATGCCCTCGTCGAGGCCGGGCGAGCCCTCCTCGTAGACGCTGGACGGGCCGCCGCTCAGGACGATGCCGGACGGGTCCTTCGCGCGGATCTCCTCGGCGGTGATCGTGGACGGCACGATCTCCGAGTAGACGTTGGCCTCGCGGACGCGGCGGGCGATCAGCTGCGCGTACTGGGCGCCGAAGTCGACGACGAGGACGGGGCGCTGGTTCGTGGGGTTGTCGACGCTCAAGTGGTGGCCTCCGTGGTGGTGGTCGGGTCGATGGGTCGGGGATCCGCGTCGTCGCGGTCGTCGGCGGCGGGGGCCTTCCGGCGGGGCGCCTCGAGCTCCGCGATGGTCTCCCGCACCCGGCGGGCGATGCGCGCCTCGACGATGAAGGAGAGGAACGGCACCACGCCGCCCGCGGCGATGAGGATGAAGCGGGTGAACGACCAGCGCATCTTCTGCCAGAGCAGGAAGTCGCTGATGAGGTAGACCACGTAGATGTTGCCGTGGACGATCTGGATCAGGAGGCTCAGGTTCGTGCCCGTGAGCGTGTCCGCGGGCGAGAGCGCGAGGAGCCCGGACGGGCCGTTCAGCTCGAGCTCGTAGCCCGCGCCGGCGAGGTACTGCAGCGATCCGTCGACGAACTGGAAGCCGGGCAGGTACTTGATGCCCATCTCCACGACGAGGAGGAGGAGGAACGCGCCGGTGATGAACGCCATGACGCGGTAGAAGCCGAGGACCCTCCGGATCTGCGGGACGTCGGAGCGCTTGAGTCCGTAGGCCATTCGTGGATCCTACCGGTCGGCGTCTGCGCGGCTCCCGCGCCGGGGAGCGCCGACGGCGTGGTCGCGACCCCCCTCGGGGAGCGGGTCGTCGTCGTCCTCGTCGTCGTCCTCGTCCTCGCGGTAGCCGGGCTGCTCGCGGGTCCAGGTGTCGCGGACGGTGCGGTACCAGATGACGATCGCGAAGATCGCGAAGACCGCCCACTCGGCCGCGTAGAAGATGTTGAGCCAGTTGAGCTGCACGGCCTCGCTCGGCGGCGGGGAGTCGATCGCCATGAGGCCGGCGATCGGGGTCGACGCGACGATGAAGCCGTTGTAGACGTCGCCCACGTCGCCCGGCCACAGGTTGACGAGCGCCGCCGTGCTGAGCCGGGTCATGCGCTGGGGGTCCTGGCCCTCCCCCGCGGGCTCGGGCTGCTCGCTCGGGAGGAAGCGGCCGACGATCTCCTGGCTCCCCGTCGGGGATCCGTCGCCCGCGTCCAGCTGCGCCGCGACGGCCGCCGCCTCGTCGTCGGTCGCGGTCCAGCCGAGCGCGACCGGCACGCTGGCGGGCAGCGCGTCGGGCGCCGGATCCGCGGAGCCGTCGTCCGTGATCGCGAGGTGGCCGACGACCCACGCGCCGGTGCGGCTGGCGTTGAGGCGGTCCGAGACGACGACGAAGTCGCCGGGGACGAGCGAGCCCGCGACCGTGACCATGTGGCCGGCGGACGTGTCGGTGACGTAGCCCTGCGGCTCGACCAGCGTGCCGAGCGGGAGGGCCGTCTCGGTGTCGCGCTCGATGACGACGCCCGACTCGACCGCGCGCGCGAGCTGCCACTGGCCGAGCGCCGCGAATCCCGCGGCGATGACGAGCGCGAGCGCGAGCAGCGCGAGCGAGCGCGGGCGGCGGGCGACCTGGCCGACGGTGGGGCCGGCGGCGTCGGATCCGCCCGGGCCGGATCCCGCGGTCGCGGCGTCGGGACGCGGTACGGCGTCGGAGCGGGGGTCGGGTGCGTGGGTCATCAGTAGTCGGGTTCCCGTTCGCGGGTGGGTGGGGTCCAGGTGTCGTGGTCGGACTGCTGGCCGGCCTGCTCGGCTCGGCGGTCGGGCGTGGGCCGCGCGGACCCCGCGTCGTCGGTGGCGTCCTCGTCGGTGCCCCGCCGAGCGGCGGCGGCGCCCTCGGCCTCGGGGCCGGTGCCCGGCGGCGTGCCGCGCGCCGCGATGCCCGGGCGCGATCCCGCCACGGCCGAGCCGTCGTCGTAGGCGTCGCCGGGCACCTGCGCGCCGCGCTCCGCCGCCTCGAACAGGGCGAGCGCGCCGGCCCGCTCCGCGTCGCGCTCGGCCTTCTCGGCCGCGCGCTTCGTGGCCGAGCGGTACCGCGTGGGCAGCACGGCCGTCCCGATGCGCACCGAGTTCGCGGCGAGGAGCGGCCCCATGATCGCCATCACCAGCACGTACAGGCCCGCGAACGGCTGGATCCGCTCGTCGAGCCCTGCCGACAGCGAGAGAGTCGCGAGGATGAGCGCGAACTCGCCGCGGTTCTGCAGGATGAAGGCCGCGTTGATGCCGGCCTGCGCGCCGTGCCCGTTGAGCCACGCGACGAACTGCCCGGCGATGATGTTGAGCACGACCGTCATGAGCACGGCGAGGAGCACCGGGACGACGACGGTGGGGAACTCGCCGGGATCCAGCGCCAGGCCGAAGTTGAGGAAGAAGAACGCGCCGAAGACGTCGCGCAACGGGATGGCGATCTGCTCGATGCGGTTGCGCACGCGCGTCGCGCCGAGCACGAGGCCGATGAGGAAGGCGCCGATCGCGTCGGTGACGCCGAGCACCTCGCCGATGCCGCCGAACAGGATCGCGAGCCCGAAGAACAGGACGGTGAACAGCTCGACGTCGCGCGTGCGCATGAACCGTGAGACGAACGCCCCGCCCTTGCGCGCGACCGTGAACATCACCACGAGGAAGGCGAACGACACCGCGAGCTGCCCGACCACCGCCCACGGCTCGGTCTCGCCGCTCAGCACGACGGACACGATGGCGAGGTAGACGGCGATGAAGATGTCCTCGACCACGGTGACGCCCAGGATCATGGGCGTCTCGTCGTTGGCCAGGCGGTTCAGCTCGATGAGCAGCTTGGTGACGATGGCGCTCGACGACGTCGCCGTCATGCCCGCGATGATGAGGGCCTCGCGGCTGCCCCAGCCGAGGGCGAACCCGAACGCGAACCCGACGCCCATGTTGATGAGCACGTACGAGCCGCCCGAGATGATGAGCTTGCCGGCGTTGCCGAAGAACTCGTCCTGGTCGAACTCCAGGCCGAGGTTGAAGAGCAGGAGGATCAGGCCGAAGACCGCGATGAGCTCGATGTCGCCCGACGCGAAGTCGAGCGGGAACCAGTCGACGCTCGGGCTCGCGAGGAGCCCGACGAGCATGTAGATGGGGATCGCGGGCAGGCCGATGCGCTTGCCGAGCTGGCCGAACGCGTAGGCGAGGACGAACAGCAGGCCGAGGACGATGAGGTCGAGGCCGTGGTGCACCCGCTACCCTCCGTCCGGCGCGGAGCCGGGCGCGGGGCGGTGCGGGAACTCGCCCGTCCGGTAGAACGCGAAGGCCTTGGCGACCTTCTCGGGGGATCCGGCGACGACGAGCGTGTCGCCCGGATAGACGGTGAAGTCGTCGGACGGCGCGGGGTTCGCGGACTCGCCGCGCACGACCGCCACGACGGTGAGGCCGACGACGCCGCGCGATGCGAGGTTGCCGAGCGCCTGGCCGGCGATGTGGTCGTCGTAGTCGACCGTGAACCAGTCGATGCTGAGGCCCGGGATCTGGTCGAGCTTGTCGAGGGACTCGGTGATGCGCGTGCCGCCGAGGAGCTCGGCCAGCGTGTGCGCCTCGTCCTCGCTGAGGCGGAGCGACACCTTCTGGGTGTCGGGCCCGTCCTGCTCCTCGGAGAAGGTGATCAGGTCGCTGTGGCCGGAGCGGTGGGCGATGACGCCGACCTTGCCCCCGTCGTCGGTGATGAAGGTGTGCAGCACGCCGACACCCGGCAGCTTGACGCGACGGACCTCCGCCATGCGCGCACCTCCCTCTTCCTGTGGTTCACAACGCGGGCCGCGCCCCGCATGTTCCCGGTCCGCTCGGCGCGGGACGGGCCCGACCGGGTGGCCGGCGCGGACTACTTGCCGTACGGCGCGACGACGACCTCGACGCGCTGGAACTCCTTGAGGTCGGAGTAGCCGGTGGTGGCCATGGCCCGGCGCAGGGCGCCGACCAGGTTGGCGCTGCCGTCGGCCGTGGTGGACGGGCCGTAGAGGATCTGCTCGAGCGGCGCGACCTGGTCGACGCGCACGCGGTGGCCGCGGGGCAGCTCGGAGTGGTGCGCCTCGGCGCCCCAGTGGAAGCCCTGGCCGGGCGCGTCCGTGGCGCGGGCGAGCGTGGAGCCGAGCATGACCGCGTCGGCGCCGACCGCGATGGCCTTGACGATGTCGCCCGAGCTGCCGAGGCCGCCGTCGGCAATGACGTGCACGTAGCGGCCGCCGGACTCGTCCATGTAGTCGCGGCGGGCTCCCGCGACGTCCGAGAGCGCCGTGGCCATGGGCGCATGGATCCCGAGGGTCGAGCGCGTCGTGGACGCCGCTCCCCCGCCGAAGCCGACGAGCACGCCCGCCGCGCCCGTGCGCATGAGGTGCAGGGCGGCCGTGTAGGTGGCCGCTCCGCCGACGATGACGGGGACGTCGAGCTCGTAGATGAACTTCTTGAGGTTGAGCGGGGCCGCGCCCTTGGAGACGTGCTCGGCCGAGACGGTGGTGCCGCGGATGACGAAGAGGTCGACGCCGGCGGCGACCACGGTCTCGTAGTGGTCGGCGGTGCGCTGGGGCGAGAGGGCCGCGGCGACGACGACGCCGGCCGCGCGGATCTCCGCGATGCGCGCCGTGATGAGCTCCGGCTTGATCGGCTCGGAGTAGATCTGCTGCATGCGGGCGGTGGCCGACTCGGGCGGCAGCGACCGGATCTCCTCGAGCAGGCGCTCGGGGTGCTCGTACCGGGTCCAGAGGCCCTCGAGGTCGAGGACGCCGAGGCCGCCGAAGCGCCCCATCGCGATGGCCGTCGCCGGAGAGACGACCGAGTCCATGGGCGCGGCGAGGAACGGGATCTCGAACTGGTACGCGTCGATGGACCACGAGACCGAGACGTCCTGCGGGTCGCGCGTGCGCCGGGACGGGACGATGGCGATGTCGTCGAACGCGTACACACGGCGGGCCCGCTTGGCGCGGCCGATCTCTACATCACTCACCCGCACAGCCTAGCGGCGGGCTCCTGCGCGACCGGCCGTCGCCCGGATCCGCGGTCGCCTCCGGGCGGGCATGCGCCGCGCGCCGCTCGGGCTCGAGGCCCGCGTGCAGCAGGAGCGCGCGCAGCCGCCCCGCGCCCAGCACGTCCCCCTCCCCCGCGACCACCACGCGCCAGCGGCCTGCCTCTCGCTGACCGGCGTGGACGGTGTCGGCATCGGCCCCGGGCGCGACGCGACCCACGGACCCCCCCCGACGATCCGGACCCCCACCCGCTCGACCGCCCAGGCCAGCGCGAGCCGCCCATGGCCTCCGACCGCCACTCCCACGGCGGGCGGGGCGAGCCCGACCTCGTGCGCGACGCCGCGCGCGACGGACTCCAGCGGGCAGCGTGCGGCGCCGTCCGCTGCCCGGACGAGCAGCTCCGCGCGCCGGCTCCAGGGCCCCGGCCCGCGGATCCCCCGCTCCCGATCGAGGTCTGCGCGTGTCACCGGCGACGAGCGCGTCGGCGCGAGCGCGTGGTCGAGCGCGACCAGACCGTGCGCGTACCACCCCGGGCCGCGCGGCGCGGCACCCCGCACCGCCGCCATCGCCGCCTCGTGCGATGCGGCGAGCGCCGTCGCCGCGAGCCCGGGCAGCCGAACGCCCTCCGCCCCCAGCACGAGACGCGACCGCCCGTGCGAGGGATCGCGGACGACGCGCGTGCCCGCGGGGCGACCGGGCCGGAGCCCCGGCACCTCGAGCAGCGTCACGAGCGCGGGCCACGGGTCGAGGCGCGGCAGCCCGTGCACGGCGGCCGCCGACGCCCCGCCCAGCACGACCGGGTCGAGCGCGACGCGGGCGAGCGCGCGGATCCGCAGCAGGTGCCGTTCGCGCGCCGACACCGCCTCCCACTCGGGGCGCCGAACGTGCACCCCGGCCCGCAACCGCACCAGCTCGCCGCGCGCCTCCGCCCGGGCGACGGCGGCCGCATCCGCGCGCTCCTCCTCGCCGATGCGCCCCGCGGGCGGCGCAGACGAGGCGCCCGAGAGGATCAGCGCCACCCCGGGCGGCCCGAGCGACGCCGACTCGAGCGGAGGGGCGACGGGCGTCGGGGCGGCGGACGGCTGCGGGGTCGGTGTCATGCGGGCAGTGTCGCGGGCGACGGGCGCCGAGGACGCGTCGCGCCGCGACCCGCCGGGCGTGCGTCCGGATCCGCGCCCTGTGAGGGAGCGCCCGCACGCACGAGGAGCCGGTGCGCACGGCACCGGCCCCTCGTCGTCACCGCGCGGGAGACGCGCGGCTCACCGCATCAGCGCCGGTAGTTGGGCGCCTCGACGACCATCTGCACGTCGTGCGGGTGCGACTCCTTGAGCCCGGCCGCCGTGATGCGCACGAAGCGCCCGCGGTCCTTGAGCTCGCCGACCGTGCGCGCGCCCACGTAGAACATCGACTGCCGGAGGCCGCCGGTGAGCTGGTACACGACGTTCGCGAGGGATCCGCGGTAGGGCACCTGGCCCTCGATGCCCTCGGGGATGAGCTTGTCGTCGCTCGGGACGTCCGACTGGAAGTAGCGGTCCTTCGAGTAGGAGGTCTTCGAGCCGCGGGTCTGCAGGGCGCCGAGCGACCCCATCCCCCGGTAGCTCTTGAACTGCTTGCCGCCCACGAACATGAGGTCGCCGGGGCTCTCGTCGCAGCCGGCGAGGAGGCTGCCGAGCATGACCGTGTCGGCGCCGGCGACGAGCGCCTTCGCGATGTCGCCCGAGTACTGGAGGCCGCCGTCGGCGATCACGGGGATGCCCGCGGCGCGCGCGGCCAGCGACGCCTCGTAGACCGCGGTGACCTGCGGCACCCCGACGCCGGCGACGACGCGCGTGGTGCAGATGGACCCGGGCCCCACGCCGACCTTGATGGCGTCCGCGCCCGCGTCGATGAGCGCCTGCGCGCCCGAGCGGGTGGCGACGTTGCCGCCGATGACGTCGACGTGCGAGGTCGCGGGGTCGGACTTCAGGCGGCGGATGATGTCGAGCACGCCCTGGCTGTCGCCGTTGGCCGTGTCGACGACGATGACGTCGACGCCCGCGTCGACGAGCGCGAGCGCGCGCTGCCAGGCGTCGCCGAAGAACCCGATGGCCGCGCCGACGCGGAGGCGGCCCTCGGCGTCCTTCGTGGCGTCCGGGTACTGCTCCGACTTGTCGAAGTCCTTGACGGTGATGAGGCCGCGCAGCTTGCCCGCCTCGTCCACGAGCGGGAGCTTCTCGATCTTGTGCTCCGCGAAGATCGCGATCGCGTGGTCGGGGTCGATGCCGACGCGGCCGGTGATGAGCGGGGTGCGCGTCATGACGTCGCGCACGAGCGTGGTGGCGGCCTGCACCGGCGACACGAAGCGCATGTCGCGGTTCGTGATGATGCCGACGAGCGTGCCGTCCTGCTCGACGACCGGGAGGCCGGAGACGCGGAACTGGCCGCAGAGCGCGTCCACCTCGGCCACCGTCGCGTCGGGACGCGTGGTGACCGGGTTCGTGATCATGCCCGACTCGCTGCGCTTCACCTTGTCGACGAAGGCGGCCTGGTCCTCGACGGAGAGGTTGCGGTGGATCACCCCGAGCCCGCCCTGGCGCGCCATGGCGATGGCCATGCGGGCCTCGGTGACGGTGTCCATCGCGGAGGAGAGGAGCGGAGCGGCGACGCTGATGTTGCGCGTGAGGCGGGACGTGGTGTCCGCCTCGCTCGGGATGACGTCGGTGTGCCCTGGAAGGAGCATGACGTCGTCGTAGGTGAGGCCGATGACGCCGAACGGGTCGGACTGGTCCAAGTTCCCTCCAGGGGGATGAGAGGCGGATGGGGTACCCGGGGGACCGCGTCGGCAACCGGTGCCTCAATGTTAACGGGATGCACCGACCGGCATTCCCGGCATATCACGCCTCCACTCCGTACGCGCCCGAAACATCCAGGACATAATCAGCACGTACTGTCAACCAACGTCGTCCTGACGGTAGTCGCGGTGCCTGTGCGGACTTACCCCTCGCACGGCTCCCCCTATGGAGGTCTAGTGATAGCCACTGGTTCGGCCGGAGCACGCGCGCAGCGCATGTGGGCCCTGATTCTCGCGGTGGCGTTCGCCTGCACCGCACTTCTCCTCTCGGCCCCATCGGCTGCGCACGCGGATCCCCGCGCGGCGCCGCAGGCGGTCGACCCGGCGTCCGCCGAGCAGTCCCTGCTCGTGTGGGTCCGGGCGGACGCCGACAAGACCGGCATCGCCGGCGTCACCGTGAAGGTCTCGGGCGGCGGCGTCGAGGCCACCGGCACGACCGGCGCGGACGGCAAGGCCGAGGTCGGCCTCAGCGCGCCGGGCTCCTTCACGGTCGAGGTCGACGCGTCGACGATCCCCGAGGGCGCGGGCGTCCCCCGCGCGGGCTCGAGCCCCCGCGAGATCGACGTGGCCGCGGGCAACAAGAACGTGCCCGCCTTCTTCTTCCTCTCGCCCGACGGCGCGGCGGCAGGCGCGGCCGGATCCACGCCCGCACCGAGCGCCAGCGCCGGTGCCGGCACGGGCACCTCCACCGGCGGCGAGACCGCCGCACCGGACACCGAGACCGGCGCGGTCTCCGGCACCGCGGAAGCCGTCACCCAGAACAACTTCTGGAAGATCTTCTGGCCCAAGGTGGTGACGGGCCTGATCTTCGGCCTGCTGCTCGCCCTCGCGGCCATCGGCCTGTCGCTCATCTACGGCACGACGGGACTCAACAACTTCGCGCACGGCGAGCTGGTCACCGTCGGCGCGCTCATGGCGTACCTCTTCAGCAACGTGCTCGGCCTGAACCCGGTGCTCGCGATCGTCATCACGGTGATCCTCGGCGGGGCGTTCGGGTTCGCGCAGGACGCGGCGCTCTGGAAGCCCCTGCGGAAGCGGCGCCTCGGGCTGGTGCCGCTGATGATCGTCACCATCGGCCTGTCCCTCGCCCTGCGCTACCTCTTCCAGTTCATCTTCGGCGCCGACCGCCTGACGCTCCCCAACAGCCCGGCGCCGTTCCTGGTCGTCGGGCCGGTGAGCCTGAAGTTCACCGACGTCGCCGGCGCGGTCGTCTCGGTCGTGCTGCTCCTGGCGGTCGCGTACGTGCTGCTCTACACGAAGATCGGCAAGGCCACCCGCGCCGTCTCCGACAACCGCTCGCTCGCCGCGGCGTCGGGCATCGACGTCGAGGGCGTGATCCGCGTGGTCTGGATCGGCGGCGCGGCCCTCGCCGCCCTGTCGGGCGTCTTCATCGCCTACTACCAGTCGCTGCGCTGGGACACGGGCGCGTCCATCCTGCTGCTCGTCTTCTCGGCCGTCGTCCTCGGCGGGCTCGGCACGGCGTTCGGCGCGCTCATCGGCTCGATCGTGATCGGCGTCTTCATCAACGTCAGCACCATGGTCCTGCCCGAGAACATGAAGTACGTGGCCGCGCTCGTGGTCATGATCGTCATCCTGCTCATCAGGCCCCAGGGAATCCTGGGTCGGAAAGATCGGATCGGTTAGCCGCGCATGAACTCCAACTTCATCTTCCTGGCGCTCGGCGAGATCTTCTCGCCGACCACCGCGGCGTACGCGCTCGCGACAGTCGGCCTCGTGATCCACTTCGGCTTCACGGGCCTGCTCAACTTCGGCCAGGCCGGCTTCATGGCCATCGGCGGCTACGCGTTCGCCATCACGGCGGTCATGTACGACTGGCCCGTCTGGGCGTCGCTCCTCGCGGCGATCG